>NZ_JBVHHE010000149.1:0-1008 GCF_055561235.1 Kitasatospora sp. NPDC022856 | reverse complement strand
GGGTCAGTGGGCGCCGAGTCCGGTCAGGGAGCGGACCTCGAGTTCGGCGTACTTGGCGGGGTTCGCCTTCTCCTTGGAGAGCAGGGTGGCGATGGCGCCGGCGAGGAAGCCGATCGGGATGGAGACCAGGCCGGGGTTCTCCAGCGGGAACCAGTGGAAGTCGGAGTGCGGGAGCAGGGAGGTGGCCTTGCCGGAGACGACGGTGGAGAAGACCACCAGCAGGACGGAGCTGATCAGGCCGGCGTAGACCGAGGTGACCGCGCCGGCGGTGTTGAAGCGCTTCCAGAACAGTGAGTAGAGCAGGGTGGGCAGGTTGGCGGAGGCGGCGACCGCGAAGGCCAGCGCGACCAGGGCGGCGGTGTTCAGCTTCCCGGCGAAGAGGGAGAGCACGATGGCGACGGCGCCGATCCCGACGGCGGCCCACTTCGCCGAGCGGACCTCCTCCTTCTCGCTCGCCCTGCCGCGACGGATGACGTTGGCGTACAGGTCATGGGCGAAGGAGGCGGAGGAGGCGAGGGTGAGTCCGGCGACCACGGCGAGGATGGTGGCGAAGGCCACCGCGGAGATGACGGCGAGCAGGATCGCGCCGCCGGTGGAGCCGGCCCCACCCCCCAGGTACTCGGCGAGCAGCGGCGCGGCGGTGTTGCCGGCCGGGTTGGAGGCCTTGATGGTCTTCGGGCCGAGCAGGGCGGCGGCGCCGAAGCCCAGCACCAGGGTCATCAGGTAGAAGCCGCCGATGATGCCGATCGCCCAGAGCACGGACTTGCGGGCGACCCGGGCGGTGGGCACGGTGTAGAAGCGGACCAGGATGTGCGGCAGACCGGCGGTGCCGAGCACCAGCGCGATCCCCAGGCTGAGGAAGTCCAGTTTGCTGGTGCCGGTGGCGCCGTACTTCAGCCCCGGTTCGAGGAACGCGGCGCCCTTGCCGCCGGCGTCCGCGGCGGCGCCGAGCATGCTGGAGAGGTTGAAGTGGTACTTGGCCAGGACCAGCACCGTCATCAGGCCGGC
>NZ_JBVHHE010000148.1:0-1096 GCF_055561235.1 Kitasatospora sp. NPDC022856 | reverse complement strand
TCGGGGCGGTACTGGAGCCGTTTGAGCCGGTTGCGGAGGAGGGCTTCGAGGCGGTCGACGGCGACCGAGGACAGGTTGGCCAGGCTGCGCTTGACGTGCGCCCAGAGCCACTCCACGGGGTTCAGGTCCGGCGCGTAGGCGGGCAGGATGAACACCGTCAGCCAGTCCCGTGCGTTGATCAAGTCGCGCATGGCATAGGAGACATGGGTGTTCAGTCGGTCCCAGACCAGCACGATCGGTGCCTTCACCAGGTGGTGGATGCCGTCGATCAGGCCGATGTAGTCGCGTTCGGACAGGCTCCGCCGCTCGCCCTTGCGACCGGTGTGCCGCCGGATGCGGTGGCACAGCCTGGTCCGGGAGCCGGGCCGCACGGCGATCAGCCCCGCGACCGAAACCCGTCCGGAGCGGCTGCCGGAGACCTTCACGACCGGGGTGATGCCCCGCCGCCCCCAGGTGCGTCCACGGGGCGACCTGCGCGTGAAGCCGGCCTCGTCCTCGAAGCACACCCATCCGCCGCAGGCCGCCCTGGTGCTTTTACCTCCGCCCAAGTCGCCTCCTTCCATGCCGTAACGGCCTGCTCGTCACGTTCCGCGGACCGCCTCGCGGGCATCTGCGGAGTGAAGCCGAGCCGGCGCATCAGCCGGGTGGCGCCCGAGACGCTGTAGGAGACGTGGAACTTCCGGCCGATCAGCGTGGCCACCCGCGCACCCGTCCACACCTGGTCCTCGTCCCAGCCATGGGCGGCCGGGCCCTGGTCGAGGTAGGCAGCCAGCTTCTCCTGGCACCGCATGGACAGCTTGCACCGCTGCCCGTGCGGGCCGCGCGAGCCCAACGCCGCCGCACCGCCCCGCTTCCAGGCCTGGTGCCACTGGTAGGCCGACTTGCAGCTCACCCGCAACTGCCGGGCGACCTCGGGAGGCCTGACCCCTTCGCCGAACAGCGCGGCGGCCTCCAGACGCACAGCCTCACGGCGCTGACGTGCCCTCGCTGTCAGCCCGCCCCCATCCGCATATCGCATGCCACACGGTCTACAGCGACAGGTGACCATCCGTCAGCAAAACGGCAGATCTACCACCCCAAAGAGCTGATGTCAGTA
>NZ_JBVHHE010000147.1:0-1142 GCF_055561235.1 Kitasatospora sp. NPDC022856 | reverse complement strand
GGACTTCGATCTCTTCCGGATCTCCGAGGAGCACGAGATGCTGCGTGAGGCGGTGCGTTCGCTGGCCGAGGCGAAGATCGCTCCGTTCGCGGCGGAGGTGGACGAGGAGGGTCGGTTCCCGCGGGAGGCGTTGGACGCGTTGCGGGGCAACGACCTGCACGCGGTGCACGTGCCGGAGGAGTTCGGTGGTGCGGGGGCGGACGCGCTGGCGACGGTGATCGTGATCGAGGAGGTGGCGCGGGTGTGTGCCTCGTCGTCGTTGATCCCGGCGGTGAACAAGCTGGGGTCGTTGCCGGTGCAGTTGGCGGGGTCGGAGGAGTTGAAGGCGAAGTACCTGGGGGCGCTGGCGCGGGGTGAGGGGATGTTCTCGTACTGCCTGTCGGAGCCGGAGGCGGGTTCGGACGCGGCGGGGATGCGTACGCGTGCGGTGCGGGACGGTGATTTCTGGGTGCTGAACGGGGTGAAGCGCTGGATCACGAACGCGGGGGTGTCGGAGTTCTACACGGTGATGGCGGTGACGGATCCGGAGCTTCGGTCGAAGGGGATCTCGGCGTTCGTGGTGGAGAAGGGTGACGAGGGGGTGTCGTTCGGGGCGCCGGAGCGGAAGTTGGGGATCAAGGGGTCGCCGACGCGTGAGGTGTACTTCGACGATGTGCGGATTCCGGCGGATCGGATGATCGGTGCGGAGGGGTCGGGGTTCGCGACGGCGATGCGGACGCTGGACCACACGCGGGTGACGATCGCGGCGCAGGCGGTGGGGATCGCGCAGGGGGCGTTGGACTACGCGAAGGGGTATGTGCGGGAGCGTCGGCAGTTCGGGAAGCCGATCGGTGATTTCCAGGGTGTGCAGTTCATGTTGGCGGACATGGCGATGAAGCTGGAGGCGGCGCGGCAGTTGACGTACGCGGCGGCGGCGAAGTCGCAGCGGGGGGACGCGGATCTGACGTTCTTCGGGGCGTCGGCGAAGTGTTTCGCGTCGGACGCGGCGATGGAGATCACGACGGACGCGGTGCAGTTGCTGGGTGGGTACGGGTACACGCGGGACTACCCGGTGGAGCGGATGATGCGGGACGCGAAGATCACGCAGATCTACGAGGGCACCAACCAGGTCCAGCGGATCGTCATGGCCCGCAACCTGCCGT
>NZ_JBVHHE010000146.1:0-1160 GCF_055561235.1 Kitasatospora sp. NPDC022856 | reverse complement strand
CTAGTGTCCTGCGCCCGAGATCCGTCGTTAGATCTTGCGTGAGTGATTCTTCGGATGTGCCGGTGCGTCGTCGTGGTCCTGCGTTGGAGCCGTTGTCGTTGTCCGACGAGGAGCGGGCGGTGCTGACGCGGTGGGCCCGCAGGGCGACGTCCGCCCAGGCGTTGGCTATGCGGGCTCGGATCGTGCTGGCCTGCGACGGCCTGGATGTACCGTCGATCGTCGGCGTCGCAAGGCAGTTCGGGATTACTGCGGACACGGTCCGCAAGTGGCGTCGCCGGTTCCTCGCGGATCGGCTGGACGGCCTGGTGGACGAGCCGCGTCCGGGCCGGCCGCCGAGCATCGCGGTGGACGAGGTCGAGGCGGTGGTGGTGGCGACGCTGGAGGAGATCCCGAAGAACGCGACGCACTGGTCGCGGAGCTCGATGGCGGCCCACAGCGGCCTGTCGAAGTCCACGGTGGGACGGATCTGGCGGAAGTTCCAGCTCAAGCCCCACCTGGCGGACACCTTCAAGCTCTCCACCGACCCGCTGTTCATCGAGAAGGTCCACGACGTGGTCGGCCTCTACTTCGACCCGCCCGAGGGGGCCGTGGTGCTGTCGGTCGACGAGAAGTCCCAGATCCAGGCCTTGAACCGGTCGCAACCGGTGCTGCCGATGATGCCGGGCATGCCCGAGCGCCGGACCCACGACTACGTGCGCAACGGCCTCACCACCCTGTTCGCCGCCTTCGACACCGGCAGCGGGAAGGTCATCAGTTCCCTGCACCGACGGCACCGCGCGGCGGAGTTCAGGAAGTTCCTCGTCAAGATCGACCAGGAGGTTCCCGACGGCCTCGACATCCACCTCATCTGCGACAACTACGGAACCCACAAGACCCCGGCCATCAAAGCATGGCTGTCCCAACACCCCAGATTCCACATGCACTTCACCCCGACCGGGTCATCGTGGATCAACCAGGTCGAGCGCTGGTTCGGCTTCCTCACCGACCAGATGATCCGCCGCGGATCCCACAAGAACGTCCAGACCCTCGAACGCGACATCCGCAACTGGATCAAGACCTGGAACGAGGCCCCCACACCGTTCACCTGGACCAAGACCGCGGACGAGATCCTCGATTCCCTCGCCCGATTCTGCCGACGGATCTCGGGCGCAGGACACTAG
>NZ_JBVHHE010000145.1:0-1199 GCF_055561235.1 Kitasatospora sp. NPDC022856 | reverse complement strand
GCGGTGTCGATCAGCGGGACGTGGCTGAAGGCCTGCGGGAAGTTGCCGACCTGGCGCTTCTCCCGCGGGTCCCACTCCTCGGCGAGCAGGCCGAGGTCGTTGCGCAGCGACAGCAGCCGGTCGAACAGCTCGCGGGCCTCCTGCACCCGGCCGATCATGGCGAGGTCGTCGGCCAGCCAGAACGAGCAGGCCAGGAACGCGCCCTCGTGGCCGGAGAGGCCGTCCACGTTGTTGCCGCTCTCGTCGTGCGTCGGGTAGCGCAGCACGAAGCCGTCCTCGGTGGAGAGCTCGCGCTGGATCGCCTCGATGGTGCCGATCACCCGCTTGTCGTCCGGCGGGAGGAAGCCGACCTGCGGGATCAGCAGCAGCGAGGCGTCCAGCTCCTTGCCGCCGTAGTACTGGGTGAAGGTGTTGCGCTCCGGGTCGTAGCCCTTCTCGCAGACGTCGCGGTGGATGGTCGCCCGCAGCGTGCGCCAGCGCTCCAGGTGGCCGTCGGAGGGGGCGTCCTCGGGGTTCTGCTCCAGCAGCTTGATGGTCCGGTCGACCGCCACCCAGGCCATCACCTTGGAGTGGACGAAGTGCCGGCGCGGGCCGCGGACCTCCCAGATGCCCTCGTCCGGCTCCTGCCAGTGGTCCTCCAGGTAGTCGATGAGCCGCAGCTGGAGGTGGTGGGCGTGGTCGTTGCGGACCAGCCCGGTCATGTGGGCCAGGTGCAGGGCCTCGACGACCTCGCCGTAGACGTCCAGCTGCAGCTGGCCGGCGGCGCCGTTGCCGACCCGGACGGGCTGGGAGCCCTCGTAGCCGGGCAGCCAGTCCAGCGAGGACTCGGTGAGCTCGCGCTCGCCGGCGATGCCGTACATGATCTGCAGGTTCTCCGGGTCCCCGGCGACGGCGCGCAGCAGCCACTCGCGCCAGGCCCGGGCCTCGTCGCGGTAGCCGGTGCGCAGCAGTGAGGAGAGGGTGATGGCGGCGTCGCGGAGCCAGGTGTAGCGGTAGTCCCAGTTCCGCTCGCCGCCGATGTCCTCGGGCAGGGAGGTGGTGGGGGCGGCGACGATGCCGCCGGTGGGGGCGTAGGTGAGGCCCTTGAGGGTGATCAGGGAGCGGATCACCGCCTCGCGGTAGGGGCCCTGGTAGGTGCACTGGCCGGCCCACTCGTGCCAGAAGTCCGCGGTGGCGTCGAGCATCTCCTCGGCGTCCGG
>NZ_JBVHHE010000144.1:0-1203 GCF_055561235.1 Kitasatospora sp. NPDC022856 | reverse complement strand
CCGTCGGTGCCTCGCGCGCCGCCGTCGACGCCGGCTGGTACCCGCACAGCAACCAGGTCGGCCAGACCGGCAAGCAGGTCTCCCCGCAGCTCTACGTGGCCAACGGCATCTCGGGTGCCATCCAGCACCGGGCCGGCATGCAGACCTCGAAGACCATCGTGGCCGTCAACAAGGACCCGGAGGCCCCGATCTTCGAGCTGGCGGACTACGGCGTGGTCGGCGACCTCTTCGCCGTGCTGCCGCAGCTCACCGGCGAGGTCCAGGCCCGCAAGGGCTGACCGCACGACCGAGCACGACACGCCGGAGGGCGTGGCACCGAGTACCCGGTGCCACGCCCTCCGGCGTATGCGCTGCTGCCCCGCGCGGCGTGCGTCCCGCAGGTGGTCCAGGCCTGCTCCGCGACGCCCGCGGCACGTGTGCGGACTACTCGGCGCAGGCCGCCAGGTGCTGGGTGAAGCCGCCCTGGTTCGGCGGCAGCGGGCGCGGCTCGACGGGCTGGACCCGCTCCGGCTCCTCCTGCGGCAGCAGCGTGAGCTCCGGCTGGTCGGAGTCGGGGGCCGGGGTCAGCCGGACCCGGGTGCCCACCGGGACGGTGCTGCGCAGACCGCTGACGATGCACCAGACGTCGAAGCCCTCGGCCATCCGGATCAGCGACTTCTGCCGGGCCAGGGGCGTCCTGGCCTGCTCGACGGCGCACCGGCGCACCACGCCGGTGCCCTGGCTGCGCTCCAGGCGCAGGTCGGTGGAGCCGCAGGTGGGGCAGAGCAGCCGCTGGAAGGTCGGGTTGCTGCACCACGTACAGCGCTGGAAGTACAGCGGGGTGCTGTCGATGTCGGCGTCGACGGCTGAGTGGACCACGGTGTCATCTCCCTGCACTCGGACTGGGCTGCCGGCTCGCTGTGCGTCGCCGGCGTACGGCCGGCGGGCGGCCGGCGGGCGGCCGGGGTGTGTCCTCGGCGTACGTCCGCGATACGGCCTCCGTACGCCAGCAAAAGGATAGGGAACTCAGTACCGCCCTGGGAAGGCACTGAGTTCCCTTTTTGCTACGCGCATGCATAATGAAGGGTACTGAGTACCGTCGCGAAACAGGAGTGCCGATCATGAGCCAGGACTTCGATCTCTTCCGGATCTCCGAGGAGCACGAGATGCTGCGTGAGGCGGTGCGTTCGCTGGCCGAGGCGAAGATCGCTCCGTTCGCGGCGG
>NZ_JBVHHE010000143.1:0-1251 GCF_055561235.1 Kitasatospora sp. NPDC022856 | reverse complement strand
GGTGAGGTCGCCGCTGACGAGGGTGAGGTCGGCGGCCTGGATGGCGGCGTCGGTGCCGGTGCCGAGGGCGAGGCCGAGGTCGGCGGTGGCGAGGGCGGCGGCGTCGTTGACGCCGTCGCCGATCATGGCGACGGTGTGGCCCTGGTGTTGGAGGGCGCGGATGGTGTCGGCCTTGTCCTGGGGGAGGACTTCGGCGATGACGTCGGTGGGGTCGATGCCGATCTCGGCGGCGACGGTGTGGGCGGCGGTGGTGTTGTCGCCGGTGAGGAGGATGGGGCGTAGGCCGAGGGCGCGTAGTCGGGTGATGGCGTGGGCGCTGGTGGGTTTGACGGCGTCGGCGATTTCGAGGACGGCGCGGGGGGTGTTGTCCCAGGTGATGGTGACGGTGGTGCGTCCGGCGGTCTCGGCGGCGGTTCGGGCGGCGGCGAGGGCGGGGGGCAGGGGGTGGTGGTCGGGGTGGGTGTGGCGGCCGGCGGTGACGTGGTGGCCTTCGACGGTGCCGTGGACGCCGAGGCCGGGGAGGTTGTGGAAGTCGTGGACGGGGGGGAGGGTGCCGAGGCGTTGGGTGGCGGCGGTGGTGATGGCGGTGGCGATGGGGTGTTCGGAGGCGTGTTCGAGGGCGCCGGCCAGGCGTAGGACGTCGGTTTCGGTGGTGTCGTGGGTGGTGTGGACGGCGAGGAGGGTCATGCGGCCGGTGGTGACGGTGCCGGTCTTGTCGAGGACGACGGTGTCGACGCGGCGGGTGGTTTCGAGGACTTCGGG
The DNA here is from genome assembly GCF_055561235.1 of Kitasatospora sp. NPDC022856. Lineage (NCBI taxonomy): Bacteria > Bacillati > Actinomycetota > Actinomycetes > Kitasatosporales > Streptomycetaceae > Kitasatospora > Kitasatospora sp. NPDC022856. Next base: position 489 of record NZ_JBVHHE010000143.1, on the reverse strand, counting down.
GCCTTTGATGAGGATGCCGAGTTGGGCGCCGCGTCCGGTGCCGACCATGAGGGCGGTGGGGGTGGCGAGGCCGAGGGCGCAGGGGCAGGCGATGATCAGGACGGCGACGGCGGCGGTGAAGGCCTGGGTGGGGTTGTCGGTGGTGAGGAGCCAGGTGGTGAGGGTGGTGAGGGCGAGCAGGATGACGGTGGGGACGAAGACGGCGGAGATGCGGTCGGCGAGGCGTTGGGCGGCGGCTTTGCCGTTCTGGGCGTCTTCGACGAGGGTGGCGATGCGGGCGAGTTGGGTGTCGGCGCCGACGTGGGTGGCTTCGACGACGAGGCGGCCGCCGGCGTTGAGGGTGGCGCCGGTGACGGTGTCGCCGACGGTGACCTCGACCGGGACGGACTCGCCGGTGAGCATCGAGGCGTCCACCGCGGAGGAGCCCTCGACGACGGTGCCGTCCGTCGCGATCTTCTCCCCCGGACGCACCACGAACCGCATCCCGGG
>NZ_JBVHHE010000142.1:0-1293 GCF_055561235.1 Kitasatospora sp. NPDC022856 | reverse complement strand
TCATAGCGCCTCTGTGTGTCAAGCAGCGGTGGTGAGCTGGTTCCGATGGTCGCGTTTCATGATCCGGTAGACCACGTTGGACAGCCGTCGCTTCAGGGCCCGGCGAGCCTCGGACGGGGTCTTCCCCTCGGCGATCTTGCGAAGGTAGTAGTCCTGGCCGCGGCCGCCGTCGCGGATCTGGCAGATCGCGATCGTGTGCAGGACCGAGTTCAGCGCCCGGTTGCCGCCGGTGTTGAGCCGGTGGCGGGCGTTGTTGCCGCTGGAAGCGTCCAGTGGCGCGCTGCCGGTGTAGCTGGCGAAGTGGTGCTCGGTTGGGAAGCGGCCGATGTCGCCGACGTGCCCGAGGACCTTGGCGGCCAGCACGGTGCCCAGTCCCGGCAGGCTGGTGAGCGTGGTCCGGGTCGCGGCCAGCGCCTCGCGCATCTGGACCTCGTTGTCCTTCACCAGCCGGTCCAGACGCCGCAGGTCGGCCAGCAGGTCGCGGGCTATGTCACGGCGGCAATTGTCGGTGGCGGTGACGGGGCGGATGCCCTTCATCGCGGCGGCGGCTTTGTCGGCGGACAGGCCGGTGGCCACGCCGCCGGGCAACAGGTCGCGCAGGACGGCGTGGAGCCGGTTCAGGACGCGGGTGCGCTCGTGGACCAGGTCGTCGCGGCGCTCGGTCAGCAGCCGAAGGATCGTGCTCTGGTCCTCGGCGGTGACCTGCCGCAGGTCGGGGCGGAACAGCGCGACCTGCGCGACGTGGCGGGCATCGGCCTCATCGGTCTTGCGATCGCCGCCCGTGGCCAGCAGCCGGGCCCTGGCCGACAGCGTGGCCGGCACGTCGACCACGTGCTCGCCGGCGGCGGCCAGCTGCTGGGCGAGCGAGCGGCCGAGGCCGCCGGCGCCCTCGACGGCGAAGCGACGCTCGGGCCACTGCTCGCACCAGGTCATGAGCTGGCGGAACGTGCCAGCGTTGACGACGAACCGGCGCTTGGCCAGCTGGTGGCCCGAGGCGTCGACGGCGACGGCGGTGTGGGAGGACTTGTGCGGGTCGATACCGATCAGGATCACAGGCTGGCCTTGCACTCGATGGGACCGGGCGGGGAGTGCGGTGGGCATCCTGACTTGAAGTCACCGTGTCGTCCTCATGCCTCTGTCGAGCCACACCGCGCGGGTGTCGGCCGGCGGCGGCACGCTATGAGAGAGCCAGCCCGTGGGCGGCAAGGAGCACTGCGGGCCCGTGCCGACCGACACCCTGGACGCTACGGCTGCAGACCGAGCGCCTGGGTCCGATTCAACAAGTCAGGAGCC
>NZ_JBVHHE010000141.1:0-1315 GCF_055561235.1 Kitasatospora sp. NPDC022856 | reverse complement strand
ATCGGCGGCACCCTCCTCGCCGTCGCCCTCCTCGGCTGCCTCGAGAACGGCCTCACCGTCGAAGGCATCAACTCCTTCTGGCAGAACGTCGCCCAAGGCGCCCTCCTCGTCGCCGCCGTCGTCATCCAACAACGCCGCAACGGCGAACGCCCCATCGGCCTCCCCACCTGACCTCGACGAGCGCCGACCAATGGAAGGTCAGCACCTCGCCGAGACTTACCCGGCTGGGTCAGACAGCCGTCGACGGTCAAAGGGCCACGATGTCCCGCCTCCCGTTCCCGGGCCCCCACCGGTCTGCCCCCTCACCCACTCCCCGCACCGGCAGCGATCAGAGCCCCGAGAGGCCTGGCGTCCCGCACCCCGAGGCGGAACCCGACAGCGACAGAGAACTGACACTCCGCCTGCGTTCTTGGGACAACGGGGCCGTGGCGGTGCTCTACGCACGCCACCACCGAGCCGTCCTCGCCTTCGCCCGTACTCTCGTCGGCACAACCGGGCCCGACGAAGACCTCGCCAGCGAGGCCTTCACCCGCACGATCGCCGCCGTTCGCTCGGGAGACGGCCCCGCCGAGAACTGGCGCCCCCTACCTCCTGGCAGTGGTCCGCAACACCGCCGCGGCATGAGCGAGCGCCGAGCGCCGCGCCCCCGCCCGACGGAAACCCAAGCACCCGACCCGCCACCTCGGCCTCTGCACGCAGTGCCGACATCGATACGAGGAAATGCGCGACATCGACCGGCACATCCGGCTCACCAGGACTGCGGTCGCCGAGACCGTACGCGGCCTCGGATACCGACGGCCAAAACGCGCCCAAGAGGACGACGCCCGACCCAGCAACCCCCGCCCCTCGCCAGCAGCTCAGCCGATACGACCGTCGCGACGCCGACAAGTTCGTAGGAGACTGGGTACCGGCTCCCGCCAGGCGCCGAGGTGACTTCGCCGACCAACGCAGTAGCGACATGGGACCACCGCGCGCATCCGGCTCGACCGATCCCATCAGCGGGGCCCAGACACGTCCCCGCATCGCTGGGTCTGTCGTCGGCGAGGGACCACTCCAAGCTCGTGCCGGCGCCTCGTCCTCACTTCCTGGACAGGATATCCCTCAGCGGCACGATGCCGAAGAAACCGGCTCCGTCCATCGGATCGTCCGCCGAGCGCGCGGACGCCGGGGCTCGACTACGCTCGCTGACATGGGCGCCTTGACGGACGGCGGGTTCCCCACCGACGTGACGAGCCTGGTGGGACGCCGCCCCGAGCTCGCCGAGCTGAAGCGCGTGCTGGCCGACTCGCGTCTGGTGACGCTGACCGGCACCGGC
>NZ_JBVHHE010000140.1:0-1342 GCF_055561235.1 Kitasatospora sp. NPDC022856 | reverse complement strand
TGGCGAGGGTGGTCCCTACGACGGTGAGGAGGACCAGGGTGCCGGCGGTCTCGGCGACGAGTGGGCGGGCGCCTGCTGTGACTGTGGCGCTCGCGGCCTGCACCCCGGCCCTGGAGGTGCGGGGCGCACGAGGCGATCGACACGGCCTGGAACCCCGGAGCGCCTACGAGCACACTCACCGCGCCGCCGCGCCCCGGCATGCCGGCCTTCGTCAAGCCCGCGGAGTCCCCACCCACGGCCGCGCGGAGGACTCCCCCGCCGCCGGCCGGGACCTGGCCGCGTGCGAGACCCTGCTGGACTCCATCCACCCGGGCACCCGCGACCCAGCCCACCTGTCCTACCTCACGCACCAGCGGATCAGCACCGATGCCGCCCGAGATCCACAAGGACCTCGGACAGCCGCGGGCCGCCATGCGCGGGGGACAGCAGGCCGGGCCGATGTCCGCGAGCGACTTTCCCGCGCCATCGGCATCCGCTGCACGGTCCTGGCCGTCGCCCACCTGCGGAACGACGACCTGCCCTCGGCGCTGGCCCCACTCCGCAGCATCGCACTGGGTACGGGGCACCGTGCCGGTCCAACCGGTCATCTGCGCGGTCCTCACCCGCAGGCTCGGACGGACCGTGACGTCGGCCGAGGCTGGCTTCCCCCGCCCCAACGACGATCTGGATCTGCTGCAACCGACTTCGGGTGATGTCGTCGACGAACTCGTGAACCTCGGGAGGGCCGACATGGATGCATCATGGCGCAGTGCTGGCGGCCGGTCTCTACTCGGTGGCTCTCGGGATCCCGGGTTTCGCAGATGTGGCCGAGCGCGTGGGTGCCACCTCGACGCCGCTCGGCCCCACGGTGCGGGTCGGCGCGAGCGAGGTGGAGACCGTGCGGAAGATGACATGCGCCACCAGGACGCTAAGGACCCGCCACATCGTACGGAAGAAGGAGACCTCGACCTCTGCGGCGGCCAGCGGCAGCGCGTTGACCCCACCCGGCTGCGCCACCGCGTCACTACTCCGTTCCCGAACCGCCACCTGCCGCGCCCGAGCGCCGGCGACGAGCCGACCAGCGCCACGGACACGAAGGCGGGCAACGACGCGTTCGAGGAGGACGAACGGCACTGCGCCTCGTGATCGTCGCCTCGTAGGACCGCACCGCCCCGCGGGGCAGTGCGGTCAAAACGGCCTGGTACACCGTCTGAGACGAGCGTGGTGACTGGCCGAGAACACCCACGCGACCACAGGCCTGGCTGGGCTTACTGAGGATTTCGGGTTGTCGTCGGGTAGTGACGGTTCATGATCCCTGCGGTATGCCGTTGGTGTGAGGTATCCGGAGGGTGGGGGCCTGACC
>NZ_JBVHHE010000139.1:0-1360 GCF_055561235.1 Kitasatospora sp. NPDC022856 | reverse complement strand
TCCCATTCGTTTGGGTTGTTTTTTTCTTCTTAAGTACACCCGCCCCCCCCCCCCCCCCCGGGGCGCGGCGGGCGCCCCCCCCCCCCCCCCCACCCCCCCCCCCCCCCCCCCCCCCCCCCCCACCACCCCGCCCCTCCGGATCGACAGACAAGGAGACGACGCCCATGCTCCGCAACGGCCTGGAACCCTGGCACCTCATCGTCGTGCTCGCCGTGATCGTGCTGCTCTTCGGCTCGAAGAAGCTCCCCGAGGCCGCCCGCGGACTCGGCAAGTCCCTGCGCATCCTCAAAGCCGAAACACGGGCCCTCCACGAGGACACCCCGCCCGACACCCCCGCCGAAGCCGTCCAAGCCTCGCAGTCCACCCCGGACACCGCCGCCCCGGCCATCCCCCCACCGAGAACCGATACACCTCCCACCCGCCACCTGAACACCCTCTGACCGGCACCGCGCCCAGGCCGACCCCAACGGCCCCGGCCGGCGTCGACGCCAGGCAACCAACCCCGGCAGTCCTCTTCCTCTCACCGGCACTCAAGGCCGCGACTGCTCCGGCCAAAGCCTCGTACCTCTTCCAGGCTCCGGCACTGACGCAATGGGTGGGACCTCCCGTCGGTGCCCGGCCCGGTCAGCGCCCAGACGTACCGGGCCGTCCATGAAGGAACTCCGCCATTGAGCTGAGCCGGATTGTGCAGAGGCCTTGAAGCCAGGCATGATCGCCCTGGCAGATGGGAGAACAGGGGTCCGATGCCTGCTCCACGTAAGGACCCCGTCGAGCTCCGCGAGCGTGCTGTCCGCGAGGTCCGGTCCTCCAGGCGTCTGGTCGCGCACGTGGCCCGTGACCTGGGGATTCACGAGGAGGCCCTGCGCAACTGGGTGCGCCAGGCCGAGGCCGACCAGGGCGAACGGCCCGATCTGATGACAAGCGCCGAGAAGGCCGAGATCGCGTAACTCCACAAGGAGAAGGCCGAGTTGAAGCGATCAGTAGAGGTCCTCAAGGCGCCTCCGTGTTCTTCGCGAAGGAGTTCGCAGATGGCCCTGTGGCGGCGGGGCATCAAGAAGGGCTCCGGCCTGATCCATCGCAGCGACTGGGGCAGTCAGTAGGTGTCAATTCGGTCTACAGAGCGGCTCGTTGAGGTCGGTGCCGCAGCCTCGGTCGGGCCGGCTCGGTCGCGGACTCGTACGACAACGCGATGGCCGAGGCACGGCACCTTCAAAGCCGAGCTGATAGAGAACCAGGGACCTTGCCGACGTGGCCCGGGACAGCGGGATCGCCCAGGAGGAGGTCTTCGGCCCGGTGCTCTCCGTCATCGAGTGCGACGGCTACGACGACGCCATGCGGATCTCGAACTCGGTGAAGTACG
>NZ_JBVHHE010000138.1:0-1394 GCF_055561235.1 Kitasatospora sp. NPDC022856 | reverse complement strand
CTGAGGACAAGCCCTCGGCCTATTAGTACCGGTCAACTCCACCCCTTACGAGGCTTCCATATCCGGCCTATCAACCCAGTCGTCTACTGGGAGCCTTACCCTCTCAAGGAGGTGGGAGTGCTCATCTCGAAGCAGGCTTCCCGCTTAGATGCTTTCAGCGGTTATCCCTCCCGAACGTAGCCAACCAGCCATGCCCTTGGCAGGACAACTGGCACACCAGAGGTTCGTCCGTCCCGGTCCTCTCGTACTAGGGACAGCCCTTCTCAACACTCCTACGCGCACAGCGGATAGGGACCGAACTGTCTCACGACGTTCTAAACCCAGCTCGCGTACCGCTTTAATGGGCGAACAGCCCAACCCTTGGGACCTACTCCAGCCCCAGGATGCGACGAGCCGACATCGAGGTGCCAAACCATCCCGTCGATATGGACTCTTGGGGAAGATCAGCCTGTTATCCCCGGGGTACCTTTTATCCGTTGAGCGACGGCGCTTCCACAAGCCACCGCCGGATCACTAGTCCCGACTTTCGTCCCTGCTCGACCCGTCAGTCTCACAGTCAAGCTCCCTTGTGCACTTACACTCAACACCTGATTGCCAACCAGGCTGAGGGAACCTTTGGGCGCCTCCGTTACTCTTTAGGAGGCAACCGCCCCAGTTAAACTACCCACCAGACACTGTCCCTGATCCGGATCACGGACCCAGGTTAGACATCCAGCACGACCAGAGTGGTATTTCAACGACGACTCCACAACAACTGGCGTTGCTGCTTCAAAGTCTCCCACCTATCCTACACAAGCCGAACCGAACACCAATATCAAGCTATAGTAAAGGTCCCGGGGTCTTTCCGTCCTGCTGCGCGAAACGAGCATCTTTACTCGTAATGCAATTTCACCGGGCCTATGGTTGAGACAGTCGAGAAGTCGTTACGCCATTCGTGCAGGTCGGAACTTACCCGACAAGGAATTTCGCTACCTTAGGATGGTTATAGTTACCACCGCCGTTTACTGGCGCTTAAGTTCTCAGCTTCGCCCGGACGAATCCAAGCTAACCGGTCCCCTTAACGTTCCAGCACCGGGCAGGCGTCAGTCCGTATACATCGCCTTACGGCTTCGCACGGACCTGTGTTTTTAGTAAACAGTCGCTTCTCGCTGGTCTCTGCGGCCACCCCCAGCTCAGAGTGCAAGACTCATCACCAGGAATGGCCCCCCTTCTCCCGAAGTTACGGGGGCATTTTGCCGAGTTCCTTAACCATAGTTCACCCGAACGCCTCGGTATTCTCTACCTGACCACCTGAGTCGGTTTGGGGTACGGGCCGCCATGAAACTCGCTAGAGGCTTTTCTCGACAGCATAGGATCATCCACTTCACCACAATCGGCTCGGCATCAGGTCTCAG
>NZ_JBVHHE010000137.1:0-1395 GCF_055561235.1 Kitasatospora sp. NPDC022856 | reverse complement strand
CTAAGCTTCTCGTCGACCTCTCCAACGACCGGATCACCGGCCTCACCCCCACCGGTGAGGGATGGACCAAGCAGCAGCTCCTGCAGGCCACGCAGCACTGACACCTCTTACCAGGCCCGGCTCTGCCTGCGACGGGGCTCGGCGCGGTAGCAGCCAGGAGCGGCATCCTGCGGCGGGGCCGGCACGGAGGGGACGGGACACAGACTGGTCAGCGACTCGACCCAGGTACGCCTGCCGGGTCGTCACCAGGGCGCGCCAGCGGTCTCGGACAGCTTCGTCGTCTAGCCCGTGTGCGGGGGCGACCATGAGGCGGGCGATGTCGATGTAGTGGGCGTAGTCGTGGCTGCGGGTGAGCTGCGCTAGGCGCAAGCCCATCGGCCTCACCTGATGTCCTGTCACGGAGACGGCCAGGCGCCTCGGGGCAAGGCCAAGGCGTTGGCACGCGCCTCGGTGGCCGTGTTCATGAGAACGGGCGCTGGTCCAACTACCGTGAAGACGCTTACGCCGGGTGAAGGACATGCCTTGCCAAAGGCGGCGTGGCCGCTTTCAGCGGTCCCTGACCCGAGTTGGAGCGGGGTGGAGGACCTGGGCGAAACTCTCCCTGTGCTCGCCGTCACCACGGCCCGCTCGCCCACAAGCGCCTCCGACCCCTCTCACCTGGAGCCCGAATGTCTGAGACCCCTACGATCGTCATCCGTGACCTCGCCGCGGCCGACGAGAAGGACTGGCGCCGGCTGTGGGCCGGATACCTCGACTTCTACGAGTCCACCCGGCCCGCAGCGGTCACCGACTCCACCTGGCGACGGCTCCTCGATCCGCACCAGCCACTGCTGGGCCGCGTCGCCGAGTACGACGGCACGGTCGTCGGCATCACCAACAGCGTGCTCCACCACAGCACATGGCTCACCGGCCAGGTCTGCTACCTGGAGGACCTCTTCGTGGACCCCGCCCACCGCGGGCTCGGGGCGGGCCGCTTGCTCCTCCAGGACCTCTTCGACTCCGCCGCCGCCCGCGGTTGGGCACGCGTGCACTGGCTCACCGCGCACGACAACCCCGCCCGCCGCCTCTACGACACCTTCGTCACGGCCGACCACTTCGTCCACTACGAGCGGGACCTGCCCTCCGACGACGGCACCGGACCGGCCCCGGCCGACCGGCCGTAGCCCCGGCCACTGACCGGAGCGCCGCCCTCCCGCCTGTCAGTCCAGGTCGGTGGGCGGGTCCGGTGCGGTACGGGCACGGCCTGCCGCACCTGCAAGCGGCCCAAGGCGCCCCCGCGCCCGACCGCCGTCACGGTCGAGCCGCCCAAACGCCTGTGGGACCCGGCCAAGGCAACCGTGGAACGGCCCGTCCCCCAGCCTGACTGGATGCCCCCCAAACCCGAAGACGCCCTAA
>NZ_JBVHHE010000136.1:0-1396 GCF_055561235.1 Kitasatospora sp. NPDC022856 | reverse complement strand
GAGCGTGTCAGAAAGTTCGTGTAAGTCCGTGATCTGGGAGGCTGGCCGGGGCCCGGCTGAGGGCTCTGGCCGGCCGGAACGGACAGGACATGGGCGAGAAGGAAGGGCCGGTCGTCGAGCCGGTCGATGAGCGGTTGGTGGACGAGGTCGTCGAGCGGTTGATGGACCGCGCGGACGCCTCAGGGGCGGCTCTGCTGGGCGAGGGCGGGCTGCTGACCCAGGTCACCCGGGCGGTGCTGGAGCGGGCCCTGGACGCGGAGATGACCGAGCACCTGGGCTACGAGAAGCACGATCCGGCGGGCCGGGGCTCGGGCAACAGCCGCAACGGGACCTCGTCGAAGACGGTGCTGACCGATGTCGGGGCGGTGACGGTCGCGGTGCCCAGGGATCGCAACGGTGACTTCGAGCCGCGGCTGATCCCGAAGAACGCGCGGCGCCTGGCGGGATTCAACGAGCGGATCCTGTCGCTGTACGCGCGCGGCATGTCGGTGCGCGACATCCGCTCCCACCTCGCACAGATCTACGGTGTCGAGGTCAGCGCCGACCTGATCAGCAAGGTCACCGACGCCGTCACCGACGAGCTGGCCGCCTGGCAGAACCGGCCGCTGGACGCGGTGTGGCCGATCATCTACATCGACGCCCTGTGGGTGAGGATCCGCTCAGGATCGGTGAGTTCGAAGCCGGTATACCTCGCGGTCGGGGTGGACATGGACGGCCGCAAGGACGTGCTGGGCCTGTGGGTCGGCGCTGAGGGCGAGGGCGCCACCACCTGGATGGCGGTGCTGTCCGAACTGCGCAACCGCGGCGTCGAGGACGTGTGCATCGTCTGCTGCGACGGGTTGAAAGGCCTGCCGGAGGCGGTGACCGCCACCTGGCCCCGCGCGACCGTGCAGACGTGCGTGATCCACCTGATCCGGGCCTCGCTGCGGCTGTCCTCCGGCAAGGACCGCTCCAAGCTGGTGCCGGCCCTGCGGGCGATCTACAGTGCGCCGACCGAGCAGGCCGCCGAACTGGCTCTGGACGAGCTGGCCGCCTCCGAGCTGGGCGAACGCTACCCGGCCGTGGTCCGCACCTGGCGGGCGGCCTGGAGCGAGTTCACGCCCTACCTCGCGTTCCCGCCCGCGATAAGGACGGTCGTCTACTCGACGAACATGGTCGAGTCGATCAACTCCCGCTTGCGCAAGGCCACCCGCAACCGTGGCCACTTCCCCTCCGAACAGGCCGCGTTGAAGGTGCTCTACCTCGCGGTGCGGGAGCAGATCGCCCCCAGGGCACACGACATCAACCACGTCGCCGCACACTGGAAGGAGGCGCTGAACCAGTTCTCACTATTCTTCGAGGACCGGCTCAGCATCCGATAACCACAAAGGACTTACACAAGATCGCTTACACGCCC
>NZ_JBVHHE010000135.1:0-1438 GCF_055561235.1 Kitasatospora sp. NPDC022856 | reverse complement strand
CTAGTAGTACTTCGTTAACTTGGCTTGATCCTGATCTGTGCATCGGGCATCCTGGCGGGCGTGGACTTGGGGGAGATTGAGCAACTGCGTGGCGAGCTCGCCGCGTTCGTGGCCGAGGTATTCGCGTCGGTGCCGCGGAAGGACACGCGCGGGTGGGGTGACTGCTATCTGCGCGGGTTGATGCTGGACGGTCGCAGGAAGTCGATCCAGCCGATGGCCGAGCGGCTGCCGGACGGCGACATGCAGGCCCTGCAGCAGTTCGTGAACCAGTCGCCGTGGGACCACACGGCGGTGCTGCGGGCGGTTGCCCTCAAGGCCGTCACGGTGGTCGATCCGGTGGTGTGGGTGATCGACGACGTGTCGTTCCCCAAGGACGGGCGGATGTCGGTCGGGGTGGCCCGGCAGTGGTGCGGGGCCTTGGGCAAGCAGTCGAACTGCCAGGTGGGGGTGAGTCTGCACGCCGCCTCCGACACCGCGTCCGTACCCGTCTCCTGGCGCCTGTTCGTGCCCGCCGAGTGGCAGGACGACACCGAGCGACGTGCGCGCACCGGTGTGCCCGAGGAGGTCGGCCATCGGGAGAAGTGGCGCCTGGCCCTGGACCTGATCGACGAGGCGCTCGTCTGGGGCCTGGAGCCGAAAGTGGTTGTCGCCGACGCCGGCTACGGCCAGATCACGGCGTTCCGCCGGGGCCTGGCGGAACGCGGGCTGGACTTCGTCGTCGCGGTCCGCTCCGACGAGTCCGCGCATCCTCACGACGCGACCCCCGCCACCCCGCACTGGAGCGGGAACGGCCGCAGACCCGCGGCCCGCTACCGTACCAAGGCCATGTCGCTCCAGGCCCTGACCATCGCCGGCGGACGCACGACCTTGCGCCGGACCACCTGGCGCCACGGCTCGAAAGGCCCGATGCGTTCCCGTTTCCGGGTGCTCACGGTGCGGCCGGCGGGCGTCGCGGCCCGCACCCATGCCATGACCAGGGCCGGCGGAGCGAGCGCCTGGGACGGCACCCTGCCGAAGGCCACCCTGCTCAGCGAATGGCCCGCCGGACAGAAGACGCCCACCGAGTACTGGCTGACCAGCCTGCCCGCCGACACCCCGACCCGCCACCTGGTCCGCCTGGCCAAGATGCGCTGGCGCGTCGAGCACGACTACCGCGAGCTGAAGCACGGCCTCGGGCTGGACCACTTCGAGGGCCGCACCTGGCGCGGCTGGCACCACCACGTCACCCTCGTCACCGCCGCCCACGCCTTCCTCACCCTTCGGCGGCTCGACCCAAAAGCCCAAGCGCCGGCCTGACCCTCTACCAGGTCCTGGACCAGCTCCAGGACCTGCTGAACTGCTGGACCGGCATTTGCCACACCTGCCAACACCCACTTCCCACAACGAAGCCCAGAAGCCGAACCCGACAACCCGCCCCAACCTAACGAAGTACTACTAG
>NZ_JBVHHE010000134.1:0-1445 GCF_055561235.1 Kitasatospora sp. NPDC022856 | reverse complement strand
CGCACCATCACCGCCATGGCCGCAGCCCTCCCCGGCAACGGCACCGGCGAATCCCTCATCACCGCCGTCCAGCCCTTCACCCAGATCTCGGACGAGGACCGCAAGGCCCTCCCGGCCGACATCGTCGACGCCTACCCGCTCTCCCAGATCCAGACCGGCATGCTCGTCGAGATGCTCGCGGCCGAGTCCCGGGACGTCTACCAGAACATCAACTCCTTCCGCCTGCCCGACCCGAAGGCCTTCGACGCCGCAGCGTTCCGCCGCGCCGCCGACCTCGTGGTGGCCCGGCACGACATCCTGCGCACCTCGATGCACCTGGAGGGCTTCAGCCAGCCGCTCCAGCTCGTCCACGCCGACGTCGAGATCCCGGTCGCCATCCACGACGTCCGCAGCCTGACCGAGGCCGAGGTGACGGCCCTCACGCTCGCCTACGTCGAGCAGGAGCACCGGAACGGCTTCGAGCTGACCGCCGCCCCGCTGCTGCGCATCTCGGTGCACGTCGAGTCGGACCAGGCCTGGCGCCTGACGTTCAGTCACATTCACGCCATCACCGAGGGGTGGAGCTACCACACCCTCCTGATGGAGCTGCTCGCCTGCTACCGCAGCCTGCGGGACGGCCTTGAGCCGGCGGCCTACGAGGTGCCGTCGGTCCGCTACGCGGACTTCATCGCCGCCGAGCAGACCGCGCTCTCCGACCCGCAGACCCAGGCGTTCTGGCAGCAGGTCGTCGACACCCACAGCCCGCTGGTCCTGCCGGACGGCTTCGCCGAGTCCGACCTGAACGGCGTCGCGGACCGCAACCACGTCCACATCCCGTTCGCGGACCTGGAGGACGGCCTGCGCAGGCTCGCGACCGAGGCGAAGTCCTCGCTCAAGAACGTGCTGCTCGCCGCGCACCTCAAGGTGCTCGGCAGCCTCACCGCCGAGGACGCCTTCCACACCGGCGTCGTCTACCACGGCCGCCTGGAAGCACCGGGCGCCGACCGCGTGCTCGGCATGCACCTCAACACCCTGCCGTTCCCCACCACGCGCGGTGCCGCGAGCTGGCGCGAGCTGGTCGAGCGCACCCACGCGACCGAGACCGCCATCTGGTCCCACCGCCGCTACCCGCTGCCCGCCGTCCAGCGCGCCGCCGGAGGCAACCGGGAACTGCTGAACGCCCTCTTCGAGTACCTCGACTTCCACCTCGTCGACAAGTCCTCGGTCGACGTCGAGGGCACGATGGTCGACGGCACGACCGAGTTCGGCTTCAGCGTCATCACGGTCGGCGGCAAGCTCGACCTCGCGGGTGCGACCAATGTGATCAGCTTGGCGAACCTGCAGCGCCTGGGCGTCATGTACCGGTTGGTGCTGGAGGCGATGGCCGCCGACCCCAACGGCGACGCGACCCTCTCCCACCTGCCCGAGACCGAGCGCACCCAGCTCACGACCTGGGCCGCGGGCGA
>NZ_JBVHHE010000133.1:0-1447 GCF_055561235.1 Kitasatospora sp. NPDC022856 | reverse complement strand
GTGGCCTGCGCCTGGGCTTCGATCAGGTCGACGGTCAGGCCCTGCGGCCAGTCGACGGGGTCGCCCGCGGCCCAGGTCGTGAGCTGGGCGCGCTCGGACTCGGGCAGGTGGGAGAGGGTCGCGTCGCCGTTGGGGTCGGCGGCCATCGCCTCCAGCACCAGCCGGTAACGCTCACCCAGGGAGTTCAGGTTCGCCCGGTCGATCGCGGTGCTCATGCTGTCGAGGTTGATTCGGCCGCCACGCACGATCACGTTGAGGGCGAACGAGTTGGAGCCGTCGCCCATCGATCCGTCCAGGTCGACGGAGTTCTCGTCGACGACGTGGAAGTCCAGGTACTCGAAGAGGACGGAGACCAGCTCGCCGGAGTTGCCGGCGGCGCGCTGGACGGCGGGCAGCGGGTAGCGGCGGTGGGACCAGATGGCGGTCTCCGTGGCGTAAGTCTGCTCGACCAGTTCGCGCCAGGTCTTCGCGCCCCGGGTGGTCGGGAACGGCAGGGTGTTGAGGTGCATACCGAGCACCCGGTCCGCGCCGGGCGCCTCCAGGCGGCCGTGGTAGACCACGCCGGTGTGGAAGGCGTGCTCGGCCGTCAGGCTGCCCATCACCTTGAGGTGCGCGGCCAGCAGGACGCTCTTCAGCGACGTCTTCGCCTCGCCGGCGAGACGACGCAGGCCGTCCTCGATGTCGGTGTAGGGCACCCGGGCATGCAGCTGCTCGACGCCGGCGTCCGGGGTGCCGAAGGAGGTCGGCAGGACCAGCGGGCTGTGGGTGTCGACGAGCTGCTGCCAGAAGGCCTGGGTCTGCGGGTCGGAGAGCGCGGTCTGCTCGGCGGCGATGAAGTCCGCGTAGCGGACCGACGGCACCTCGTAGACGGCCGGCTGCTCGCCGTTCCGCAGGCTGCGGTAGCAGGCGAGGATCTCCATCACCAGGGTGTGGTAGCTCCACCCCTCGGTGACGGCATGGATGTGACTGAACGTCAGGCGCCAGGCCCGGTCGGACTCCAGGTGGACGGCGATGCGCACCAGCGGCGCCTCGGCCAGCTCGAAGCCCAGGGCGCGCTCGGAGGTCATGTACTCCTGCTTGCGCGCCGCGATCTCCTCGGCGGCGAGCGCACGCAGGTCGTGGATCGCGACCGGGACCTCGGCGGTGGCGTGGACGAGCTGGAGGGGCTGGCTGTAGCCGTCCAGGTGCATCGAGGTGCGCAGGATGTCGTGCCGGGCCACCACCGTGTCGAGGGAGCGGCGGAACGTCGGTGCGTCGAAGGGGACTTCGTCGGGGACGAGGAAGGAGTTCAGGTTGTGGTAGGTGTTGCCACCCTGTGCCGCGAGCATCTCCACGAGCATGCCGGTCTGGACCTGGGAGAGCGGGTAGGCGTCGACGATGTCGGCCGGGAGGGCCGTGCGGTCGTCGTCGCCGATGAGGGCGAAGGGCTGGACGGCGGTGATCAGGG
>NZ_JBVHHE010000132.1:0-1477 GCF_055561235.1 Kitasatospora sp. NPDC022856 | reverse complement strand
GTGGGTGCCGGGGGTGTGGATGGTGATGCGGGGGCGGTGGTGGTGCATGGGGGTCCTCGGGGTCAGCGCAGGGTGGTGCCGGCGGGGGTGTCGAGGAGGGTGAGGTCGGTGCGGGTGGGCAGGCCTTCCCAGTCGCCGCGGGTGGTGACGGCGAAGGCGGCGGTGGCGGTGGCGCGGTGCAGGCGCTGTTCGGCGGTGAGGGTGTCGAGTGTCGCGGAGAGGTAGCCGGCGACGAAGGCGTCGCCGGCGCCGATGACGTCGATCACGGGCACGGACCGGGCGGGGGCGTGGTGGGTGGCGTGGGTGGTGGTGAGGGTGGCGCCGTCGCCGCCGCGGGTGATGACGACGTCGCGGGTGCCCTGGGCGAGGAGGGCGGTGACGGTGTTCGCCTCGTCGTGGGTGGGGTCGGGGGCGAGGAGGTGGAGTTCGTCGGCGGAGGCGATGAGGATGTCGGCGGTCCGGGCCAGCGGCCGGAGGACTTCGCGGGCCTGCTGGTGGGTCCAGAGGCGGGCGCGGTGGTTGACGTCGAGGCTGACGGTGATGCCGAGCGCGCGGGCCCGGGCGGCGGCGGTGAGGACGGCCTGGGCGGCGGTGGGGCTGAGGGCGGGGGTGATGCCGGTGAGGTGGAGGATGCGGGTGCTGGGGTGCAGGGCGGTGAGGATGTCGTCGGGGTGGAGGGCGGATCCGGCGGAGCGGTCGCGGTAGTAGTGGACGGTGGCGAGGTCGCCGATGCCGTCCTCGCGCACGAGCAGGCCGGTGGGGCGGCCCTGGGTGTCGGTGTGGGCGTGGGTGGTGTCGACGCCTTCGGCGCGCAGGGTGCGCAGGACGAGTGCGCCGAAGGGGTCGTCGCCGACCCGGCCGACCCAGCGGGCGCGGTGGCCCAGGCGGGCCAGGCCGATGGCGACGTTGGCCTCGGCGCCGGCGACGGACAGTTCCATGGGCGGGGCGAGTTTGATCGGGCCGGTGGCGCGAAGTGCGGCCATGGCCTCCCCGACGGTCACGACCTCGGGGGTGGCGGGGGTGGTGGTCATGCGGTCACCGCCGGGGTGAGGGCGGTGCGCCATTGTGCGGCGCGGGCGCGCAGGGCGGCCTGGTCGCCGCCGTCGGCGGCGTCGCCGATCAGTGGCGTCCCGACTCCGACGGCCACGGCCCCGGCGGTGAGGTAGGCGAGGGCGGCGGTGGCGTCGATGCCGCCGACGGGCACGAACGGCACCTGCGGGAACGGGGCGCGTAGCGCGTTCAGGTAGGCGGGGCCGCCGATCAGGGCGGGGAAGAGTTTGACGGCGAGGGCGCCGTGACCGGTGGCCGCCATGACCTCGCCGGGCGTCAGGGCGCCCATCAGTACCGGCAGTTCGCCGGCGCCGCGGGGCAGGCCGGGGACGAGGCCGGGGGTGACGAGGAAGGCGGCGCCCGCGTCGGCGGCCCGGGCGGCGTCGTCGACGCTCAGGACCGTCCCGGCACCCAGCAGCGCGTCGGG
>NZ_JBVHHE010000131.1:0-1539 GCF_055561235.1 Kitasatospora sp. NPDC022856 | reverse complement strand
CATCCGCATATCGCATGCCACACGGTCTACAGCGACAGGTGACCATCCGTCAGCAAAACGGCAGATCTACCACCCCAAAGAGCTGATGTCAGTAACCGCCTACGTCCTGGCGGCAGCAACCGACGACCTCCCACGCATCTCCGCGGCCCTGCGGTTCAGGCTGGCGAGTGAAGACGATGCCGTGGTCCGGGTGAGCCTGATCCTGGCGATCGCCCAACTCGCTCGCGAACACCAGGACGACCACGCTCCCGGATGGCCGCCGCCTTCCTCACCCACCGCGGAGCCGGCCCGCCCGTCGGTGTGGCCGGGAGGGTGCATGGTGCAGCAGGGACGTCCGGGCGAAGAACAGCCGTCGGTTGACGTCGCGGATCTCGTCGAGGCATCGACGGCACCGAGCGCAGGCGTCGAGGTGTTCGGCCAGCATCTTGGGGATCCGGCGTGGTGGTCGTCTGACCAGGGCGGCGAGGCGGGCGGTGCAGGCCCGGCAGTCGGGTGAGCGGGGTCGGGCGAGGTGCGCCGCGAGGTAGGCGTCCCGAAGCCCCTCGCGTGCCCGGACGGCCAGCGAGGAGACGCCACCGGCTGTCAGGCCGAGAAGCCGGGCCACCTCGGCGGCGGGCCGCTGCTCCACCACCGAGTACCAGAGCACCGATCGCCAGCGCTTCGGCAGGCTGCGGAACGCGGAGGCGACCAGATGGCGCTCGGTGGACTCCACGAGCAACTGTTCGGGAGATCGCGCGCGTTCGACGTCGTCCGCCCAGAGGTCGGGATCGGCGGTGGGTGGAGTGCGCCGGTCGGCGGCGGCCCACGCCTTGGACGTGTTGCGGACGACGGCCCGCAGATAGGGGCGCCAGCTCCCCCTGGGGCCCGCGCCGACGCGAACGGCGGTGATGGTCCGGGCGAAGGCCTCACCCGCCAGGTCCTCGGCCCGGTGCGCGGTGCCGCCCAGTGCACCGGCGTAGGAGGCGGTGGCCCGGAAGTGGCGCTCGTAGAGTTCTGTCAGGGCCTCGACGTCCCCGGCACGCAGCCGGACGGTGAGAGCGACGTCGGTCTCGGTGGTGTCGGCGGTCTCGTCAGTGTCGGACGTCGGTGCTTCGGCACGTCCGTCGGGGTACCCGGCGGAGGGTTCGGGTGCATCGTCGGCCGGGAGAGGGTCCAGGTGCATGGGGTCGGTCCTTGGTCGGGGTCGCGGTCCGGGTGATCGGAACCTGACGACCGGGGCGGGGCGGTCGGTGCTCCGCGCCCGGCGGTGCGCGGCCCCGAGGGGTGCAGCTCGGGGTCGGTGCGGTGGGGTCGATGGCAGAAGGGAGGAGCCGGGGGCCCTGGGATCCCGCCCCGTTGTACGACCGTGATAAGCAGTGGTCGGTCCGTGGTCCAGGCCGGAGGCCGCCGTAACTGTTCGATAACGGGCCGGGTTCCGCGTTCCGTTCGACACTCCTTCACCCCTGTCACGCTCGCCCGCGAGAGGCGAGTTGACGGCCCGACGAACCCGGGCCGGAGCAACCGCGGCCATTCAAGGAGGACCTCCCCATGCCCTGCTGT
>NZ_JBVHHE010000130.1:0-1548 GCF_055561235.1 Kitasatospora sp. NPDC022856 | reverse complement strand
TACAGGTACTGCCCGGTGTTGGCGACGGTGTCGATGGAGCGGCCGGACTCGGCGCCCTGCTTGCCGGTGACGAGCGTGCGGATGAAGACGATCCGCTCGCCCTTCTTGCCGGAGATCCGGGCCCAGTCGTCCGGGTTGGTGGTGTTGGGCAGGTCCTCGTTCTCCTTGAACTCGTCCACGCAGGCGGCGAGCAGGTGGGAGACGCGCAAGCCCCGCTGGCCGTGGTCGAGGAAGTCCTTGATGGCCATCTTCTTCGCACGGTCGACGATGTTCTGGATCATCGCGCCGGAGTTGAAGTCCTTGAAGTACAGGACCTCCTTGTCACCGTTGGCGTAGGTGACCTCCAGGAAGCGGTTCTCCTCGGTCTCGGTGTACATCCGCTCGACGACCGCCTGGATCATCGCCACCACGGTGGCCTCGACGGAGCCGTCGTGCTCCTTGAGGTCGTCCGGGTGGAACGGCAGCGAGCCCTTGAGGTACTTGGAGAAGATGTCCTTCGCGGCCTCGGCGTCCGGGCGCTCGATCTTGATCTTGACGTCCAGGCGGCCGGGCCGCAGGATCGCCGGGTCGATCATGTCCTCGCGGTTCGAGGCGCCGATGACGATGACGTTCTCCAGGCCCTCCACGCCGTCGATCTCGGCGAGGAGCTGGGGGACGATGGTGTTCTCCACGTCCGAGCTGACGCCCGAACCGCGGGTGCGGAAGAGCGACTCCATCTCGTCGAAGAAGACGATGACGGGGGTGCCCTCGCTCGCCTTCTCCCGGGCCCGCTGGAAGACCAGGCGGATCTGCCGCTCGGTCTCGCCGACGTACTTGTTGAGGAGCTCGGGACCCTTGATGTTGAGGAAGTAGCTCTTGCCCTGGGGCCGGCCGGTGACCTCGGCGACCTTCTTGGCGAGCGAGTTGGCCACCGCCTTGGCGATCAGCGTCTTGCCGCAGCCGGGCGGGCCGTAGAGCAGGACGCCCTTGGGCGGGCGCAGCTCGTACTCCTTGAAGAGCTCGGCGTGCAGGTAGGGCAGCTCGACCGCGTCGCGGATCTGCTCGATCTGGTTGCTGAGGCCGCCGATCTGGCGGTAGTCGATGTCGGGGACCTCTTCGAGGACGAGCTCCTCGACCTCGGACTTGGGCACGACCTCGTAGACGTAGCCCGAGCGGGGTTCGAGCAGCAGGGCGTCCCCCGCCCGGATGGTGAGCTCGCGCAGCGGTTCGGCGAGGCGCACCACCCGCTCCTCGTCGGTGTGGCCGATGACCAGGGCGCGTTCGCCGTCCTCCAGGACCTCCTTGAGGGTGACGATGTCGCCGATGCGCTCGAAGGCCATCGCGTCCACGATGTTGAGGGCCTCGTTGAGCATCACCTCCTGGCCGCGCCGCAGCTCGTCGAGGTCGACGTTGGGGCTGACGTTCACGCGGAGCTTGCGCCCCCCGGTGAAGATGTCGGCGGTGCCGTCCTCGTTCTGGCTGAGGAAGGTGCCGAATCCGGCCGGGGGCTGTGCCAGCCGGTCCACTTCCTCCTTGAGGGCCACGATCTGGTCGCGGGCCTCTCGCAGG
>NZ_JBVHHE010000128.1:0-1616 GCF_055561235.1 Kitasatospora sp. NPDC022856 | reverse complement strand
TGAAGCGACGGCTGTCCAACGTGGTCTACCGGATCATGAAACGCGACCATCGGAACCAGCTCACCACCGCTGCTTGACACACAGAGGCGCTATGAAGTCACAACGCCCGTCCGGCCGCGTGCGTGGTGACGCCGCCGACGGGCCGACAAATCCCAAACAGGACAGCCGAAGCGTCAGTCAGCCGAAGGGTCAGACCCGCCAGCAACATCACCACGAACATCATCACTGTCAGCCGACGAGCCGCCGGCGCCAGTCCAGCGGTCGCACCTCTACGGCACTGGCGGGGTCGCCGTCCCAGTCCGCCGGCAGGCCGGCCACCGCCAGGGCGGCCACCACCTCACGGCCGACGGCGGCGGTGGTCTCGGCCGAGTCGTCGAAGCCCCCGTAGTACAGCGACAGTCCGTGGCCGGCGGCGGCCGCGTCGGCGCTCTGGGAGTGGAAGTAGACGAAGCCCCGGGCGTCCGGCGAGCCCGCGCCGGCGATCTCGGCCTGCCCGCAGGAGTGGCAGCAGGTGAAGTTCTCGCGGGCCGTGATGCCGGCCGCCTCCAGTGCCGTGAAGGCACGGGTGAGCCGGTCGGCGTCCGTCTCGCCCTCCCAGCCGGCCTGCTCCTCGGCCCGCTCGCGCCACATCCGGTCGACCAGCGCCCGGGCCTGCGCGGGCGAGACCGGTCGCCGGTCACCCTTGACCAGGTAGTCCTCCGCCAGTTCGGCGAGTTCGGCCCGGGTCGCGTAACCGCCGGCCAGGCTCTGACGGAGGCGGTCCTCCAGCTGCCTGCGGTCGTCGTCGGGCAGCTCCAGCGGCGGCGCCGGCGTCTCGGGCGCCGGTGTCAGGTCGAGCCGCCGCCAGGCCAGGCCGGTGTCCCAGCCGTCCGCCCGGCGGGCCCAGCCCGTCATCGCGGCGATCACCGGACCGGGGTCGTCGAGCAGCACCCGGAAATGGCGGTCGTTCGAGCCCTCGCGGTGCTCCAGGGTGTAGTCGCCACCGGCCTCGTGCCAGACCTGGACGAACACCTCGGCGGGGCCGGCAATCCGCTCCACCACCAGGAAGCGGTCGCCCGGCCCGCCGATCCGGCGCACCAGCGCGGCCAGCGCCTCGGCGGTCACCCGAAGGTGCCGCTCCCCGTTCTCCGTCTGCACCTCGATCGCCAGCATGCGGGCCACTGTCGCACAGCCCACTGACGCGTCGTCCGGGAGGTCCCTGCCGCACAGGGGACACCTGCCTCATGTGTCCGGGACTCCGGGCACCGAACCATGGACGCATGCCCCCCACGGGACGCTCTTCCTCCGACCCGGGGAAGTCGTCCGGAAAGGAAGCTCCGTGGCCATCCTCGGACAGTCCAACTGGCGGTACTGCGGCAAGTGCTTCGGCCTCTGGTTCAACGGGAACCCGACCAACGGCGTCTGCCCCGCCGGCGGTGCGCACACCTCCTCGGGCAGCTTCGACTACCTCCTGCCCGCCAACAACTTCAGCGGCGTCGCGCCCGCGGGCGCCGGGAAGGAGGCCGCGACGGAGGACGACGACGGCGCCTAATGGGAGCTATGGAACCGGGGAATGCTCAGTTCCATAGCCGCCAGCAGGTGAGCACTATCGGCGCCGGAACCGTTCGAGTTCTGGG
>NZ_JBVHHE010000127.1:0-1650 GCF_055561235.1 Kitasatospora sp. NPDC022856 | reverse complement strand
GTCGGGCGTGGCCTGCGCCTGGGCTTCGATCAGGTCGACGGTCAGGCCCTGCGGCCAGTCGACGGGGTCGCCCGCGGCCCAGGTCGTGAGCTGGGCGCGCTCCGCCTCCGGCAGGTGGGAGAGGGTCGCGTCGCCGTTGGGGTCGGCGGCCATCGCCTCCAGGACCAGCCGGTAACGCTCACCCAGCAGGCCCAGCCGCGACCGGTCGACGGCCGCACTGGTACCGGCCAGCGTCAGATGGTCGCGCCGGGCCAGCACGTTGAGGGCGAACTCGTTGGCGCCGTCGCCCATCGACCCGTCCAGGTCGACGGAGTTCTCGTCCACGACGTGGAAGTCCAGGTACTCGAAGAGGATCGAGACCAGCTCGCCGGAGTTGCCGGCGGCGCGCTGGACGGCGGGCAGCGGGTAGCGGCGGTGCGACCAGATCTCGGTCTCCGTGGCGTAAGTCTGCTCGACCAGCTCACGCCAGGTCTTCGCGCCCCGAGTGGTCGGGAACGGCAGGGTGTTGAGGTGCATGCCGAGCACCCGGTCCGCGCCGGGCGCTTCCAGGCGGCCGTGGTAGACCACGCCGGTGTGGAAGGCGTCCTCGGCCGTCAGGCTGCCGAGCACCTTGAGGTGCGCGGCCAGCAGCACGCTCTTCAGCGACGTCTTCGCCTCGCCGGCGAGACGACGCAGACCGTCCTCCAGGTCGCCGTAGTGGACGATCCGGCCGACGGGCGTACCCGGGGTCGCCGGATCCGCCCAGCTGCCGGGGAGGGCGAGTGGGCTGTGGGCGTCGACCAGGTGCTGCCAGAAGGCCTGGGTCTGCGGGTCGGAGAGCGCGGTCTGCTCGGCGGCGATGTAGTCGGCGTAGCGGACGGCGGGCGCCTCGTGGACCGCCGGTTCGCGGCCATCGCGCAGCGCCCGGTAGACCTCCAGGAGCTCCATCAGCAGCGAGTTGAGCGTCCAGCCGTCGGTCACGGTGTGGCTGTGGCTGGTGGTCACCCGCCAGGCCCGGTCGGACTCGATGTGCACGGCGATCCGCAGCAGCGGGGCGGCGGCCAGGTCGAAGCCCGCCGCCCGCTCCTGCTCGACGTAGGCGGTCGTGCGCTCCGCCACCTCGGCCTCGGTCAGACCACGCAGATCGTGCACGGTGAGCGGGACCTCGGCGGTGGCGTGCACCGACTGCAGCGGCTGGGAGAAGTCCGCGAGGTGCAGCGAGGTGCGCAGGATCTCGTGCCGGGCGGTGACCAGGTCGAGCGCGCCGCGCAACGCGACGGCGTCGAAGGGCGCGGTGTCCGGGATCCGGAAGGAGTTCAGGTTGTGGTAGAGCCCGCGGTCCCCCGAACCCAGCAGTTCGACGAGCATGCCGGTCTGGATCTGGGAGAGCGGGTAGGCGTCGACGATGTCGGCCGGGAGGGCCGTGCGGTCGTCGTCGCCGATGAGGGCGAAGGGCTGGACGGCGGTGATCAGGGACTCGCCGGTGCCGTCACCGATCCGGGTCGCGAGGGCGGTGATGGTGCGCTGCTGGAAGACGTCCGGGATGGTGACGTCGTAGCCGGCGGCGCGCAGGGCGCCGACGAGGCGGACGGCGCGGATGGAGTCGCCGCCGAGGTCGAAGAAGCTGTCCTCCACACCGACCCGCGGCAGGCCGAGGACCTCGGCCCAGAC
>NZ_JBVHHE010000126.1:0-1793 GCF_055561235.1 Kitasatospora sp. NPDC022856 | reverse complement strand
AACAGATCCGCCACCGTCGCCCCCGGCAACCCACGACCCGTCGCCACCCACTCCCCCAACACCAGACCCCGCTCACGCACCGTCAACACATCCAGAGCGCCGATCCGGCGCCGCGGGTCGGCCGCGACCTGCTCCAGCAGGGCCAGCAGCCGCTCGACCAGGGCCTCGGCGGTGGTGCGGTCGTAGAGGTCGGCCGCGTACTCGAAGGCGATGTCGATCTCCTCCGTGGCGGAGGTCTCCTCGAAGTTGAAGTCGAGTTCGAACTTCGCGGCGCCCAGCTCGAAGGGCAGGATCCGGCTCTCCAGGCCGAGCAGGCGTCCGGCCTGGCCGTCGTTGTGCTGGTAGCCGAGCATCACCTGGAACAGCGGGTGCCGGCCGGGCACGCGCGGCGGGTTGACCGCCTCGACCAGCCGGTCGAACGGCAGGTCCTGGTGGGCGAAGGCCGCCAGGTCGGTGTCCCGGGTGCGGGTCAGCAGCTCGGCGAAGGTCGGGTCGCCGGACAGGTCGTTGCGCAGGACCAGCGTGTTGACGAAGAAGCCGACCAGCCCGTCCAGCGCGCTGTCGGAACGCCCGGCGACGGGCGCCCCGAGGGGGATGTCCGTGCCGGCGCCCAGGCGGTGCAGCAGGGTGGCCACGGCCGCCTGGAGCACCATGAAGGTGGTGGTGCCGGTCGCCCGGGCGGCCTCGCGCAGACCGCGGTAGACGGCCGGGGGGACCTGGCCGCGCACGGTGTCGCCGCGGTAGCCGGCCACCGGACGGCGCGGGTGGTCGGTCGGCAGCGGCAGCTCCTCCGGCAGCCCGGCGAGTGCCTGCTTCCAGTACCCGGCCTGACGGGCGTGCAGGCTCCGCTCGTCCTCGGGCGAGCCGAGCAGTTCCTGCTGCCAGAGCGTGTAGTCGGCGTACTGGACCGGCAGCGGCGCCCAGTCGGGGGTGCGGCCGTCGGTGTGCGCCGCGTAGGCGCCGGTGAGGTCCTCGATGAAGGGGAGCATCGACCACTCGTCGCCCGCGATGTGGTGGAAGAGCACCACCACCACGTGGTCCTCCGGGCCGAGCTCCAGCAGGCTGACGCGCACCGGCAGTTCGGCGGAGAGGTCGAAGCCGTACCGGACGGCGCTCCGGAGGTCGGCGTCCAGCGTCGACTCGGAGGAGCGGACCAGGTGCACGGCCGCCTCGGCCGCCGGGGCCTCCCGGATCCGCTGGTGGACGTCGCCGTCGCGCTCGGTGAAGACGGTGCGCAGGCTCTCGTGCCGCTGCGTCACCGAGCGGACGGCGGCACCGAGGGCGGCCCGGTCCAGCGGGCCGGTGACCCGTACCACCAGGGGCACGTTGTAGGTGGCGCCCGAGTCGTCGAGGTTCTGCAGGAACCACATCCGGCGCTGGGCGTGCGAGAGCGGCAGGTCGGCCGGGCGCTCGCGGCGGCCCAGGGCGGGGCGCGGGTCGTCGCCGGCGCCGGCCCGGTGGGCGAGGCCGGCCGGGGTGGGTGCCTCGAAGAGGTCGCGGACGGTGAGCCCGGCGCCGCCGGGCAGCGCGCGGACCCGGCCGATCAGCCGGGTGGCCAGCAGGGAGTGGCCGCCGAGGTCGAAGAAGTGGTCCTCGGGGCCGACCTCGGCGAGGCCGAGCACCTCGGCGAAGGCGCCGCAGAGGATCTCCTCCCGGGCGTCGCGCGGGGCGCGGCCGGGGCCGGTCCCGGTGCCGGCCGGCGCGGGGAGGGCCTTGCGGTCGAGCTTGCCGTTGACGGTCAGCGGCAGCTCGTCCAGCACCACGAACGCCGACGGCACCATGTACTCGGGCAG
>NZ_JBVHHE010000125.1:0-1829 GCF_055561235.1 Kitasatospora sp. NPDC022856 | reverse complement strand
CGCCACGCAGTTGCTCAATCTCCCCCAAGTCCACGCCCGCCAGGATGCCCGATGCACAGATCAGGATCAAGCCAAGTTAACGAAGTACTACTAGTGATCCATCTGCACGGCGACTACCTCGCCCCGGCGACCATGCTCAACACCTCCGACGAGCTCAAGTCCTACGCCCCCGAGACCGACACCATCCTCGACCAGGTCATCGACGAGTACGGCCTGGTCATCGCAGGCTGGTCCGCGACCTGGGACCCGGCCCTCCGCGAGGCACTGGCCCGCTGCCCCGGCCGCCGCTTCGCCACCTACTGGATCGACATCAAGCCCCTCGGCCCCGATGCAACCACCACCGCCACCCAGCGCAGCGCCACCGTTGTCCAGGGCTCCGCCGACGACTTCCTCGGCCGGACCGCCGACGCCGTCGCGGCCATCGCCGAAACCGGCCGCAAGCACCCGGTCAACACCGCCATCGCCGTCGCCACCGCCAAACGCGAGCTTGCCGGCGACCGCCCCGCCATCGGCCTGCACGACATGCTGCGCCGGGAAGCCGGCGCTGTCGCCGTTCTGCCGGCCCGCGCCGAAGGCCCCTGGCAGCCCGCCGATCCCAGGCAGGAACTCCAGCGCCGGCTGGCAGGTATCGAGGCCGGCTCGGAGACACTCCTCGCCCTGGTCGCCACCGCCGCCTACTGGGGAACCGAGAGCACCGACCGCTGGTGGATGCCGGAGATCGAGCGCCTCACCGAACCCGTCGGCCGTGACGGCTTCACCAGCCTGCTCAACCTGACGAGCGCCCCGGCGCTCATGATGCTCTACGCCGCCGGCGTCGCCGCGGTCGCCGCGGAGCGGTGGCAACTGGCCGGCCGCCTGCTGGGAGAACTACAGGCACAACACGAACGTGCCGGGACGGTCGCGGCAGGTGTGCTCAGCCCTGACACCGTCCTTGGTGTTGCCCGGGCTTCGAAGCGCCTCCACGACTATCTGGAACCGCTGTTCGTGCAGCACCTGGCGTTGGGCCCCGGCGTCTACCGCGACGCCTGGGAACGCTTCGAGTACCTCCGCTTGCTCGCCCAGGCCCGGCACACACTCCCGTGGGGCATCGGATCCGACGTCCCCTACATCCGAGCCGTCGGATACCGGGAGGAGTGCCGACCCGCCCCCTCTGACTGGCTGGCCCAGGCCGTTGAGCGACGCAGCACGGCCGTCGACGCGTTCATGGGGACCGGCTTCTTCGACGGTGACGCCGCCATGCTGAACGAAGCCCGACAGTCCTACGACTCCATCTTCCAGCAGTGGACCGACGGCCTCAGGCGGAAGGCCATGATGAGCAACGACCCGGCCTACTCCAGTACAGCTCCCTGGTACCCCGAGGCACTCCAGTAGAAAGGGGGTGCCCCCATCTGGAAGACCGTCGCCAACGGTGTCGGCCTTCCAAGTCTCCCAGTCAGGTGCGCAGCTTCGCGGCCGGATTGTTCGGAAGCTGTGAGGTCTCCCCACCCGAAGCCGCGGAACCCCACCCCACCAAGGCACCTCGCACGGTAGAAGCCCGGAAGGCCGCCACCCGCAGGTGACGGCCTTCCAATGCTTTCTCAGGGCCCCGATAGCCTACAGCTGGGCAAACTTCACCACCCCCGGCGCCCCGCCCCCGGTCCTGGGCGAGAAGCCACCGGCCATGGAGATTCCGACCTTGACGCGGGACGGCCCGCTACGCCCACTCCACGCCGTGCTCGGCGAGCTGTGCGAGCAGTGATGAGGCTGGTCGATTTTGGCCAACGCTGCTGTTCACCTCACTTCGTCCGGCTTTGAACGGAGTGGGGAGTCTGGGGAGCGACGAGCGCCCG
>NZ_JBVHHE010000124.1:0-1872 GCF_055561235.1 Kitasatospora sp. NPDC022856 | reverse complement strand
GTCAAGATCCGCGGCTACCGCATCGAACTCGGCGAAATCGAAGCCCGCCTGCGCGAACACCCCCACATCACCGACACCGTCGTCACCGTCCGCGAGAACACCAACGGCGAGAAGACCCTCGTCGCCTACCTCGTCACCGACACCGTGCTCGATGCTCCGGCACTGCGCGCCGAACTCGCCGACAAGCTCCCCGAGTACATGGTCCCGACCGCCTACCTGACGATCGACGCCATCCCCCTCACCGCCAACGGCAAGATCGACACCCGCGCCCTCCCCACCCCCGACCTGGACGCGTTCGCCACCAGCGGCTACACCGCCCCCCGCACCCCCGTCGAGGAACGCCTCGCCACCATCTGGGCCGAGGTCCTCGGCCTGCCCCAGGTCGGTGTCGAGGACAGCTTCTTCGACCTCGGCGGCGACTCCATCCGCGCCGTCCGCCTCGTCGGAGCCCTCCGCGCCGCCGGCTACGACGTCACCATCCGCGACGTCTTCCAGCAGCGCACCATCACCGCCATGGCCGCAGCCCTCCCCGGCAACGGCACCGGCGAATCCCTCATCACCGCCGTCCAGCCCTTCACCCAGATCTCGGACGACGACCGCAAGGCCCTCCCGGCCGACATCGTCGACGCCTACCCGCTCTCCCAGATCCAGACCGGCATGCTCGTCGAGCTGATGTCCACGGAGAACGAGCACGTCTACCGGAACATCAACTCCTCGCGCATCCCGGACACCCACCCCTTCGATGCCGAGGCCTTCCGCCGCGCCGCCGACCTCGTGGTCGCCCGGCACGACATCCTGCGCACCTCCATGCACCTGGACGGCTACAGCCAGCCGCTTCAGCTCGTCCACGCCGACGTCGAGATCCCGGTCGCCATCCACGACCTGCGCGGTCTGAGCCAGGCCGCGATCGCCGAGCAGGCCCGGGCCTACGTCGAGCAGGAGAACGGCACGGGCTTCGAGCTGACCACGGCCCCGCTGATGCGGTTCGCGGCGCACGTCGAGTCCGACCAGGCCTGGCGCCTGACGGTCAGTCACCTGCACGTGATCACCGACGGCTGGACCATCAACTCGCTGCTGATGGAGTTCCTCAGCACCTACCAGGCGCTGCGGGACGGCCTTGAGCCGGCGGCACACGAGGTGCCGTCGGTCCGCTACGCGGACTACATCGCCGCCGAACAGGACGCGCTCTCCGACCCGCAGACCCAGGAGTTCTGGCAGCAGGTCGTCGACACCCACAGCCCGCTGGTCCTGCCCGCCACCTGGGGCGGCGACCCGGGCGAGTCCGTCACGGCCCGGGTGCCGTTCGCGGACCTGGAGGACGGCCTGCGCAAGCTCGCGACCGAGGCGAAGACCTCGCTCAAGAGCGTCATGCTGGCCGCCCACCTCAAGGTGCTCGGCAGCCTCACCGCCGAGGACGCCTTCCACACCGGCGTCGTCTACCACGGCCGGCTGGAGGCGCCGGGCGCCGACCGGGTCTTCGGCATGCACCTCAACACCCTGCCGTTCCCGACGACTCGGGGCGCGAAGACGTGGCGCGAACTGGTCGAGCGGACCCATGCGACGGAGACCGCCATCTGGTCGCACCGCCGCTACCCGCTGCCCGCCGTCCAGCGCGCCGCCGGGAACAGCGACCTGATCAACGTCATGTTCGAGTTCCAGGACTTCCACCAGGTCGACACCGACGCGGTGGACGTCGAGGCCTCACTCAACCAGGGCACCACGGAGTTCGCCCTCAACGCGATCGCCAGCGGTGGCGCCGTTCAGCTGGGCGGCTCCTCGGAGTTCTTCACCGCGGCGAACCTGGAGCGGCTGGGCGCGATGTACCGGTCGGTGCTGGAGGCGATGGCCGCCGACGCCGACGGCGACGCCCGC
>NZ_JBVHHE010000123.1:0-1953 GCF_055561235.1 Kitasatospora sp. NPDC022856 | reverse complement strand
ATCCGCATATCGCATGCCACACGGTCTACAGCGACAGGTGACCATCCGTCAGCAAAACGGCAGATCTACCACCCCAAAGAGCTGATGTCAGTACCTTGCGTAGGCGAACCGTAGCGGGGTGTTCTGGCCCGTGCGCGGGATCGACCGCCGGCCCCCGACGACGAGGAGACGCCTTGTGAAGACTCCGGTCAATCCCGACGTCACGGTCCGGGACAAGTCCGCCTGGGTCCGCTGGCTGCCCAACGCCTTGCCGGCCGCCGGCTACATCAAGCTGGACAATTCCTCCGACCAGCGGCTCGACGTGACCAAGATCACGAGCCCTGACTACGAGAAGATCACGATGTACCGGACCGTCATGGAGGGCGAGAGCTCGAAGATGGTCAAGTTGGACAAGGTCACCCTTTCCGCCAAGGGCTGGGATGTGTCCTTCGCCTCCCGCGCCGGAGCGGCTGTGTCGGCCGTCGCGCGAACCACGGCCCGCCGGGCGCCAGGTGGCTGGGCCACCCCCGGACCCCGCATCCGTCCGTTGCCGTCGGCGCGCGGTGCACACCCTGGGCCGCTGGGATTCCGTGTGTCGCACTCGCCCTCGCGGCCTTCGTCCGGACCCGTGTACTCCTTGGTCGGGGCATGGGATCGGGCAAAGGCCGCTTCGACGTCCGGACCATGGACCTGGGCAGGGGCTTTCGGCGGCGAGTTCGAGGCCGATGCCACGAAGTCCGGGCTACTATGCGGACTCGGAGACGGGTCGCTATACGCACCGCCGTACCAGTCCCGCTCGTCCAGTTCGTCCCACAGACCGCTCGGTATCGAAATGCTCAGACGCTCGACGTTCTGCCTGACCTGGTGGGGGTTGTCCGCTCCCACCACCACCGACTGGACACGCGGGTCGAGGAGCGGGTAACCCATCGCCGCGGTCGCAAGCGCGCCCCCGTGCGCGGCGCACACTTCGTCGCCCGAGCACGGAGGAATACGTCGTCCGGGCACCTCCCCGTAGTCGTACTTGGCCCTCGTGCTCGGCCTGTCGGCGAGCAGCCCGCTGTCGAACACCGCGGCCGCCACGATGGCCACGCCGAACTCGGTACAGGCGTCGAGTACGGCCGGAGACACGCTCTGGTCCAGGAGGGTGTACCGGTTGGCCACCATCAGGACGTCCGTGAGACCGCTCGCCGCGCTCTCGGGCATCGCGTCGACGCCGAGCGAACCGGTTCCGACGGCGCCTACCGCGCGCTCGTCCCGCAACTGCGCGAGGGCGTCCAGCGCTTCCTCGCCGCCTCCCGGGATCCCGGCCCGTTCGGGGTCGTGGACGTAGAGCACGTCGATCCGGTCCAGGCCGAAGCGGGTCAAGGAGTCCTCGAAGCCGTCCCGGACCCCGTCCCGGCCGTAGTCCACTCGGTGGAACCGCGCCGGCACGGCGAAACCCTGGTCATCCAGGGAGGCTCCGTCCCAGCCGGGTTATCCCTGAGCAGCCCGCCGACCTTGGTCGACACGACGACGTCGTCGCGTGACCTGCCCGCGAGAAACCTCCCGAGCCTGCGCTCGGAGAGCCCCAGACCGTAATGCGGAGCAGTGTCGAAATACCGCACCCCCGCGTCCCACCCGGCCTCAAGGAGGCACTGGGCTTCCTCGTCGGACCACGGACCGCAGATGTTGCCGATCGGGGCGCAGCCCAGTCCGAGGCCGGGGGAAACCCGCTGAGAGCATGTGCGGCTCCGGATGCACTCGTTGGCAGCCGGCTCCCGTCGGGTCCCCGGACGCCAGGGTGGCGGGGACTCTGCGGACTCCCCGCCACCCTGGCGTCTGGACCGCCGCGGAGTTCGCGATCTCTCGTCAGGATCACCGAGTCGGCTACCGTCACCAGTCTAGTGTCCTGCGCCCGAGATCCGTCGGCAGAATCGGGCGAGGGAATCGAGGATCTCGTCCGCGGTCTTGGTCCAGGTGAACGGTGTGGGGGCC
>NZ_JBVHHE010000122.1:0-2074 GCF_055561235.1 Kitasatospora sp. NPDC022856 | reverse complement strand
GGCTCTGGCGCGAGTTCCGTGAAAGCCGCCCGTGGATCTTGATGATTGTCGATCATGATGAGTGTCTGTCGCTGATCTCCTGGCCGTCTTGTTCCCCCAGTTCGCGCTGCTGAGTGTGGACTTGATCAGGCCGGTTGGCCGGTCGGTGCGGGTGCACGCTCGGGGTCGGGCGCCGGGGGCGGAGTGTCCGGGCTGCGGGAGCTGGTCAGGACGTGTCCACAGTGGGTACGAGCGGCGGGTCAGCGATTCGGCGGTCTCTGGCCAGGAGCTGGTGTTGCACCTGCGGGTCCGCCGGTTCTTCTGTGACACCGCCGACTGCGGGCGGCGGACCTTCGCCGAGCAGATCCCCGGCCTGACGTTCCGTTACGGACGGTGCACAGTGCTGCTGCGGAAGGTTCGCGAGGCCGTCGCCCTCGCACTCGGCGGCCGAGCCGGAGCCCGCCTGGCCGAGCACCTGGCAGTCGGGATCGGCCGGGATGCCCTGATACGCCTGATCCGCGCGCTGCCAGACCCGGCCACCGAGCGGGTCCGCGTGCTCGGCGTCGACGACTTCGCCCTGCGCAAGGGCCACCACTACGGCACCGTCCTGATCGACATCGAGGGTCGCCGTCCCGTCGAGGTCCTGCCCGAGCGGTCCGCCGACGCCCTGGCCCACTGGCTGACCGAGCACCCCGGTGTCGAGGTGATCTGCCGTGACCGCGCCGCCTACTACGCCGAGGGTGCGACCCGCGGTGCCGGCACTGCGACGCAGGTCGCGGACAGGTACCACCTCTGGGCGAACCTCGGCGATGCGGCTGAGCGGTTGGTCGCCCGTCTGCGTGCTCGGTGGGTTCCGCCCGCGCCGGACAAGGAGAAGGTGGAACTGCCCGAAGGACCGCGGGCTCGGCGCACCCGCGAGCGTCATGCCGCCGTTCACGCGCTGATGGACGGGGGCATGGGGCACAGCCAGATCGTCGCCGAGCTGCATCTGGACCCGAAGACGGTGCGGAAGTTCATGCGGGCCGCTACAGCGGACGAGCTGATCGGCGCGGGGCCCTCGGGTGGCCGGCAGACCAGCCTGGAAGGCCACGACGCCTACCTGATCGCCCGGTTCAACGAGGGCTGCCACAGCGCACTACGGCTCCACCGTGAACTCTCCGAGCGCGGCCTGGCCGTCAGCGAGCGCACGATACGACGCTTCGTGCACCGGCTACGCGAGAATGCCAAGCCGACCACCCGCCCGCCGATCCCCAAGGTCCGCGAAGTGACTCGGCTGATCCTCACCCACCCCGATCACCGATCCGAGGGACAGCAAGTCCTCCTGAAGGAACTACGCCTCCGTTGCGGGGAGTTGAACGAGGCGTGTGACCTCGTCTCCCGATTCGCCTCGATCCTCGTGAACCGGCGTGGTCAGGAGGAACTCGAACAGTGGACTGCGGACGCTGAGGCGAGCACCCTGCCCGAGCTGCGAGGCTTCGCCACCGGCTTGCGCAAGGACTGGGACGCGGTCATGGCCGGCCTCACGCTTCGCTGGAACTCCGGCCCCGTCGAGGGCCACGTCAACCGGATCAAGATGCTCAAGAGGCAGATGTTCGGACGCGCCAAGCTCGACCTCCTGCGCAAGCGCGTCCTCCTGTCGGCACGGTGAGTGTCTCCCCGTACGATCGGTGCCTTCCGGATCTTGCGAGGAGTCCCTCTTGGAGATGTTCCACTTCGACCGCGCGGAGAAGGTCATCGACCGCTTCGACAGCGTGGGTGCCACCGCGACCCGCGTCGCCGCCGGAGAGGGGTCTGTTCATCTGACCTGCCTGACCATCGAGCCCGGTGGCACCATCGGCTCCCATCCTGCCCCGGTGAGCCAGCTCTTCCTGGTGATCACTGGCGAAGGCTGGGTCGCGGGCCCGGACTGCCACCAGATCCCCGTTGCAGCCGGCGACGGTGTTCGCTGGGAGCCCGGTGAGAAACACGCGTCCGGCACTACCACCGGCCTCACAGCCATCGCCCTGGAAGGCCCGTCGCTGGACCTCTTCCTACCTGACTTGCCCTGACGCCGTCACCGGAGCAGTGGTGCTTTCACGGAACTCGCGCCAGAGCC
>NZ_JBVHHE010000121.1:0-2233 GCF_055561235.1 Kitasatospora sp. NPDC022856 | reverse complement strand
GGAACAAGACGGCCAGGAGATCAGCGACAGACACTCATCATGATCGACAATCATCAAGATCCACGGGCGGCTTTCACGGAACTCGCGCCAGAGCCTAGGAGTCTCCCCACTGGTGGACGCTGAAAGTCCCCGGTGGACAGTTGATCTCCCCGCTGGTGGGTGGTCAGCCGAGCGGGACGACGCCTCGTCCGGTGGTCGCCTAGGCGAGGCGGTGGCTGTCGCCCTGCGTGACGACGACGTGGGTGTGGTGCAGGAGCCGGTCGACGGTCGCGGTGGCGAGGGTCTTGGGCATGATCTCGTCGAATCCGGACGGATGAAGGTTGCTGGAGGTGGCGGGTGGAGTGTTCAGGCACGAGGTGGATCCGACGGTGCGCGGACAGCGGAGGCAGACTGGAGAGCGCGTTGGACCGCGTGCGGGCCTGTCCGGCTTGTAGAGTGCGAGCCTTGTAGGCCACGCCCGTTGGAGCTGATTGTGCGCATGCTCGCCGCCCGAGCCGTTGGTCGACGGAGTTTTGCTCCCCGGTCGGAGCGGGGGTGGTCCGTGGCGATCAGTGATACCACCATCGTGCAGATGCTGTCGGCGTACCTCGGGCGGTTCCCGGGCGAGGCCGAAGCGCTGGCCGAGCCGTTGCGGCTCCGGAAACGGATACTCCTCATGACCTAGAGGCAATACCGGTGACTTTGGTGTGATTCGGTCGTTGAGTGGTTTGTGCCAAGGCCTGGACAGGTGAAGTCGCCGGCGAGTGACCGGCTCTCGGACCGGATCGCGTTGGGGGTGCTGACGCGGGCCTTCCCGCCGGCGTTGGTCGACGAGGTCGTCGCCGAGTGCGGTCGGGTCGAGCAGCGAACGCGGCTGCTTCCCGCGCGGGTTGTGGTCTATTTCGTCCTGGCGATGTGCCTGTTCTTCGGTCAGGGCTACGAGGAGGTGGCCCGGCTCCTGGTGCAGGGACTGGAGCGGGAGGGCCGATGGGCGGCCGCTTGGCGGGTGCCGACGACGGCGGCGATCGGCCGGGCCCGGCTGCGGTTGGGCCCAGAGCCGTTGCGGATCCTGTTCGGGCGGGTCTGCCGGCCGGTCGCGGTCGCCGGTACGCAGGGTGCCTGGTATCGGCGATGGCGGCTGGTCGCGGTGGACGGCACCGTCTTCGATGTGCCGGACACGGTGGCGAATGCGGAGTTCTTCGGGCGTCCGGGAACCAGCCGTGGGCAGGGCCGCAGTGCGTATCCGCAGGTGAGGGTGGCGGCCCTGGCCGAGTGCGGCACCCATGCCGTGTTCGCGGCCGAGGCCGGCCCTCTGGCGCTGCACGAGAGCGCTCTGGCCGCGCGGCTGTTCCCCGCCCTGACCGAGGGCATGCTCGTACTGGCAGACCGGGGATTCTGCGGCTTCGACCTGTGGCGGGCGGCGAAGGCGGGCGGCGCCGACCTGCTGTGGCGGGTCCGCAGCGTCGTCGTGCTGCCTGTGGTCGAGACCCTCGCGGACGGCTCCTACCTGTCGGAGATCGTCGCCGCGCGGGACAACTACCGCCGCACGGAGCCGGAACGGGTCCGGGTGATCGAGTACAGGCTCGGCCGCGACGGCACCGTCTACCGGCTGATCACCACCGTCCTGGACCCGGCCCAGGCTCCGGCGAACGAGCTCGCAGCCCTGTATGCCCAGCGGTGGGAGATCGAGAACACCCTCGACGAGATCAAGAACCACCAGGGCGGGCCCCGGCTCGTGCTCCGTTCGCAGCACCCGCGAGGGGTCGAACAGGAGATCTTCGCGTTCCTGCTGGTCCACCATGCGTTGCGGGACCTGATGCACCAGGCCGCCCTCAAGGGCGGGCACGACCCGGACCGGATCTCCTTCACCCGCACCCTGCGCATCGTCCGCCGCCACGTCACCGGGCAGGCGGCCCTTTCCCCCCTCCCGGCTCGCCCGGGCCACCGCCCAGAGCCTGCGTGAGATCACCGAACGGCTGCTGCCCGCACGGCGGTTGCGCTCCAACCCCCGTGTGATCAAACGCAAGATGTCCAACTGGGCACTCAAACGCGCCGAGCACCGCAGCCCACCGCGACCCGACACCCCAACGGTCCGGCTGGTCGGGCCGACCCGAGCGACCTCAACCAGCCGGAAAACAACCTAAATCACCGGTATTGGACCTAGAGGGTGTCTGAGAAGTCCCTTTCATGTGGAGGTTGTAGTGCGGTGGAGCAAGAGCATGATGGTGGCCAGGTAGACCGCGTTTTCGGAGCT
>NZ_JBVHHE010000120.1:0-2808 GCF_055561235.1 Kitasatospora sp. NPDC022856 | reverse complement strand
GACGCCATCCCCCTCAACAGCAGCGGCAAGACCGACCGCCGCGCCCTCCCGGCCCCGGACCTGGACGCCTTCACCACCAGTAACCGCACCGCCCCGCGTACTCCGGTCGAGGAACGCCTCGCCGCCGTCTGGGCCCAGGTGCTGGGCCTGCCGGAGGTCGGTGTCGAGGACAGCTTCTTCGACCTCGGCGGCGACTCCATCCGCGC
This sequence comes from Kitasatospora sp. NPDC022856, assembly GCF_055561235.1. Taxonomy (NCBI): domain Bacteria; kingdom Bacillati; phylum Actinomycetota; class Actinomycetes; order Kitasatosporales; family Streptomycetaceae; genus Kitasatospora; species Kitasatospora sp. NPDC022856. The sequence goes on along the minus strand of NZ_JBVHHE010000120.1, from coordinate 2,602 downwards.
CGTCCGCCTCACCGGAGCCCTCCGCGCCGCCGGCTACGACATCACGGTCCGCGACGTCTTCGAACAGCGCACCATCGCCGCCATGGCCATCGCGGTCGGCGACGGCACCGGCGAGTCCCTGATCACCGCCGTCCAGCCCTTCGCCCTCATCGGCGACGACGACCGCGCGGCCCTCCCGGCCGACGTCGTCGACGCCTACCCGCTCTCCCAGGTCCAGACCGGCATGCTCGTCGAGATGCTGGCAGCGACCCACGGGCGGAACGTCTACCAGAACATCACCTCCTTCCGCCTTCCGGACCGCCAGGCGTTCTCGCCGGACGCCCTGCGCGGCGCCGTCGAGCTGATCACCGCGCGCCACGAGACGCTCCGCAGCTCGATGCACCTGGACGGGTTCTCGCAGCCGCTCCAGCTGGTGCACGCGACCGCCGGGATCCCGGTCACCGTCCATGACCTGCGCGGCTCGACCGCCGAGCAGCAGGCCGAGCACGGCCGTGCCTTCGCCGCCGCCGAGCACGCCGCCGCGTTCGAGCTCACGGCCGCTCCGCTGATGCGCGTCGCCGCACACCTGGAGTCCGACGAGTCCTGGTACCTGACCCTCACCTACCCGCACGCCATCACCGACGGCTGGTCCGTCAACTCGATGCTGGTGGAACTCCTGGGCGACTACCAGGCGCTGCGGGACGGCCGCGAGCCCGCCGCCCCGGCGCCGCTCCCGGTGCGCTACGCGGACTTCGTCGCCGCCGAGCAGACCGCGCTCTCCGACCCGGCGACCCAGGCCTTCTGGCAGCAGGTCGTCGACACCCACAGCCCGCTGGTCCTGCCCGCCACCTGGGGCGGTGACGCGGGCGGCCGGACCGGTCTGCAGGTGCCGTTCGCGGACCTGGAGGAGGGGCTGCGCAAGCTCGCGGCCGAAGCGAAGACCTCGCTCAAGAGCGTCATGCTGGCCGCGCACCTCAAGGTGATGGGCAGCCTCACCGCCGAGGACGCCTTCCACACCGGCGTGGTCTACCACGGCCGCCTGGAAGCACCCGGCTCCGACCGGGTGCTCGGCATGCACCTCAACACCCTGCCGTTCCCGACCACTCGGGGCGCGAAGACCTGGCGTGAGCTGGTCGAGCGGACCTACGCCACCGAGACCGAGATCTGGTCGCACCGCCGCTACCCGCTGCCCGCCATCCAGCGCGCCGCCGGCAGCAGCGGCGAGCTGGTCTCCGTGATGTTCGACTTCCACGACTTCCACCAGCTGGACGCCGATGAGGTCGACACCTCCGCCGAACTGCGGGAGAGCGCGAACGAGTTCGGGCTGACCGTCATCACCCGTGACGGGCGCTTCCACCTCAGCAGCACGACCGAGGCCTTCGGTGCCGAGGGCCTGGAGCGGTTGGGTGGGTTGTACCGGTCGGTGTTGGAGTCGATGGCGGCGGATCCGGAGGGTGACGCGCGTGTGGTGCCGTTGTCCGGGGCCGAGGTGGCGGTGTTGTCCGCGCCGGGGCGTGAGGTGGTGTGGTCGACGGCCAGTGCGCCGGAGGCGTTCGCGGCCCGGGTCGTGGAGTCGCCGGACGCGGTCGCGGTGGTGGTCGGTGATGTGGAGCTGACGTACGGGCAGGTGGCGGAGCGGGCGGCGCGGTTCGGCGCGCTGTTGCGGGCGGCGGGTGTCGGTCCGGAGAGCGTGGTGGGTGTGTGCCTGCCGCGTGAGGCGGATCTGGTGCCGCTGCTGCACGCGGTGTGGCTGGCGGGTGGGGCGTATCTGCCGATCGATCCGGCGCTGCCGGGTGAGCGGATCGACTACATGCTGGCGGACTCGGGCGCGGCGGTGCTGGTCACCGTCAGCGGCCGGTCGGTGGACTTCGCCGGGACGAGGATCGACCTGGACACGGTGGTGCTCGACGAGACTCCGACCCTTGCCGTGCCGGGTGTGGTGGTTCCGGAGCAGTTGGCGTACGTGCTGTACACGAGTGGTTCGACGGGGCGTCCGAAGGGCGTGATGATCGGGCACGGTGCGCTGCACAATCTGCTGGCGTCGGTGCGGGACGACCTGGGTGTGCCGGATGGGTCGGTGTGGCTGGCCTCGACGTCGGTGTCGTTCGACATCTCGGGTCTGGAGCTGCACCTGCCGCTGGTCACGGGTGGTCGGGTGGTGCTGGCGCGGGACCACGAGGTGAAGGATCCGGCGGCGCTGATCGCTCTGGTCGGGGCGCATGGGGTGAGTCATGTGCAGGCGACGCCGTCGGCGTGGCGGCTGCTGCTGGAGGCGGGTTTCGAGGAGCGTTCGGTCACCGCGCTGACGGGTGGCGAGCCGTTGCCCGGGCACCTCGCGTCCGCCTTGTCGGCGGTCACGCGGCGGGTGGTCAACGTCTACGGTCCGACGGAGACGACCATCTGGTCGAGCTTCTGGGACGTCCCCGAGGAGCCGGAGACCATCGCCGTCGGCCACCCGTTGGCCAACACCGGCGTCTATGTCCTGGACGAGGGGCTGCGGCTGCTTCCGTCGGGGGTGACGGGTCAGTTGTTCATCGACGGTGACGGGGTGGCCCGGGGTTACCACGGGCGGGCGGACCTCACGGCGGAGAGGTTCCTGCCGAACCCGTACGGGGCGGCGGGT
>NZ_JBVHHE010000119.1:0-2827 GCF_055561235.1 Kitasatospora sp. NPDC022856 | reverse complement strand
TGATGGCGCTGGTTGAATCTCCCCAGGTGGTACTGGGCGGTGGGCCAAACCTGCTGGGCTTGGTTCCCCACCTTTTGGGTGGTGTCGGTCGGCGTGTCGGGATAGCGGCGGTGGGCTGCGGCAAGCCTGCGTGAGCAACGGTTGGGCCTCGTCGGAGGGGCTTGGTGCTCACGGTGGAAGAAGACCTCGACGCGCACGCTCTGCGCCGTCAGGGCTGGACGATCTCAGCGATCGCCCGCCATCTGGGCCGGGACCGCAAGACGATCCGGGCCTACCTGAACGGCGAGCGGATCCCGCAGCAGCGGCGCCAGGCTCCCGACGCCTTCGTGCCGTTCCTGGATTACTGCCGCCAACGCCTCGCCGACGACCCTCACTTGTGGGCCTCAGCACTGTTCGATGAAGTGGTCCAGCTCGACTACCGGGGCGCCTACTCGACGTTCACGGAGGCGCTTCGCCGCTACCAGGTCCGGCCGCACTGCGAGCCGTGCCAGGCATCGAAGGGCCGGGACCGGGCCGTGATCGCGCACCCGCCCGGGGAGGAAATCCAGTTCGACTGGGTCGAGCTGCCCGACCCGCCAGCCGGCTGGGGTGTCGGCGCACACGCCCATCTGCTGGTCGGCGCGCTCGCGCATTCGGGCCGATGGCGGGCGGTGCTGGCGGACTCGGAGGACTTCCCACACCTAATCCAGGCCCTCGATGCGGTGCTGCGCAAGCTCGGCGGGACCGCGAGGCGCTGGCGCTTCGACCGGATGGCGACGGTCTGCTACCCGTCCAGTGGGCAGGTCACCCCAGCGTTCGCGGCCGTCGCGAAGTTCTACGGGGTCCAGGTCGCGATCTGCCCGCCACGGCGGGGCAACCGCAAGGGCGTGGTGGAGAAGGCCAACCACAGTGCCGCGCAACGGTGGTGGCGAACCGTCCCGGACGCCCTGACCGTCGAGCAGGCCCAGTCCGGCGTCGACAAACTCGCCATCCGGATGGACGACCGCCGCCGCAACGTGGACGGGATGAAGGTGACAGTTGCCGAACTCGCTGCGGCTGAACCGATGTTGGACCTTCCGACTCTGCCGTTCCCCGCTGACCTGGAGGTCACCCGGACGGTCAGCCCGCAGGCCCTGGTCTCCTTCGAGGGCAACCTCTACTCGGTCCCGCCCGGGATGCCGGGGCTGCAGGTCACCGTCCGGCACCGGCTCGGCGAGGACTACCTGCACATCGTCACCGCAGGCCGGGCGGTGGTCGCCCGCCACCAGCTCGCGCCGCGCGGGGCCGGGCGAACGGTCCGCGACGCGGGCCACGTGATCGCGTTGGAGCGGGCGGTTCTCGCACAGGTCAGCGACCGGGCGCCTTGCAAGACCAAGACCCGTCGCCCGCTGTCCGCCGCGGCGCTCGCGGAAGCCGAACGGCTGCGAGGCCAGGCCGCCGGCTCGAACCCGGCCGAGCGGGTCGTCATCAACCTCGACACCTATGCCGCCGTGGCCGACCGGCTGCGGACCGCTCCGACACCTGAGGAGGAACTCGGCAAGTGAGCACCCCACCCACGCAGATGAGTGAAGCGCGCCGCTACTCGCAGCTGCGAGCCCACCTGTCCTACCTGAAGCTCAACGACGCGTTCGATGCTCTCCCGCGGGTGCTGGACCAGGCCCGCTCCGAGAACCTGTCGATGACCGCCGCGCTGGAGAGGCTGTTGGAGATCGAGGTCGAGGCCACCGAGGCTCGGCGCCTGGCGGCCCGGGAACGGTTCGCCTGTCTCCCGGAGCCCTGGACGTTGTCGGACTTCGACTTCTCCGCCCAGCCCGGCGTCGACGAGAAGCTGATCCGCGACCTGGCCACCCTCCGCTTCCTCGACGACGCATCGAACGTGCTGTTCGTCGGCCCGCCCGGGGTCGGCAAGACCATGCTGTCGGTCGCGCTCGGTCGGGCGGCGGTCGACGCGGGCCACCGCGTCTACTTCACCACCGCGGCCGAGCTGGCGGCCAAATGCCACAAGGCCGCCTTGGAGGGCCGTTGGAAGACCTGCATGCGCTTCTTCGCGGGCCCCCGGCTTTTGATCATCGATGAGCTCGGCTACCTGCCGCTGCCCGAGGACGGCGCCTCGGCGTTGTTCCAGGTGATCAACCAGAGGTATCTGAAGTCGAGCACGATCCTGAGTACCAACGTCGGCATCGCCGACTGGGCCTCGGCCTTCGGGGACGCGACCGTCGCCGCCGCGATGCTGGACCGCCTCCTGCACCGGGCAGCCGTCGTCGGCATCGACGGCCCCTCCTACCGGCTCCGCCACCACCAGGGCCACGCCGACAACCTTCGCCAGGGAGTGAACGCCCGTGTCTCCTGAACTCGACACCATCAAAGACGAGTTGGAGCGGACCTGCCCCGAGTGCGGGATCGGCTTCACCGTCGAGTCGGCGGCCAGCCGGCGCAAGTACTGCTCGCCGACCTGCCGCGAGCGCGGCACCGCGCACCTGCCCAAACTGCGGAACTGCCCGCAGTGCGGCAAGGAGTTCACCACCGACCTGAGCCGGAAGAGGAAGTTCTGCTCGCCCGAGTGCCGGACCGCCTCGCGCCGCAGCGAGGCCCACATGGAAACCCGGACCTGCCCGGTCTGCGAGAACCCCTTCCAGGCCGGGAAGACCGTCCGCACCGTCTACTGCTCGATGGTCTGCCGCCGCGAAGCCGAGCACCGCCGCGACCAGGCCCTGGACGAGGAACGGGCCCGCCGGCTCGGCCAGGCTCCACCATCCGCCCAGCCGGCCCGGGCCGCGCTTCCCCCGCCGCCTCCGGCCCGCCCCGCCCCGCGGCAGCCCTCAGCGGCGCGCGATCCGTTGGAGCCGAC
>NZ_JBVHHE010000118.1:0-3145 GCF_055561235.1 Kitasatospora sp. NPDC022856 | reverse complement strand
CAGTACCGCCCCGATATCCTCGACGGCTTCCTCACCGGGGCCGGCCTCTCCCTCGACCTCCCACCGCCATCACCCTGAAGCGCCGAAGTCAGTAACCAATGGCGTCGCGGGAACCGTGGTGCTTGAATGCCGCGGTGGTCTTGGACGTGGGGGAATTGCTGGCAGCGCACGATCGCACCCTGCGCGGCCCCGGTTCGGCGCCTCCGCGGTTCGGCACCGTGGTCGAGCGGATCGGACCGCTGACCCTCGCGCACTACGGCACCCACTGCCTCGTCGGCCACCCCGCTCTGGACGCCTCGGCCTCGACCGCGCAGCTTGCTGCGCAAGTGCAGCAGCGCGCGGCCGTGCGAGTGGAACCCGTGGAGTGGCGCGTATTCGCCCACGACGCAGAAGCGTCGCGGCTGACGGCCTCGCTCGAAGCGGCCGGTTTCACCGGGGGATGGGAGCGCAGTGTCCTGGTCGGCGAAGTCGCCGAGCTCGACCTCCCCCAGCCGCAGCCGGAGTGGAACGTCGAGTCGGTCCGGTGGGACGAGCCGCAGGTGCAGCCGGCGCTCGACCTCTCCGCCAGCTCCAGGCCCCATCGCGTTCCCCTGGCGACGTGGCACGCGATGGGCTCGATTCCCTACTGGGACGTCGACATCCGTGTGCTGACCCAGCGCGGAAGGGTTACTGCGGCCTGCTGGCTGGAGACCGTCCGGGGCACCGCGTTCGCTGCGGTCGGGGGCCTGACCGCATCACGTCCTGAACTGCTCGCAGACCTGCCACTGCGGCGGTTCCAGCCGCCGGCGAAGGAGTTCCTGGTCGCCGAGGCCGACGGGCAGCTGCGCAGCTCCCTCACGGCCGTCGGGTTTCGGGACGTCACGACGGTCCGGTCCTACCACTGGACCCCGCCGGGCGAACCCGCGGCGACCCCACCCGCGAGGCACTCTCTTCACGACGCCGAGTCCAGACGAATAGCACGTCGCTGCGAGGCCCGCATCGGCTTCGACTACGCCAGCGGCAGCGGACGGTATACCGCGCCGCTCGACTCGCGCCGCTGGTTCTACGGCATGCTCGACCGCGGCACGCCGGAGATCGCGGCCGCCGAAGGCATCATCGAGCGCGGCCTGCGCGCCTGCGTCCGGCCCGGTGAATGGGTCTACGAGTACCGCCCCTATCTCAACGGCTGGGAGTTCGACCCGCACCGCGTTGGCGGCCCGGGACAGCCGCCCTGGCCGGGTAGCGCCGTCGCCGACGATGAGTTCCAGTTCCTCGCTACCGCAGACGCCCGCCTCGGCACGTTCGCTCACTACGCCGAACAAGCCCTTGTCGTCTTTGGAGATAACCTCATCGAGCAGGTCGCGGATGACTTGGACCATCTGCTCGGTGACGGCGCCTGGACTTTCGGTTGAGTTACGCGGGTGACGCTCCGCCTGTTCGTTAGGGGAACCCTCAACGAACAATGATGATCTTGCCTGGCGAGAGAGATCTACCTGCGCTGACGGCGTCTCATTTAGGGTGTCCGGTGATCTGTACGCTGAGCGGGGGCTTACCGTACGCTCCGGGCATGAGCGAACGCGTCGGCTACGCGAGATGCAGTCTGGACAAGCAGGACCTCACCGCCCAGCGCGGGATCCTGCTCGGTCTGGACGTCCCGGAGGACCGGATCTACCTGGACCACGGGCTGACCGGAACGAACCGCGACCGGCCCGGCCTGGCCCAGGCCCTCGCGGCGGTCCGCGCTGGCGACACCCTCGTCGTCCCCAAGCTCGACCGCCTTGCGCGCTCGGTACCCGACGCCCGCGACATCGGCGACTCCATCACCGCCCGCGGCGTCAAGCTCTCGCTCGGTGGCACCCTTTACGACCCCGCCGACCCGATGGGCAAGATGTTCTTCAACATCCTGGCGACCTTCGCCGAATTCGAGGTCGATCTCCTGCGCATGCGCACCCGTGAAGGCATGGCGGTGGCGCGGGCCAAGGGCAAACTCAAGGGAAAGCAGCCCAAGCTCACCGCCCGCCAGCAGAGTCACCTAGTCCAGCAGCACCAGTCCGGCGAGCACACCATCGCCGACCTCGCAGAGCTCTTCTCCGTCAGCCGCGCCACGGTCTACCGCGTCCTTGAACGCCACCAGAACGCAGCCACGCCGTCGACTCCCGATTGGCAGTGACGTGCTGCCGTACGTCTATCAGGTCACCAAGTACGACCCCGCCGATCGCGACCAGCACGGCCACTACGCCGGCACTGAGGACACGACCAGCGACCACGGGCCGGTCGAAGCCGCCTATCTGCAGGCCGTCGCCGCCTTCGCCGAGGACAGCGGCGTCGACCAGCTGGCCATCCGCGAGCCGCAGCTCGGAGGCTTCGTCCACTTCGGCCTGGAGCCACCGGTCGACGGCTACGGCCTGGCCGGCCTCTTCCCCGCCAGCCCCGCCGGGTTCCACGACGGGGCACTGGTGCCGATCGGTGTCGGCTTGGAACTTGTCCGAGCGATGCTCCGCGACAACGGGGCCTGGTGCCGCCTGGAGGTCGAGGGCGAGTTCACGGTGCACGTCGGCTGGGACCAGTACCTCTACCTCGGCAGCAGCCGGCCCTGCGAAGCCGCGCTGACCCGCACCCGAGCGCTGGGCCTGTTCACGCAACGCCTGGACGCATCGCCGTACGACTTCGCCCCCGACGACCCCGCATACGTGCAGCGCCCGGCTGACGCCGACTTCTGGGCCCGCGTTGGCTGGACCGTCAGCGCCCACCGCGCCACGTTCCTGGAGGAGACCTTCGCCTTCAACGCCTCCCGGTGGCACCGCCTGAGCCGCGACAACATCGCGACCGTGCGCTCCCAGCTGACCCCACGCGCACAGTTGGCCATCTGGCCGGACCTGCTCGCCGACGTCGCCACGGCCGTGGCTGCCCTGCCCGACGAAGGGCTGGTGGAGATCATCTGGGAGAAGGAAGACGGGCAGATCACCAGCACGGTCGTGGACGAGACCCAGTTCGAGGACGTGACCTCCCAGCTTGCCAGCGCGCGTGCTGCCGGCGTCATATCCATGTACGCCGGTGAAGATCTCCCGCTGTTTACTGACATCAGCTCTTTGGGGTGGTAGATCTGCCGTTTTGCTGACGGATGGTCACCTGTCGCTGTAGACCGTGTGGCATGCGATATGCGGAT
>NZ_JBVHHE010000117.1:0-3492 GCF_055561235.1 Kitasatospora sp. NPDC022856 | reverse complement strand
AACTCACCGACCTCACCGGCGGGCAGCGCAACGGACACCATCCCACCGCGCCCGGCCAACCCGGTCAACGCCCGACTGCGCAACGCCACGATCCGCGCCGCGTCCGACAGCGACAACGCACCCGCCACACACGCCGCCGCGATCTCCCCCTGCGAATGCCCCACCACCGCCGACGGCTCCACACCGTACGACCGCCACAACTCCGCCAACGACACCATCACCGCGAACAGCACCGGCTGCACCACATCCACCCGCTCCAACGACGGAGCACCGGGCACACCACGCAGCACATCGAGCAGATCCCAGCCGACGAACGGCCCCAACGCCTCCGCACACTCCGCCAACCGCCCCGAGAACACCGGCGACTCCGCCAACAGCTCCACACCCATCCCGACCCACTGCGAACCCTGCCCCGGAAAGACGAACACCGTCCGGCCCGGGCCGGGGCCCGCCGCCACGCCGCGGACCACACCCGGCGCCGGGAAGTCCCCGGCCACGGCGTCGAGGCCGCGCAGCAGGCTGTCCGTGTCGGTCCCGAGCACCACCGCACGGTGCTCCAGCACGGCCCGGGTGGTCGCCAGCGCATGGCCGACCGCCGCCGGATCCTCGGCCCGGCCCGCCCCGAGACCCGAACGCAGGCGCGCGGCCTGCTCGCGGAGCGCCGGCGCGCTGCGCGCCGACAGCAGCCACGGCACCACGGCGGACGCGGGCACCGGCGCGACCGTGGCCGGCGCCTCCCCCGGCTCCGCGTCCACCGGGGCGGGGGCCTGTTCGAGGACGACGTGCGCGTTGGTCCCGCTCATGCCGAACGACGAGACGCCGGCCCGGCGCGGGTGCTCCCCCGCCGGCCACGGCCGGGCCTCGGTGAGCAGCCGGAGCGCGCCCGAGGACCAGTCGATGTGCGGGGACGGCTCCTCGGCGTGCAGCGTCCTCGGCAGGACCTCCTTCCGCATCGCCATCACCATCTTGATCACCCCGGAGACGCCGGCCGCCCCCTGGGCGTGGCCGACGTTGGACTTCAGCGAGCCCAGCCAGAGCGGCTGCTCCGCCGGCCGGTCCCGGCCGTAGGTGGCGAGCAGGGCCTGGGCCTCGATCGGGTCGCCGAGCTTCGTCCCCGTGCCGTGCGCCTCGACCACGTCCACCTCGGCGGCGGACAGCCGGGCGTCGGCCAGGGCTCGCCGGATCACCCGCTGCTGGGCGGGGCCGTTCGGCGCGGACAGCCCGTTGGACCGGCCGTCCTGGTTGACCGCCGACCCGCGCACCACCGCCAGGACGTGATGCCCGTTGCGGCGCGCGTCCGACAGCCGCTCGACCAGCAGCAGCCCGACGCCCTCGGCCATCCCGAAGCCGTCCGCGCCGGCCCCGAAGGCCCGGCAGCGCCCGTCGGTGGACAGACCGCGCAGCCGGGAGAAGCGGACGAACTCCTCGGGGGTGAGCATCACCGTCACCCCGCCGGCCAGCGCCAGCGAGCACTCGCCCGACCGCAGCGACTGGACGGCCAGGTGCAGGGCGACCAGGGAGGAGGAGCAGGCGGTGTCGACGGTCACCGCGGGGCCTTCCAGGCCCAGGGTGTAGGAGATCCGGCCAGAGGCGACACTGGCGGCGCTGCCGGTGCCGACGTGCCCCTCCAGATCGGCCGGGATCTGCGCACCGCGCCGCGCGTAGTCGCCGTAGACCACGCCGGCGAACACCCCGGTGTCGGTCCCGCGCACCGACACCGGATCGATGCCCGCGTGCTCGAAGGCCTCCCAGGCGGTCTCCAGCAGCAGCCGCTGCTGCGGGTCCATCGCCAGCGCCTCGCGCGGCGAGATCCCGAAGAACGCGGCGTCGAACTCGGCGGCCTCGTGCAGGAACCCGCCGGCCCGGACGTAGGAGCGGCCCGGCACGTCGGGGTCCGGGTCGTAGAAGTCGGTGAGGTCCCAACCGCGGTTGACGGGCAGCCCCGAGATCACGTCGGAGCCCGCCGCCACCAGGTCCCACAGGCCCTCGGGCGAGGTGACGCCGCCGGGCAGCCGGCAGGCCATGCCGACGATCGCGATCGGCTCCTGCCGGCTGTCCTCCACCTCCCGCAGGCGGTCGCGGGTCTCGCGCAGCTCGGCGGTCACCCGGTTGAGGAAGTAGCGCATCCGGTCGTCATTCATGAGCGTTTCCCTCTGCGGAGTGATCGGGCTGGTAGATGCCGAACTCGTCGCCGAGGAGCCCGATCAGCTCGTCGTCGGTCACGGCTTCGAGTTCGGTGACGGTGTCGGCGGGACCGTCGGCGCGCGACGCGGTGGCGCGCCAGCCGGCCAGCAGGTCCTGGAGGCGGTCGCCGACCGCCTGGCGTTCGGCCACCGCGAGCGAGGCGGCGGACAGGACCGCCGCCAGCCGGTCCAGTTCGGCCAGGACCGGCACCACGGTGGTGTCGGGGCGCGGGGCCAGTTCGGCGTGCAGGTGGTCGGCGAGCGCCGCCGGGGTCGGATGGTCGTAGATCAGGGTGGAGGTCAGCCGCAGGCCGGTCGCGGCCCGCAGGCGGTTGCGCAGTTCGACGGCGGTGAGCGAGTCGAAGCCGAGGTCCTTGAACGGCTGGTCGGGCTCGATCGCGTCCGGCGAGGAGTGCCGCAGGACGGTCGCGATCACCGGCCGGACCAGCGCCAGCAGGGCGCCGGGGCGCTCGGCCTCCGGCAGCTCCGCCAGGCGGCGGGCCAGCGCGGCCGCCGGGTCGTTCGACGGGTCGGCGACCGCCGGGCCGGAGGGCGCCGGCCCGGGCCGTTCGGCGCGGAGCCCGCCCAGCAGGGGCAGGCGCCAGGCAGGGTCGTCCCAGGCGCAGTGCAGGACGGCGACGGAGGTCTCGTCGTGGTCCAGGATCCCCCCGAGGGCGTCCAGGGCCAGCTCCGGGTCGAGGTCCCGGGCCCCGTGCCGGCGGATCCGGTCCTCGGTACCGGGGGCGGCCGTGACGGCACCGTCCCAGTGGCCCCAGGCGATCGCGGTGGCGGGCAGGCCGTCCGCCCGCCGCTGGTGCGCCAGCGCGTCCAGATAGGCGTTGCCCGGTGCGTAGTTGGCGTGACCGGCCAGACCGCAGACGCCGGCGAAGGAGGAGAACAGGACGAAGGCGGAGAGGTCCAGGCCCTCGGTCAGCTCGTGCAGCACCCGGGCACCGCCCACCCTGACCCGCAGCACCTGCTCCATCTGATCGACCGTCAGGGCATTGACCAGGGCGTCGTCGAGCAGCGTGGCGGCATGGAACACGGCCGTGAGCGGATGCTCCCCGGGCAGCCCGGCCAGCACCTCGCCCACCGCGGCCCGGTCGGACACCTCGCACCGGTGGGCGCTCACCCGGGCACCGGAGGCGGTCAGCTCGGCGAGGAACTCGGCGTCCTCGAAGGCGTCCTCGCTCAGCAGCAGCAGGTGTTCGGCACCGTCGGCGGCCAGGCGCCGGGCGAGGTGACGGCCGAGCGCGCCGGTGGCACCCGTGATCAGCACAGTGCCACCGGGCCTCCAGTCACGCACCGG
>NZ_JBVHHE010000116.1:0-3647 GCF_055561235.1 Kitasatospora sp. NPDC022856 | reverse complement strand
GCCCATGTCCTGTCCGTTCCGGCCGGCCAGAGCCCTCAGCCGGGCCCCGGCCAGCCTCCCAGATCACGGACTTACACGAACTTTCTGACACGCTCTGCCGCGGTGCGGCGTCGCGAGGCGCCGGCCTTAGATAGCTTGCTCGAGGCCGTCGCGAGGGTGTCGGCGAGCTCGTGGACGGGGGTGATGTCGCCGCGGAGGCTGGGAAGGCCCTGGAGGTCGGCGAGGAGCGTCTGCCGGGTCACGGTGGCGCCGACAGGCGCGTACGCGCCCGCTTTTTCGACCAGCCTGGAGAACAGGGCGTCGCCCTCGGCGGCGGTCCCGGACGGTGTCAGGTGCTGCAGGCGGCCGACCGCGTGGGAGCGGTCTTCCATCTGAGTTCCTTCCAGGCGCAGTTCCACCAGGGACAGTCGGGAAAGCAGGCGCCAGGTCACCTCCGCATGGCTGGCGCCGCCGTCGGGCACACCCTGCTGGAGGGCAGCGGCGACCAGGGCGTCGAGCTGGTCCAGGCGTCCAAGGACGGCTCGGCTGGGGCTTCCGGGTTCGCTCATGCGGGCGCGGAAGTGCGGATTGCTGCCCGCGGCGGCCCGCAGCGCAGCCGACTCATTCGGGTAGTCACCAAGGACCTCGGCGGCCATGCGCACCGCACGACGGCGCAGCTCAGCCGGGTAAGAGGAAGCACGTGCCATGACTCGAATCCTTACCCGAAATGGAGTCTCCACCGAACCCGGGGCGGTTCAATTACTCTCGCCAGTTCCGATACTCGTACGGGGGGTCGTTCCAGCCAACCTCGCTGAAGGGGTTGGGCACAGTTCCTTCTAGAAGGCCGACGAGAAATTCTCCGAACCCCATCTCAAACCGGGCCCACGAGTCGGCTCCGTACTCCGACTGACGCTTGAATACTACGATATCCCATTCCTCAGGGTCAGCAGAATCACAGATCCAGAACGCGACATCGCCGTTGATGGTCGTCGCGAAGAGTAGAAGTCTCGCCTCTGAAAGGGACACCGAAGGGTCCACTTCATTCGACGACGGATCGTCCCTCGGATCGAACTCCAGTCTGTCAAGTAGCTCACTGTATGGCGACCCGGCCACCGGCGGAGTACGAAAGGCAAGATACTCGTTCAGCTCACCGCCCCCGCATACGGCAACGAAGTCACGATAGTCAGCCGGAAGTCTCAGGCCCGTGGTGTGTGTAAGGTCACCCCAATCAACGATGTCACCGTGGAGTCCTGAAATCCCCAGCATGGCGGACAGGCGGCTGATCGCCGGATGCATCATCTGATCTCCTCTACCAACGAACACTTCCATCAGTCACCGAACATCCCCGCATCTTGCCCGGAACGGCTGTCGATGGGGAAGCCCAAGTTCTTCCAGCCACTACCCGCGGTATAGACCAAGTTCGGCACCGTCATCGAATCCCCCCGGAGCAGCCGCCCGTCCGGGCCCCACGCCACATAGGTCATCTCTATCTCGTAAGGAGCCAGTCTATTCCCTTCGTAGTGCGGGGCCACCTGATAAAAGACAATGTTGTGACTATCCACCTCCGCCCTCACCTTATTCTCGAAGTCCAGCATATTATCCATTGGCCCCAGACGAGTGCTGTCGGCCTTCTTCTTTCCGACATAAGAGTTCGCGTCACTGCCACAGGGGAAGAGATTCTCCACGTCGGTTCCAGAGCCAGACAATTGGTTTCCAAGAATGTGGCAGGCATTCACGTCGGCACGGATACCGCCCCAATAGCTTACTTGGTTACGCGCCCACTCGTAACCAGCTGGTTTGATGCCCCTCTGGGTTTCTGTTCCGGGGTTCGCCAAGATGTACGCGCTGTCAAGGCACGCCGTCACCCCCGTTGCACGGCCACCGTTGGCAACATCGATCTGCCCGTGCCTGACCCAGCCAGCGTTGTTGAGTCTGCAGCCACCACTGCTCGACTCGTTTTCACTCCTGGATGTGTCGGGTTGAGAATCGGGAACGGTGTCAGTGCTCGGGGTGACGTTGGGGACGAGGACGAGGAGGGCGAGGAGGTCGGCGCTGCTGTAGGCGGCGGCGATGATGTTGGGGGCGTCGTGGGGGTTGGGGGCCGTCCAGTCGGCTTGGGGGGTGGGGCGTTCGGTGTAGGGCTTGGTCTTGTCGAAAAGCGGCTTGGGCGGTTCGGCCCTGGGGGCGGCGGGGCGCGGGGGTGTCTTGGAGCGGCCGCAGGTGGTGCAACTTGGGCTCTGCTGGGGGCCGCGGGGGCCGGCGGGGTTCGCGGCGGGCAGGCCTGTGGGGCTCTGGGGCGCGGAGGTCGGGGTGCTGGGCCTGGAGTTGCGCCAGTCCCGGGCGGCCTGCTTCTCCTGGTAGACGTCACTGCTCGCGTAGCCGCTCGGCGCGGTGCTCGGACTGCCGAAGCTGCTCACGCCGAGGCCCCCGACGCCCGCGCCGGGGATGGAGAAGCCCGGCATCGGGGCGGTGTTCGCGCCGCTCGACGGCGGCCGGTAGCCCGAGGTGTTCGGGACGTAGGGCTCGGCCTGCGGAGCAGCCTTGGCTGCGGGCGCGGAGTTGGCTCCCGGCTTGATCTTGATAGTGCCGTTGAACGTGCCGTTCTTGCCGAATGAGATTCCGCCGCCGGCGTTGCCGGCTGAGACCTGGATGGAGCTTCCTGCCGCGCCCGGGGAGCCCGGTCCGCCGCAGCCGCAGTGTGAGACGTTCTCGTGTCCGGTGGGGTCGGTGCCGCCCAGGGGGTCGCCGTTGGCGTAGGTGTAGCGGTTGGCCTGGGTGGAGGGGCTGGGGTCGAGTTGCCAGGAGTCGCGGCTGGTGAAGCCTCCGGTGCCGGGGCGGTACCAGCGGGCGGCCATGTTGACGTCGCCGCTGTCGGGGTCGGTCCAGCCGGACTGGTAGCCGAGGCTGGAGCGGGTTCCGGTGGTGGCGACGGGCTTGCCGAAGGGGTCGTAGGTGGTGGCGCCGGTGACGGTGGTGCCGTCGGTGTTGAGGGTGGCGGTGACGTCGGTGTGCTGGTCGGTGCGGATCCGCAGGTTGGCGGTGCCGTTGGTGGCGCCGAGCAGGGTGCCGGCCGCGTCGCGGGCGTAGCTCCAGGTGCCGTCGCCCGTGAGGTTGTTGGATCCGCCGTCGTAGGTGAACTTGCCGGCGTTTCGGGTGGTGACGCGGTCGAGTCCGTCGTAGGTGTAGGTGGTGGTGCCCTCGGTGATCAGGCGGCCGAAGGCGTCGTCGGCGAGGGTCTCCTGCTTGAGGCCGGTGGTGACGGCGGCGAGGGTGCCGCGCGGGGTGTAGCGGTAGGTGCTGGTGCCGTCGGAGAGCAGGCGGTTGCGCTCGTCGTAGGTGGTGGTGGTGGTGCCGTTGCCGGTGCGGTTGCCGTCCGCGTCCCAGGTGTAGGCGGTCGTGGTGGTGTCCGCGGTCCAGGAGGTGAGGCGCCCGGCCAGGTCGTAGCCGTAGTGGTTGTCGCGCACCGGGTCGGTGGCGGTGCCGGCGACGGTCTTGCGGGTGAGGCGGTTGTCGAGGTCGTACTCGTAGGTGGTGCCGGTGAGCGGGGTCGCGGTGTCGCCGCCGACGAGCAGTTGGTCGCCGGTGAGGCGCCCGAGCGGGTCGTAGCCGAGGCGGCGCTCGGACATCGTCTTGAGCTTGGTGGTGTCGGCCGGGTCGGGGGCGACGTA
>NZ_JBVHHE010000115.1:0-3748 GCF_055561235.1 Kitasatospora sp. NPDC022856 | reverse complement strand
CCACCCGACGCCCACCCCCCGTGGCCACGCCCCAGTCCACCGGCACACCACGCACCCACACCTCGGCCACCGACACGAGGAAACGCTCAAGCCCATCCTCGTTCCGCCGCAACGACCCGACAACCACGGCTTCTCCGCCGTGCTCCTCCAACGTCTCCTCGACGGCCAGGCTCAGCACCGGGTGCGCGCTGCTCTCGACGAACGCCCGGAACTCGTCGGCCGCACAGGCCCGCACGGCCGCGGCGAACGCCACCGGTTCCCGCAGGTTCCGGTACCAGTACTCCGCGTCCAGCATCGTCGTGTCCACCCGGCCGCCGGTCACGGACGAGTAGAACGGCACCTCCGCCGACCGGGCGGTGACCTCGCCCAGGACGTCGAGCAGTCGGTCCCGCACGGTCTCGACCTGCGCGGAGTGCGAGGCGTAGTCGACCGGGATCCGGCGCGCCCGCACCCCCCGCGCCTCACAGTCCGCCAGCAGCCCCTCCAGCGCCGCCGGCTCCCCCGACACCACCACCGAGCCGGGCCCGTTCACCGCCGCCACCGACAACCGGCCCTCCGCGGCAGCCACCAACTCCCCCGCCTCGACCGGGCTCAGCGCCAGCGACACCATCCCGCCCCGGCCCGCGAGTGCGTCCGCGATCACCTGGCTGCGCAAGGCCACGATCCGCGCCGCGTCCACCAAGGAGAGCGCACCCGCCACACAGGCGGCCGCGATCTCCCCCTGGGAGTGGCCGACGACCGCCGACGGCTCGACACCGTAGGAACGCCACAGCTCGGCCAGTGCGACCATCACCGCGAAGGACACCGGCTGGACCACATCCACCCGGTCCAGCGACGGCGCGCCGGGCATGCCCCGCAGCACATCGAGCACGTCCCAGTCGACGAAGGGCTTCAAGGCCTGCGCGCACTCCGCCAGCCGCGCCGCGAACACCGGCGAGGAATCCAGCAACTCCCGTCCCATGCCTACCCACTGCGCTCCCTGACCCGGGAAGACGAACACCACCCCCGCGTCATTCGGCAGGTCGGCCGTGCCCTCGACGACCCCCGCTACCGGCGAGGCCCCGCCCACGGCGCGCAGACCGAGCAGCGCCTGGGCCCGGTCCCCCGCCACGATCACGGCCCGGCGCTCCAACCGCGCACGCCCCGAGGCCAGCGAGTAGGCCACATCCGGCACACCCAGGTCGTCCCGCGCCTCCCACCAGTCGGCCAACCGCGCGCCCTGCGCCCCCAACGCCGACCCGCCCCGCGCGGACACGACCAGCGGCACCACCCCCGGCCCCGACGACGCGGCCGACGGCCCCTCCACCGGCGCCTGCTCCAGCACCACATGCGCATTGGTCCCGCTGATCCCGAAGGAGGAGACAGCCGCGCGACGCGGCCGCTCCACCGAAGAACCCCACTCCCGGGCCTCCGTCAGCAACTCCACCGCGCCCGAGGACCAGTCGATGTGCGGCGAGGGCTGGTCGGCGTGCAGCGTCCTCGGCAGCACACCCGCCCGCATCGCCGACACCATCTTGATCACACCCGCCACCCCGGCAGCCGCCTGGGTGTGCCCGATGTTCGACTTCACCGAGCCCAGCCAGAGCGGTGCTCCCCCGGCGCGGTCCTGACCGTAGGTGGCCAGCAGGGCCTGCGCCTCGATCGGGTCGCCCAGGGTGGTGCCCGTACCGTGGGCCTCGACGGCGTCCACATCCCGCGCGGACAGTCCGGCGTTCGCCAGCGCCTGCCGGATCACCCGCTGCTGCGACGGACCGTTCGGCGCCGTCAGACCGTTCGACGCACCGTCCTGGTTCACCGCACTGCCCCGCACCACCGCCAGCACCGGATGCCCCAACCGCCGCGCGTCCGACAGCCGCTCCACCAACAGGACACCGACACCCTCGGCCATACCGAACCCCTCGGCATCCACCGAGAAGGAACGGCACCGACCGTCCCTCGACAACCCCCGCTGCCGCGAGAACTCCACGAACATCCCCGGAGTCGACATCACCGTCACCCCACCCGCCAACGCCAGGTCACACTCACCCGACCGCAACGACTGCACCGCCAGGTGCAACGCCACCAACGACGACGAACACGCCGTGTCCACCGTCACCGCCGGCCCCTCCAACCCCAACGCGTACGAGACCCGGCCGGACAGGACGCTGCCCGCGCTTCCCGTCACCGCGTAGCCCTCGACCTCGGTCGACGCCTCGCGCAGCAGGGTCGTGTAGTCCTGCATGCTGAGGCCCGCGAAAACGCCGGTCCTGCTGCCCCGGGCCGATTCGGGGTCGATCCCCGCCCGTTCGAAGGCCTCCCAGGAGGTCTCCAGCAGCAACCGCTGCTGCGGGTCCATCGCCAGCGCCTCACGCGGCGAGATCCCGAAGAACGCCGCGTCGAACTCGGTGGCGGCATCCAGGAATCCGCCGGCCCGGACGTAGGACCGCCCGGACGCGTCGGGGTCGGCGTCGTACAGGCCGTCGACGTCCCAGCCGCGGTCCGCGGGCAGCGCGGAGATCGCGTCCGTCCCCGCGTCGAGCAGCCGCCACAGGTCCTCCGGCGAGCGCACGCCACCGGGGTACCGGCAGCTCATCCCGACGATCACGACGGGCTCGTCGGATCCGGGCGTCACCGGACGGGCGGCCGGGAAGGCCGGCTGGTGCCCGAAGAGTTCCGCGTGCAGGTGGTCGGCCAGGGCGACGGGCGTCGGATGGTCGTAGATCAGGGTGGCGGTCAGCCGCAGGCCGGTCCCGGTCGCGATCCGCAGGCGGTTGCGCAGTTCGACGGCGGTGAGCGAGTCGAAGCCGAGCTCCTTGAAGGCGCGGCTCGGCGGGACGGTGTCGTCGGAGGAGTGCCGCAGGACGGAGGCGACCACCTGGCGGACGGTGTCCAGCAGGGCCTTCCGCTGCTCCTCGGCGGAGCGTCCGGCCAGGCGGCGGGCCAGGTCCGGGGACTCCTCGGCGGAGGTCGCGGGCGTCCGCTCCGGACCGGCCACCGGGCGATCGGCGGCGAGCAGGTCGCTCAGCAGCGGGACCGGCCTGGCGCCCGCGCCGAGCCCGGTACCGTCCCAGCGGGTGCTGAAGACGGCGACCGCGGTCTCGTCGTGGTCGAGGATCCCCGCGAGCGCGTCCAGCGCCAGCTCCGGCCGGAAGGTCAGCACACCGCGTCGCCGGATCTGCTCCTCGATGGCGGGTGCGGCGATGCCGCCGCCGTCCCAGTGGCCCCAGGCGATCGCGGTGGCGGGCAGGCCGTCCGCCCGCCGCTGGTGCGCCAGCGCGTCCAGATAGGCGTTGCCCGGTGCGTAGTTGGCGTGACCGGCCAGGCCGCACGTCCCGGCGATCGAGGAGAACAGGACGAAGGCGGAGAGGTCCAGGCCCTCGGTCAGCTCGTGCAGCACCCGGGCGCCGCCGACCTTGACCCGGAGCACGTGCTCCATCTGACGTGCGGTCAGGTCACCGATCAGCGCGTCGTCGAGCAGGGCGGCCGTGTGGAACACGGCGGTGAGCGGGTGCTCCGCCGGCAGCGCGGCCAGCACCTCGGCGACCGCATCCCGGTCGGACACGTCGCACGCGGCCACGGTGACCTTCGCGCCGAGCCCCGTGAGCTCCGCTTCGAACGCCTCGGCGCCGGGTGCGGCACGACCGCTCCGGCTCAGCAGCAGCAGGTGTTCGGCGCCGTCGGCGGCCAGGCGCCGGGCGAGGTGACGGCCGAGCGCGCCGGTGGCACCCGTGATCAGCACAGTGCCACCGGGCCTCCAGTCACGCACCGG
>NZ_JBVHHE010000114.1:0-3981 GCF_055561235.1 Kitasatospora sp. NPDC022856 | reverse complement strand
CTTCTGGCAGAACGTCGCCCAGGGCGCCCTCCTCGTCGCCGCCGTCGTCATCCAGCAGCGCCGCAACGGCGAACGCGCCATCGGCCTCCCCGCCTAGACACCGGGCCCCAGGCCTCCGGACCGATCGGCCCGGAGGCCGTGCCGGGTCAGCCGACTTCCGCACCCGCCCGGCCGGCGGCGCCCGTTCGACGAACGGACCGCTCCGGTCGCGCCCGTGGGGAGGGGCGAGGGCCGCCGAGGGTCGGCCCGCTCGCCGCAGACTGCCGGTGGTACCCGACTGGACCGGGTGCCACCGGCAGTTCCGTACCAGCCGCATGGCCTCCGACTCACCACCGGGCCCGTCCCGGAACCGCGTTCGACGGAGCGGTCCTCGACGGGACCGTCTCGATGGAGCCGTATCCGATCCGCCCGAGGGAGCTGACCACAGTATGGTGATGCCCGATCAGGGGCTGCTCGCCCAGCAGCGCCGCGCCCTCATCCTGGAGGCGGTCCGGCGCGACGGCGCCGTGCGGGTGTCCGACCTGTCCGTCGCGTTCGGGGTCTCCGACATGACGATCCGGCGCGACCTCGACGCCCTGGCGCGGTCCGGGGCGGTGGAGAAGGTCCACGGCGGCGCGGTCACCGCCGGCACCGCCCAGGAACTCGGCTTCGAGGTGAAGTCCACCCTCGAATCGGCGGCCAAGGCCACCATCGCCGAGGCGACCGCCGCCCTGGTCGAACCCGGCACGGTGGTGGCCCTCAGCGGCGGTTCCACCACGCACGCCGTGGCGACCCAGCTGCTGAACGTCCCGGACCTGACCATCCTCACCAACTCGCTGCCGATCGAGCGCCTGGTGCGCGGCGCGACGGACACCGTCCAGCGGCCGCCCGTCGTGCTCCTGACCGGCGGCAGTGCGACGCCCTCCGAGGCCCTCGTCGGACCCATCACCGACCAGGCCATCGCCTCGCTCCACGTCGACCTGCTGATCCTCGGTACCCACGGGGTCACCGAGAACGAGGGGCTCACCAGCCCCAATCTCGCGGAGGCCCAGGCCAACCGGATGTTCATCTCGCGCGCCCGCCGCGTCGCGGTGGCGGCGGACCACACCAAGTGGGGCGTCACGGGGCTCAGCACCTTCGCCGACCTGGACCAGATCGGCTGGTTCGTCACCGACGGCGGGATGCCGCCGCAGGCCCGTGCCGTCCTCGCGGAGCGGGTCGGCAAGCTGATCATCACCACCCCCGGCGCCGCCCCGGAGAACGACGGCAGGAAGCCGGGCCCGCTCCCGCGGGGGCCGCGGCCGCCGGAGTGACCGCCGCGGAGCGGCGACACGGCCGGGCCCGGTCCCCCCGTGGCGCCACCTCGGGCGGCAGCCGGACCGGATCGGACGACACCGCCGACCGCGGACACCCGGCCCCGCCGGAGGACGACCGGTCGGTCCTCGGGAACGGGTCAGTCCTTGGGGACGGGCGCGACGACGAGTTCGCCGACCGTGTCTTCCAGCACCGCGCGGGCCTGGCCGGAGATCCCGTCGTCGGTCACGAAGCAGTCCACGTCGGCAAGGGTGGCGAAGGAACTCAGCGCCACCACACCCCACTTGGTGTGGTCCGCGACCACCGCCACCCGGCGCGCGGCGGCCACCAGGGCCCGGTTGGTCTCGGCCTCGGCGAGGTTGGGGGTGGTGAGCCCGGCCTGCTCGGAGACCCCGTGCGTGCCGAGGATCAGCAGGTCCATGTGGAGGCTGCGGACCGCCTGGTCGGCCAGCGGCCCGACCAGCGCCGCCGAGCGGGTCGGGCTGCCGCCGGTGACCAGCAGGGTCGGCGCCGCGTCGCCCAGCTCCCGGCGGGCGGTGCGCAGCAGCTCGGCGACGGGCAGGGAGTTGGTGACGACGGTCAGGCGGGGGACGGTGAGCAGTCGCGAGGCGACGGCGAAGGACGTGGTGCCGGCGGAGAGCGCGACGACGGTGCCGGGCTCGACCAGGGCGGCGGCCGCGTCCGCGAGGGCCGCCTTGGCCGCGGACTCCCGGGTGGACTTGGCCTCGAAGCCGGGTTCGTCGGTGGTCGCGGTCGGTCCGGTCACCGCGACGGCGCCGCCGTGGACCTTCTCCACTCCGCCGCTGCGGGCGAGCGCGTCGAGGTCCCGGCGGATGGTCATGTCCGAGACGCCGAGCTCCTCCACCAGGTCGGCGACCCGGACGGCGCCGTCCCTGCGGACGTACTCCAGGATGAGCGCCCGACGCTGCTGCGCCAGCAAGCCCTGATCCGCCACGACGCTCCCCGTTCCGGTCCCTGTCCCGCCCACGGCCGCGCGCGGCGCGCCTGTGCGCCGTCGGCCGGGTCTGCCGGCCACCAACGTAGCGCAGGGGATAACAGGATCGAACGGCGGAGCGCCTCCTTCCGGTCGTGTCCGGGGCTCGCCCGCCCGCTGCTGGTGGAACGTGTTGACCTGGCCGTCCTCGGCCCGCTGCTGCGGCGAACCGCGGCCCGGGCACGTCCTGGGGCGGCCGCCGGGCGCGCCCGGCGGCCGCCCGCGCGCCCCCTCGGGCACCGTCGCGACCCGCGAAACCGCCTGGACCCGCCCGCTTCCCCGGCGTCCGCCCGGCCCGCGGCACCGGCCCCTCGGGCCCCGCGTGTCCGTCCTGGCGCGGCCGTCGCCCGCCGTGCCAGGCTCGCCGTAGGTTCCCGATTCACCACCGTTGCTTTTTGCTCATTTATGTTTGATTATGTGGTGCCACAGTCCGTTGGCGGAGCGAGGCACTCGCCGCCCGGGACCCCCGCCGAGAGGAAGCCGTGATCAGGACGACCAGCAAGCTCGCCGACGGGCGCGAGCTGATCTATTTCGACAGCGACGTGCCCGCCCAGCGTGGCACCGCGGACCTCCGCCCCCTGGAGGCCCCGGCCAACCGCTCGGAGATCCGCCGCGACGCGGTGACCGGCGCCTGGGTGACCGTCGCCGCCCACCGCCAGGCCCGGACGTACCAGCCGCCGGCCGACGAATGTCCGCTCTGCCCGTCCCGCGACGGCCGGTTCAGCGAGATCCCCGACGCCGACTACCAGGTCGCCGTCTTCGAGAACCGCTTCCCCTCGCTCGCCGCGGACAGCCCCGCCCCCGAGGGCGCCGCCGGCGACCCGCTGCGCACCGCCCTGGCCGGCACCGGCCGCTGCGAGGTCGTCTGCTTCACCTCCGACCACCAGTCGTCCTTCGCCGCCCTGGACGAGGCGCACGCCCGGCTGGTCCTGGACGCCTGGACCGACCGCACCGCCGAACTCTCCGCGCTGCCGGGCGTCGAGCAGGTCTACTGCTTCGAGAACCGCGGCGCCGAGATCGGCGTCACGCTCGCCCACCCGCACGGCCAGATCTACGCGTTCCCCTTCGCCACCCCGCGCACCGCCCGGATGGTGGAGCAGGCCGCGAAGCACCGGGCCGCCACCGGCCGCAACCTCTTCGAGGACCTGCTCGACGCCGAACGCGGCGACCCCCGGCGCACCGTCCTCACCGGCCGGCACTGGACCGCCTTCGTGCCGTTCGCCGCCCGCTGGCCCTACGAGGTGCACCTCTACCCCAACCGCCGGGTCGGCGACCTCACCCGGCTCACCGAGGCCGAGCGCGCCGAGTTCCCCGGTGTCTACCTGGAGCTGCTGCGCCGCTTCGACCGGCTGTTCACCGCACCCGGCGCCGACGGGCCCGCCGCGCCGACCCCGTACATCTCCGCCTGGCACCAGGCCCCCGCCACCAACGGCGCGGAGCTCGCCCTGCACCTGGAGCTGTTCACCATCCGGCGGACCGCCGACAAGCTGAAGTACCTGGCCGGCGTGGAGTCCGGCATGGACGCCTTCGTCAACGACGTGTCGCCCGAGACGGCCGCCGAGCGACTGCGCGAGGTGGCGTCATGAGCGCCGCCCGCAGGTACCTGGTCACGGGTGGCGCCGGCTATGTCGGCAGCGTGGTCGCCGCCCACCTGCTGGAGGCGGGACACCAGGTGACCGTCCTGGACGACCTCT
>NZ_JBVHHE010000113.1:0-4019 GCF_055561235.1 Kitasatospora sp. NPDC022856 | reverse complement strand
CAAAGCCGAACCTCGCCCTCACCGGCCATGGGACCGCCTCCGCACCACCCCGGGTACCTCACCAGCCCGGAAGCCTCCTGTCACGGCCGGGCAACGGCCGCACAACCCGAGTACACCGCGTCGACCAGGAGGTGAAGCAGCATGCTCACGTCCTCCAGACAGAAGACCGGCTGTGCAGGGGTAGCCATGTACCTGCGGTGCTACCCCTACAACAGCACTGCGATGGAGTGCCATCGCCGTGCGCTTGAACAGCTCGCGCACCGGCACGCGACGGCCCGAATGGTTTTGCGCCGCGGCGGCTCCCTGTCTGGCTTGTCGGCACCTCGGGCTAGCATCCCTCCGATTCGCGAAGGACGACCGGAGAGGGGCCGAGTATGCAGATCGCTGGCGTCGACATCTACGTGAATCACCCCGTGCTAGCGGACTGCGCACCGTGCCGGCACCGCTACGAGGAGATGCGCGACATCAATCGAAGCCCTGATGCCCGAGCGGCCGCCCCGCGGATCCGATCCGTGCGGTTCGGACGAAGGCACAAATCCTCCCGGTAACCCCTGGACTTCGCACGCGCGGGGAGGGTAGAAACGCGCAACGGCAATCCGTACACCCACCGCCGCCGTTCCGGGGCTTCCCGTGCCCCGCGTTCGCGTCCGGTGACCGGCGCCTCACAGCCGATGCGCGCCCACCACGGCTGCCCGATCTACGCCACCGCACCGGAGGGGCCGGGCACGGCCAGGCCACCGGTCCACGACAGTCGAGGTTGCCCCGATGCCCCTCACCCTTGCAGACCTGCGCGCCCACCAGTTCACCACCGTCCGCCTGCGCCCGGGCTACGACGAACGCGAGGTCGACGACTTCCTCGACCTGGTCGACGCCGAACTCGTCCGGCTGCTGCGCGAGAACGAGCGCCTGCGAGCTGGGCTGGCCTCGGCCCTTGTCCGCCCCGCAGTCGTGACGCCGAACACTCATCCTCGGAGCCCGGAACTCATGCCCGCGCCTCCGCTCCCGCGGCGTCCGGCCCCGGCCCAGGCCCAGGCCCAGGCTCCGGACGGTGTGGCCGGCGCCACCCAGGTGCTCACACTCGCACAACAGGTCGCCGACCGAGCCATCGCTGCCGCCCGCGCCGAGGCCTGGACCGTCCTTACCACGGCCCGCACCCGCGCCGAGGGCATCGAACGCGCCGCGCAGGCCGGCGCCGACACCCTCGAACGCGACACCCGGGCCACGGCCCAGGCGGTCATCGGCCGTCTGGAGGCCGTCCGGGCAGGCCTCGAAGCCAGGATCCAGAAGCTGCGCATGCTCGAGCATGAACACCACACCCGCCTGAACGCCTACCTGGAGCAGCAGTTGCGTCACTTGCGGGCACCCACCGGCGACGACATCCGCACCACAGGCCCCGCCCCCACCCCGCCGCTGCCCCTCCACCTCGGTGGCGCCCGACCGGTCCCACCCTTGGCGTGACCAACCCATCGGCTACGGACGGACCAGGGCCTACGAGCACACCCGTCCCGAGGCTGCTCTTCAGACGGATCAGCGGCACCGTCCACCATGCGGCCCCACACTCGCTCATGCTCACGGACGTCGGGGCGGTCACGCCGGCGGTGCCCAGGGATCGCAAGGGCGACCTCGAGCCGCAGCTGGTGCCGGGGAACTCGCGGCGGCCGGCGGGCTTCAACGGCCGCATCCTGTCGCTGTAAGCGCGGTATGTCGATGCGGGACATCCGCTCCCACCTGGCCCGGATCTACGGGGTCGAGGTCAGCCCGGACCGGATCAGCAAGGTCACCGACGCCGTCACCGACGAGCTTGTGAGCTGGCAGAACCGGCCGCTGGACGCGGTGTGGCCGATCATCTACATCGACGCCCTGTGGGTGAGGATCCGCTCCGGACCGGCGAGTTCCAGGCCCGATGGCTGCGGCGCCGCGCGATCCCGGGCCCTGACCTACGCCACGGCCTCCCCTGCAGCTACCGACCGCAGGCTCGGGGCGGCCCGGAGGTGCTGGGCGGCCTCGGCCGCGGTGTAGGAGGAGGAGAAGGTGAACGCGCGCGGGGAGGGCCCGTGCGCCCGGAGGTCCGCCAGCCGCTCCAGGGCCTCGCCGACGGTCGGGAGGTGGCCGGCGGGGACGCACCAGAGCACCACGTGCGCCTCGACGTGCCGTCGGAACCAATCGCGCCGCTGCCGCAGCACCTCCAAGTGCCCGCTGCGGTAGGTGAAGTCCCGAGGCCAAGCCCCGGCCGGACGGTAGCGTCACGCACTGACGCGATCCTTCGGACGTGCTCGCGCTTCGGCTTTCCGGGCCTCAGCCCAGGGGGATGGCCTTGACGCCCGAGACCAGCCCGGGCGTCCGACACTCCCGGCCGCCGCGCGGAACGTTCACCTGAACGACCGGCCATCCGGATGGGAGCCGTTCGGCGATCACGGTGACGACACCCGGCGACCGACCGGACCCTCGCCGGTGACGACAGGGCGACCGGCGCCGGACGCCGGCGCCCCGGCGGTCGGCCCGGCCGACCTGCTGCACGACCCCCACCGCGAGCGCACGGGACTACCCCGCCGACCCACCCTCGGCAGACCCGGGGCGGACGCCTCAGGAGACGCCCTCGACCTCGTTCGCGGCCTGCGAGCCGGTATGGGCACGGCCGGCGGCTGCCGCCCCCCGGGGAGTCGCGTCGGCGCAGCGCGGCCACGATCAGGTCGTGCTCGTCCACCACGGAGCGCCAGTCCTCGTCGCCCAGCGGTGCGGTGATGCGGTACCGGCGGACGGTGAGGAGCAGTTGCCCGGCCAGGTCGTCGAGGACGCGGTAAGCCGCAGTCTCGGCCAGGACCCGATGGAAGCGGGAGTTCAGCCCCGCCATCCGCTCCAGGCCTCTCGCCCTGTGCCGAGGACCAGCTCCAGCGCGCGACGGTGTACGGCGGGGAGTCCGGTGCCCGCGCCGCTCCGGCGGGAAGCCGCGTCCACCGCTTCCGGGTGCGGTGGTGTCGCGCCGGGGAACACGAGGACGCAACGCCCGTCGGGACCGATCTGCAACTGCGGTCGGCGCCCGGCGTGACCGCCCCGGACGGTTGGGATCCGCCCCGGCCCCGGCGGTGCGGCACTCGGCGTGGACGGGCGCGCCTCCGTGCGGGCATCGGCAGCCTCGCGACGGCTGGTCCTCGGCTGCGGGTGGACGACGGATTCGGGCATGTCCCTGCTCGAGTGGTCAGGCCCGCCCCCATCGGGACCGCCCTGCTCGCAGAGGGCCGGCCGGAGGAGCGCACGGCTCGGCCGGGCCGGTGGCGTCGAGGGGGCACCGATGAGCAGCGGTCCGGGTCAGGGCCGCTGGCAGTTCTCGGATTCGCGCCCCGTGTCACGGTAGGTGTCCCGGGGCAGGCAGATGTAGCGGCTGTCGGCGGCGTCGTGACTGAGGTAGCGGCCGAAGCAGTCGCTCGCGCCGAGCCTGGTGCAGAACGTGGCGACCTCGTTGCCGTCCGGGAAGGTGCCCCCGAGGTAGATCACCCAGTTCCCGGGCTGGAGGGAGCTCCAGTCGTCGCTGTTGAGGATCTTCGCATGGGGGCGTACTGCTGGACGGCGAGGAGTTGCCTGTCGCGTCTGTCGTCCGGGACGGTTCGGGGGAAAGCCCCCAGCTGGGCGATCCACATACCTGCCGCCGAGGGCGTGCCGGCGGTCGGCACGGTGCCGGGAGACGCGGTGGCCGCCGGGGGCACGGCGGTGGGGGCGACGGCGACAGGGTTCACGGCGGCGGGGCTCGCGGGCTTGGCGACTGCCGGCTTGGGTGCCGTCGTACCGGGGGGCGCCGTGCTGGGTGTCGCGGCCCTGGGGGTGGCCGACGCCATGGCGGTGACGGTCGCGACGGTGAGGGGCAGGACGACGGGCCCGTCCGCGTTCACGGCGGCCTCAGGAGGAGCGGCGCCGGCCCCGGCGCGGCCGCCGGCGCGGCCCGGGCGGTACGACTGCCCGTCGCCGACGGCAGCGAGGGCTCGCGCGACCTCCTCGGAACTCGGGCGGGTGGCGGGATCCTTACC
>NZ_JBVHHE010000112.1:0-4030 GCF_055561235.1 Kitasatospora sp. NPDC022856 | reverse complement strand
GGCGAGCGCCTGTCGGTGGCGGCGGTGAATGGCCCGGCTGCGGTGGTGGTGTCGGGTGAGCCGGAGGCGTTGTCGGAGTTCGAGCGTGAGTTGGCTTCGCGCAAGGTGTTGCGGTGGCGGATTCCGGCGACGGACTTCGTGGCGCATTCGCCGGCGGTGGAGCCGTTGGAGGCGGTGCTGGCGGCGGAGTTGGCCGGGATCGTGCCGCGGGCGGGTCGTGTTCCGATGATCTCGACGGTGACGGGCGAGTGGTTGTCCGGTACGGAGGTGGACGCGGGCTACTGGTTCGCGAACCTGCGGCGGATGGTCCGTTTCGAGGAGGCCGTTCGCACCCTGCTGGGCGGCGGTTACGGCTCGTTCGTCGAGGTCTCCACGCACCCGGTGCTGACGGCGGCGGTGGCGGAGACGGCCGAGGACGCCGGTGTCGCCGACGTCCTGACGGTGGGCACGCTGGAGCGCGACAACGCGGGCGCCTCCCGCCTCCTCACCTCGCTCGCCCAGGCCTACGTCGGCGGCCTGTCGGTGGACTGGAAGGTCGTGCTGCCCGCCGCCGAGACGGTGGAGCTGCCGACCTACGCCTTCCAGAAGCAGCGGTACTGGCTGGAGC
The DNA here is from genome assembly GCF_055561235.1 of Kitasatospora sp. NPDC022856. NCBI lineage: Bacteria > Bacillati > Actinomycetota > Actinomycetes > Kitasatosporales > Streptomycetaceae > Kitasatospora > Kitasatospora sp. NPDC022856. Next base: position 3,423 of record NZ_JBVHHE010000112.1, on the reverse strand, counting down.
CCTCGGCCGCGAGCGTCGTCCCGGTCGGTGGCGACGGTGCGAGTACGGCCGTCGAGGCCAGGTTCTGGGCCGCCGTCGAGGGCGGCGACCTGGCGCACCTCGCCGAGGAGCTGGAGCTGGACGACCGCCGCTCGCTCGGCGAGGTCCTGGAGGCGCTGACCTCGTGGCGCCGCCGCGAGCTCGACCGGTCGGCGACGGAGAACTGGCGCTACCGCGTCACCTGGGCGCCGGTCGCCGACCCCGCTTCGACCGCGCTCACCGGCCGCTGGCTGGTGCTCGCCGACCGGGCCGACGACGAGCTGACGCAGGACTGCGTCCGGGCCCTGACCGCCCGTGGCGCCGATGTCACGGTCGCCGAGGTACCGGCCGGTGTCACGGACCGGCAGGACGTGGCCGCCGTCATCGGCGGGGCCCTGCCGGGCGACGAGGTGCCGGCCGGAGTGGTGTCGCTGCTGGCCCTGGACGAGACACCGGTGCCCGAGTACCCGGCGGTCACCCGGGGTTTCGCCGCCACGCTGGCCGTGGTGCAGGCGCTGGGCGACGCGGGCGTCGGCGCACCGCTGTGGGTGCTCACCCGCGGCGCCGTCGCGGCGACGCCGGAGGAGGCGCTGACGAACCCGCTGCAGACCCAGATCTGGGGCTTCGGCCGGGTCGTCGGACTGGAACACCCCGACCGCTGGGGCGGGCTGATCGACCTTCCGGCCGCGTTCGACGAGCAGGCCGCAGGACGGCTGGCCGCCGTGCTGGCCGGGTGCGGCGAGGACCAGGTCGCGATCCGTCCGGCCGCGGTCCTCGGCCGCCGGCTCGGCCGGGCCGACCGGCCCCGCGCCCACGCCGAGCAGTGGACGCCCACCGGGGCCGTCCTGGTCACCGGAGGCACCGGCGCGATCGGTGGACACGTGGCCGGCTGGCTGGCCGACCGCGGTGCGCAGCGGCTCGTGCTGACCAGCAGGTCCGGGGCCGGCGCCGCCGGTCTGGCCGCGAAGGTCGCCGGACTGGCGGCCCGGGGCAGCCACGTGGACGTCGTCGCCTGCGACGCGGCCGACCGGTCCGACCTGGCCGGGCTGCTCGACCGGATCGCCGCGACCGGCCCCGCGCTGTCCGCGGTGATGCACGCCGCCGGTGTCGTCCAGCACACCACCGTGCACGAGACCGACCTGGCCGAGACGGCCGCCGTGCTGGCCGCCAAGGCCTCGGGGGCCGTCCACCTGGACGAGCTGACCAGGGGCCTGGACCTGGACGCCTTCGTGCTCTTCTCCTCGATCGCGGCGACCTGGGGCAGTGGTCTCCAGCCCGCCTACGCCGCGGCCAACACCTTCCTGGACGGCCTGGCCGAGCACCGCCGGTCCCAGGGCCTGACCGCCACCTCGGTGGCGTGGGGTTCGTGGGGCGGCGGCGGGATGACCGACGAGGCGGGTGCCGCCCAGGGCAGCCGCCGCGGGCTGATCGTCATGGACAAGGACCACGCCGTCCAGGCGCTGGCCCAGGTCCTGGACGGCGGCGAGCCCCAGCTGACGGTCGCCGACATCGACTGGGCGCGGTTCGCCCCGCCGTTCACGCTGCGCCGGCCCAGCCCGCTGATCGAGAACCTGCCCGAGGTCCGGCAGGCCCTGGCCGGTGACCTGCCGGAGGCCGGCGGGGCCGACCCGGCCGCGGGCTCGGACGCGAGCGCGTCCTGGCGGCGGCAGCTGGCCGGCCTGTCGCGCATCGAGCAGAACCGGCTGCTGGTCAACCTGGTGCAGACCCAGGCGGCCTCCGTGCTGGACTACCCGTCGCCCGAGGCCGTCGAGGCCACCCGGGCCTTCAGCGACCTGGGCTTCGACTCGCTGACCTCGGTGGAGCTGCGCAACCGGCTCGGCGCCGCCACCGGTCTGCAGCTGCCCGCCACGCTGATGTTCGACGCGCCCACCCCCACGGCCGCCGCCGAGTTCCTGCTGGTGCAGCTGGCCGGCGTCCCCGACGGCGCGCAGAGTGCTCCGGTGGTGGCGGCGGCGAGTGACGAGCCGCTGGCGATCGTCGGCATGGCGTGCCGCTACCCGGGCGGGGTGACCGGCCCGGAGGCGCTGTGGGACTTGGTGACCGCCCGGACCGACGCCATCTCCGTACTGCCGGAGGACCGGGGCTGGGTCATCGAGGACACCGCCGACGCGGCCGACGGCGGGCCCGTCCGGGCGGGCGGCTTCGTCTACGACGCGACCGGCTTCGACGCGGGGTTCTTCGGGATCAGCCCGCGCGAGGCCGTGTCGATGGACCCGCAGCAGCGGCTGCTGCTCGAAGTGGCCTGGGAGGCGCTGGAGCGGGCCGGACTGGACCCGGCGTCGCTGCGCGGTTCGGCGACCGGCGTGTTCGCGGGCGCCTCCGCCTCCGGCTACGGCTGGAGCTCCGGGCTGGAGGGCGAGCTGGACGGGCACCTCGTCACGGGGATCTCGACCAGCGTGGTCTCCGGCCGGGTGTCGTACGTGCTGGGCCTGGAGGGTCCGGCCGTGACGGTCGACACCGCGTGCTCCTCGTCGCTGGTGGCGCTGCACCTGGCCGCGCAGGCGGTGCGCTCCGGGGAGTGCACGCTGGCCCTGGCGGGCGGCGTCATGGTGGCGGCCAACCCGCTGCTGTTCGACCAGTTCAGCCGACAGATGGGGCTGGCACCGGACGGCCGGTGCAAGCCGTTCTCGGCGGAGGCCGACGGCATGGGCCTGGGCGAGGGCGCGGGCATGGTGGTCGTGGAGCGGCTGTCGGACGCGCAGCGCAACGGGCACCGGGTGCTCGCGGTGATCCGCGGCAGCGCGACCAACCAGGACGGTGCGTCCAACGGTCTGACCGCGCCGAACGGTCCCTCGCAGCAGCGGGTGATCCGCGCGGCGCTGGCGAACGCCGGGGTCCGCGCCGACGAGGTCGACGTGGTGGAGGCGCACGGCACGGGGACCCCGCTGGGCGACCCGATCGAGGCGCAGGCACTGCTGGCCACCTACGGCCAGGAGCGGGGCGGCCAGGGGCCGTTGCGGCTGGGTTCGGTGAAGTCGAACATCGGGCACACCCAGGCCGCGGCCGGTGTGGCCGGGGTGATCAAGATGGTGCTGGCCCTCCAGCACCGGGAGCTGCCGGCGACGCTGCACGCCGCCGAGCGCTCGCCGCACATCGACTGGTCGGCCGGTGAGGTGGAGCTGCTGACCGAGGCGGTGCCGTGGTCGGCCGAGAACCGGGTGCGTCGTGCCGGTGTGTCGTCGTTCGGGATGAGCGGTACCAACGCGCACGTCATCCTGGAGGAGGCCCCGGCTCCGGTCGCCACCGAGGCGGCTCCGGCTCCGGTCGTTCCCGCGGTGGTCGTGCCCGGCGGGTCCACCGCGTGGGTGGTGTCGGGTCGGTCGGCGCAGGGGCTGACGGCTCAGGCGGGCCGGTTGCGGGAGTGGGTGTCGGCGCGGTCGTCGG
>NZ_JBVHHE010000111.1:0-4045 GCF_055561235.1 Kitasatospora sp. NPDC022856 | reverse complement strand
CCCGGAAGCTAAGCCTCACAGCGCCGATGGTACTGCAGGGGGGACCCTGTGGGAGAGTAGGACGCCGCCGAACAATCATTCCAAAGAACCCCCCGATCCTTACGGATCGGGGGGTTCTTTGCGTTTCCGGGAAAGGCACGCCCAAGCGGTCCGGAGCCGACCGAAAGGCCGGCCCCGGCGTCGCGTGGTTACGAGTGGGGCGCGGAGGTGCCCCAGTTCGGGCGGCTCACCCACTGGTCGGCCGTTTCGGTAATCCGGGTGACGCCGGTGCCGTTGGTCTGCATCCGGTACAGGTCGGCGGTTCCGCCGGCGGGGGCCTGGGAGAAGACGATGGACGTGCCGTCGGGGGAGTAGGCGGCGGCCCCGTAGAACACCTCGGACGGACCGGGCGTCAGGGCGTCGATGGCGCTGCCGTCGGGCTGCACGGTGTAGATGCCGCCACCGGGGGTGTAGTCGGGGCCGGCCGGATAGGTGGTGAACAGGATCCGGGTGCCGTCGGGGGACCAGCTGGCGCGCTCACCGGCGCGCAGCTCCCACGGGGTGAGTCGGCGCAGGCCCGTGCCGTCGGCGTTGACGACGTAGAGGGCCCGGCCGCCGGCGGGCTGCCCGGTCGAGCTGGTCCGGTACTCGAAGACCAGTTGCTTGCCGTCGGGCGACCAGCTCGGATTGCGGACCTCGCCGGAGTACGGCGCGTCGTTGGTGAGGAAGGTCAGCCGCTGGGCGTTGGTGCCGTCGGGGCTCATCAGGTACAGGTCGGAGTACTGGATCTGCTGGGTGGACGAGTCGATCGCGCCCCAGGTGCGGCTGAAGGCGAGCTGCTTCCCGTCGGGGGAGAAGGCGGGGGCGCTCTCCTGCTCGTTGACGCAGTCGGCGGCGCCGGTCTCGCAGAGCTGGCCGATCTGGTGGGCGCCCTCGCCGTCGGCGGACACCGTCCAGAGCCGGGCCGCGCCGGTCTCGGTCTCGGTCCGGTCGAAGGCGAGGGTGCTGCCGTCGGGGGACCAGTCGGGGTGGTCGTCGCGGTCCTGGCCGGAGGGCCGGGTGAGCTGCTGCAGGGTGCCGCCGTCGGCCGTCACGGTGAAGACGGCGCTGGTGAGGCGTCCGGGGTCGAGGAAGACCCGGCCGGCGATCAGGCCGTTGTGGGCCGTGACGGGCAGGGCCGGTGCCGCGGCTCCGATCACGCCCGGGGTCGCGTTGGCGATGGCGGGGTCGGGAGTCGGGGTGGCGGACGGGGACTCCGCCCGGATCTCGCTGAGCGGGATCTCGCCGGGCTGGACACCGCACCCGGCGAGCAGGGCGGTGCCCGCCAGCAGAAGGCCCGCACCTGCGCGGGCGCGGGTGCGGGCCGTGGTGGTGAGTGGCAGCAGCCGTGTGCCGGTCATCGGCGTGTCATCTCCGTCTCTGGTGCAGGACGAGGCCCCCGGGGGAGCTGTCACTGTGTCAGATCGGGAGGGCGGGCAGGCCGCCGACACGCGACGGTCCGTGGCCACTCGGTCGCACGGAGTATGAAGAATGGATTGTTGGGTTGACGGCGCGGAGCGCCCGGCCGGCCGCCGCCGGCCCGGGGGCGTCAGTCGCGGTTGGCCCGGCGCTCGGCCTCTGCCTCGTCCTCGGCCTCGGCGACCTCAAGGGTCGGCGCGGTGCCGCCGAGGTGGGCGGGCTGCCACCAGGTGTCCTCAGGGCCGCTCGGCTTGCCCGGGTACTCGCGCTGGGCCCGGTCGAGCATCTCGCTCATCGCGGCGCGCAGCCGGCGGGTGACCATCACGGGCTTGTCGCCGGGCGCCAGCTCGATCGGCTCGCCGATCATGATGGTCACGGGGACGTGGCGCTTGGTGAGGGTCTTCGGCCGGCCCTTGGTCCAGAGTTGCTGGGTGCCCCACAGGATGACCGGCAGCAGCGGGGCGCCGGAGTCGGCGGCCATCCGGGCGGCGCCGGTCTTGAACTTCTTCAGCATGAACGAGCGGCTGATGGTCGCCTCCGGGAACACACCGACCATCTCGCCGGCGCGCAGGGCGCGCACGGCGGCCTCGTAAGCGGGCTGGCCGTCGGTGCGGTCGACCGGGATGTGCTTCATGCCCCGCATCAGCGGGCCGGAGACGGCGTGCTTGAAGACGTCGTCCTTGGCCATGAAGCGGGTCTTGCGCTTGCCGCCGCGGAAGGCTCCGAGGCCGGCGAAGAGGAAGTCCAGGTAGCTGATGTGATTGCTCACCAGTACCGCTCCGCCCTGGGCGGGGATGTTTTCGGCGCCGACGATCCTGATGCGCACGTCGAGCGCGCGGAAGACGGTCAGTGCGGCGCCGATCACCGGCGGGTACACGAGCTCTGCCACGGTCAGTCCTGACTTCCCACGGGCCCTGGTGGCCCGGTCCGGCGGTACCCGTGTCGTACGTGGGGCCGACCGGAGGCGCGGCACGCCGCGGCGGCCACGGGTGATACACGGAAATGATCCCCCGAACGAGTGCCCGCTGTCACCTGAGGCGGGCGGTCGGGCGGGTGACGGGTGTGTGACGTCCGTGATGGGCCGGCCGGGAACCTTTCCGGTCGGGTCAGGACGCGGCGTCCAGCCGGCCCTGGGAGCGGCGGACGAGCAGGTACATCTCGCAGCCGAGGCAGTAGCCGAACACGGCGTTGAGGAAGGCGGCGGCGAGGGCGAACGCGGTGGCCAGCAGGCCGAGCCAGGTCACCCCGGTGAGGAAGCCGAGCGCGCCGACGGCGGCGAAGACCAGGCCGACGCCCTGGGCGAAGCGCGGCGGCCGCTCGTCCTCGGTCGCGGTGGGCGGTGCGAGCCGGGGCAGGAGCAGGGTCCGGTACAGCCAGTTGTACGGCGACCGGTGCAGGCCGCCGATGGCGCCGAGGCCGAAGACGATGCCCTGGAGGGTGAGCAGCAGGCCGCTGCCGCTGAGGAGGACGGCGCCGAGGACGGCCGCGCTGAGCGCGGCGGCGAACCTCGGGCCGCGGGGGTCTATCTGCAACGGGGGCTCCGGATCTGGATCGCAGAAGGGGGGACGGCAGGGCGCGTCAGTGACAGCGCGAGGCCGTGGCCCGGCACAGGTCGACCACCCGGCGGGTGGTCAGCAGCGGTCGTACCGGGCGGTCGGAGTCCACCCGGCGATCGTACGCGGGCCCCGCCCCGGCGGTCGACCACTCTGTCGGACTCCTGGGGGGCCGGGGCAGACTGGGGGGATGACCGGGTTGGTGGTGTGCGTCGTCGTGCTCGTGGTGGCGAGCGCGTTCGGGCTGCTGCGGGCCCAGCGCGACGGGAGGCTGCGGGTGCGGGCGAAGGACGGGGCGGTACGGCTCTCGGCGGCGGACCTGGGGGAGGCGCTCGGCGAGCGGGCCACGCTGGTGCAGTTCTCGACCGCGTTCTGCCAGCCCTGCCGGGCCACCCGGCGGGTGCTCGGGGAGGTGGCGGGTCTGGTCGAGGGGGTGGCGCACATCGAGTTGGACGCCGAGGAGCGGCTGGCGCTGGTCCGCCGGCTGGAGATCCTGCGGACGCCCACGGTCCTGGTGCTGGACGCGGGTGGCCGGGTGGTGCGCCGGGCGGCCGGGCTGCCGCGCAAGGCGGACGTGATCGCGGCGCTGGGCGAGGCGGTCTGATCCGCTCCGGGGGTTGCGGCGGCCCGGGTGGTGAATCCCACTCCCGATGCGCCGCCCCGTCGGGTGGTGTCGGCGGGACGCTGGGGCAGGATGAGGGCTGACGGCAGTGCGAGCCGTTCCGCGGGCCGTCCCGGGCCGGGGGCCCTCAGGCCCTCGCGAGGGGGGCCGAGGGGCGGTCGGACGGGGCTCGGCGGCGTAAGCTACTGGCCAGTAGTGTCATTCGACTACTGGCGAGTATGCTGCCAGGAAGTTCCGGACCGGCACGGGAACACGCTGCCCGGAGCGGGTGCGTGCCGAGTTCGCGCCCGCTTGCACAGCCGCAGCCGCCGGACGAGACCAGTACAGGAGACAGGCCGTGAGCTTGAGGATCGTTGTCTGTGTGAAGTACGTGCCGGACGCGACGGGTGACCGTCGTTTCGCGGACGACCACACCACCGACCGGGAGGGTGTG
>NZ_JBVHHE010000110.1:0-4230 GCF_055561235.1 Kitasatospora sp. NPDC022856 | reverse complement strand
AGCGCGTCGGTGGTGGTCAGGGACACCTCGGCGACGGTGATGCCCTCCTCCGCGAGGGCCAGGACGGTTCGCAAGGCGGCATCACGGTCACGCCCTCGCACGATGGCGAGCGTGCGGTAGGGCAACTCGGTCAGATTCATGGGGCGCTCTCGTCACAGGGGAGGGGGGTTCGGGTGGCGGTGATCTCGAGTTCCCAGCGCAGTTCGCCGTCGGCGGGGACGGTGGCGGCGTCGCCTTCTCCGGCTTCCGCGAGGTCGAAGACGGCTCCGAGCATGGGTTCGACGCCGATGCTGCGGTAGGGGGTGGCGGCGGGGTAGCCGCGGAGGTTGCGCCACAGGGCGACGGACAGGGGGACGTCGGCGTCGGTGCGCAGGGTCAGGCGGAGTGTGTCCGGTCCGTCGGTGACGGAGATGTCCGCGCAGCGGGTGAGGATGGCGCCCACGGCGGTGCCGTCGTCGGGGCCCAGCCGGTCCAGGGGCAGTTCGAGCGGCGTGGGCCAGTGCCCGGTGACGTGGGGGGTGTTGTCGGGCCAGGGTTCGTCGGTCAGGTGGGCGGCCTCGGGAAAGACCCGGGTGGCCGTTCCCACGGGCGCGGTGAGGTGGGCGCCGGGGGTCACGTCGAGCAGCGCGTGGGCCGCCCAGAGAAAGCGGTACCCGGGATCCGCCGACAGGTGGTAGGAGGCGAACAGCGCCCCCGCCGGGTTACGCCGCAGACTGCGACGCAGGACGAAGTCGGGGTGGTCGAGGACGTCGGTGTCAGCGTCGCGCTGCCACGGCCGGGACCAGGCGTCGCCGTGGTCGGGGATGCCGCGGACGGTGGGGAGGCATTCCTCCAGGCCGCCGGCGTCGACGAACGGGTCGCCGGGCCGGACGGTGTCACGGGCGGGAGCGTGGCGGTGCCAAAGCCATTCGCGTCCGCCGCCGCGCAGGCTGGTCCACCGTCCGCCGTGGCGTGGGTCGGTGGTGGCGGTGAGGGGGATGCGGGTCACCATTCCGCGAACGATCCGTCGTCGTGGTGCCAGAGGGGGTTGCGCCAGCGGTGGCCGGTCTCGGCGGCGCGGCGTACGGCGTTCTCGTCGATGGCGATGCCCAGCCCGGGGCCGGTGGGAAGCTTCGCGTACCCGTCGGTGAAGCGGAAGGGTTCCGTGTCGAGGAGGTAGTCGAGGAGCTCGTTGCCGCAGTTGTAGTGGATGCCGAGGCTCTGTTCCTGGATGAGGAAGTTCGGTATGGCGAAGCCGAGTTGGAGGCTCGCGGCGAGCGCGATCGGGCCGAGGGGGCAGTGGGGGGCCATCGCGACGTCGTAGGCCTCGGCGAGGGCGGCGATGCGGCGGACCTCGGAGATGCCGCCCGCGTGCGAGACGTCGGGCTGGGCGACGGCGATGCCCGTGGGCAGGATGTCGCGGAAGTCGGCGCGGGAGTAGAGCCGTTCGCCGCAGGCCAGCGGCACGCTGGTGGAGTCGACGAGCCGGCGCAGGTCCCGCGCGTGTTCGGGCAGGACGGGCTCCTCCACGAACAGCGGGTGCAGCGGCTCCAGCAGCGGCAGGACGCGGCGGGACATGGCGGTCGACATCCGGCCGTGGAAGTCGATGGCGACGTCGTGGTGGTCGCCGATGGCCTCGCGCACCGCGGCGACCCGGTCGACGACGGCCTTCGTCCGGGCCGGTGTGTCGATGGGGCGCATCTGCGCGGAGCCGTTCATCTTGACGGCCGTGAAACCGGCGTCGATCTGTTCGCGGGCGAGTTCGGCGACGTGGGCGGGGCTGTCGCCGCCGATCCACGCGTACATCCGCAGCCGGTCCCGCACCGGGCCGCCGAGCAGCTGGTGGACGGGGGCGCCGTAGGCCTTGCCCTTGATGTCCCACAGGGCCTGGTCGATGCCGGCGACGGCGCTGGAGAGAATCGGGCCGCCGCGGTAGAAGCCGCCTTTGGTGAGCACCTGCCAGTGGTGCTCGATCCGCAGCGGGTCCTCGCCGACGAGGTGGTCGGCCAGTTCGTGGACGGCGGCGCGGACGGTGTCGGCGCGGCCCTCCACGACGGGTTCGCCCCAGCCGGTGATCCCCTCGTCGGTGGCGATCCTCAGGAACAGCCAGCGCGGGGCGACGGGGAACGTCTCCAGCGAGATGATCTTCATTCGGCTTCCCCCTGGTCCGGTGCGTGTATCAGGTCGAGGTCGGCGGTGGCCTGCGCGAGCAGGTGCCGCACGGCGCGTTCGGCGGCCTGCGGATCGCGGTCGCGCACGGCCTCCAGCACGGCGCGGTGCGCGGGCACGGGGTCGGCCCAGTGCTCGGTGCTGTGGACGAGGTGGTCGCGCACCCGCAGACCGGCCTCGATCACCACCTCCATGCGGGTGAGGAGTTCGTTGTGGGCCGCGGCCAGCAGGGCCCGGTGGAACGCGAGGTCCGCCTCCACGGCGGCGTGGGTGTCGTCGCCGGCCTCGGCCATGCGCTCCAGGGCGTCGGCGAGGTCGGCCAGGTCGGCCTCCTCGCGGCGCTGGGCGGCGAGGCAGGCGGCGGCCGGCTCCATGATCGAGCGGACCTCGCCCAGGTTGGCCAGGAAGCCCTTGTCGGGGATCCCAGCGCCCTGCCAGCGCAGCAGGTCGGCGTCCAGCAGGTTCCAGTCCGCACGAGCGCGCACGAAGGTGCCGCGTTTCTGGCGGGAGTCGATGAGGCCCTTCGACGCCAGGACCCGCAGCGCCTCGCGCAGGACGGTCTTGCTGACACCGAGCTCCTGCTCCAGCTGGTCCGGGGACAGGAGCGAGCCGGGCGCGTGGGTGCCGCCGACGATACGCCCGCCGATGATGTCGATGATCTGTTGGTGCAGGTTGCGGGTCGGCGGGTTCATGCGGGGCTCTTCTCGGCTTGGCTGTTTGTGTGTGCGGGACGGCGCGGGCGCGATGCCGGGGCCGGTGTCATGAGGAGGCCTTGACGACCGACCAGCCTCCGTCCACCACGAGAGTGGTTCCGGTGATGTAGGAGGCGTCGGGCGAGGCGAGGAAGGCGACCGCGGCCGCCACCTCCTCGGGGGTGCCGAACCGCTTGGCGACCGTCTCCGCCACGCTGTCGGCCCGCCCCGCCTCGTCCACCCGGTCCCACGCCGCCGTCATGATCGGCCCGGGGACGACGGTGTTCACCCGCACCCGGGGCCCGTACTCGACCGCGAGTTGACGCCCCATGGAGCACAGCGCGCCCTTGGCGGCGGCGTAGGCGGGATGGCCGGGCAGACCCACCAGCGCGTGGACGGACGACGTGAGCACCACCGAACCCGCGCAAGCCCGCAGATCCTCGACGAAGACCCGCACCCCCAGCCACGCGGCCTTCAAGGTGACGTCGAGCTGACCGTCCCACTGAGCCTCCGTCAGCTCGTGGGCGGGTTTGACGACCACCGCGTACGCGTTGCTGTGCAGCACGTCCAGCCGCCCGTAACGCTCACGTACGTGCGCCGCGAGTTCGCCCCACACGGCCGCGGACGTCACGTCGCCGTGCCGGTACTCGGCCCGCCCGCCCTGCCGCGTGATCGCCTCGGCCGTCGCCCGCCCCGCGGCGTCGGCAATGTCGACGATCACCACCGCCGCGCCCTCCGCGGCCAGACGCCGCGCGGTCGCGGCGCCGATACCGGCGGCGGCACCGGTGATCACCGCCACCTTGCCGTCGAAGCGGCGGCACATCTGCTCTGTCATGCGCTGAAAGTACCCCCGCGCATTAATTATGCAAAGGCCTTGACACGGGCAATCTCGCAGCCCCAGGATCAGCGCCCAGGACGGCACCGGAAACAGGTCGGAAACAGCATCACCGGCCTCCGAAACGCCTTCGAAAACCTCGGTACACGCAACGCGTCGTCGAGGCTCCCCCGCCGGGGCAGGACCCCGGCCGGCCGAAGCCCCGACCGGACCCCCGGCATCCGCGCCGCCGCACACACGGCCGTTCGTGGAGCCGCCCGGGTCACCTCACCAGCACTTCGGTCGGCCTCGCCGACGTGCGACGCACCACCCCCACACCTCCCCTCCTCCGAACAGACCGCTCGTCCCCCCATGGAGTTCGTCATGTTCACCACCTCGCACCGCCGTATCGCGGCCGCCACAGGTCTCCTTCTCACACTCGCGGTGAGTACCGCGTGTTCCACCGGCCAGGAGTCCACCCCGTCATCTGGCGCGGGTGCCTCGGTGGCTCCGGTGAGCGGCAAGATCTCGATGACCTACCTGCAGAAGCAGGGCGACCAGGAGTACTTCATCGGC
>NZ_JBVHHE010000109.1:0-4283 GCF_055561235.1 Kitasatospora sp. NPDC022856 | reverse complement strand
GCCTCGCACACCTCGCAGGTGGAGCGGTTGCGCGAGGAACTGCTGGCGGTGCTCGCGCCGGTCGAGCCGGGACCGGCCGAGGTGCCGTTCTACTCGACGGTCGAGGAGCGCTGGCTGACCGGCGCCGAGCTCGACGCCGACTACTGGTACCGCAACCTGCGTCGGACCGTCGCCTTCGAGCCCGCGACCCGGGCGCTGGCGGAGCAGGGCCACGGCGTCTTCGTCGAGGTCAGTCCGCACCCGGTGCTGACGGCGAGCCTCCAGGAGACCCTGGAGGCGGCCGGGATCCAGGGCATCGTGACCGGCTCGCTCCGCCGCGACGACGGCGGGCCCGCCCGGTTCCTCGGCTCGCTCGCCGAGGTGCACGTCCAGGGCCGCCCGGTGGACTGGGCGGCGGCCTTCGGCGGCCCGCCCGCACGGCGGGTGGAGCTGCCGACCTATCCGTTCCAGCGGCAGCGCTACTGGCTGAACGCCTCCGGGCTCACGAGCGGCGGACTGACCGGCGCGGGGCTCGGCACGGCGGACCATCCGCTGCTCGGCGCGGTGATCGAACCGGCCGACAGCGACGAAGTCCTGTTCACCAGCCGGCTCTCGCTGGACACCCACCCCTGGCTGGCCGACCACGCCGTGGCGGGCACCGCCATCCTGCCGGGCACCGCTTTCGTCGAACTGGCCGTCCGGGCCGGTGACCAGGTGGGGTGCGAGCTGCTCGACGAGCTGGTCATCGAACGGCCGCTGGTGCTGCCCGACCAGGGCGGTCTCCAGTTGCAGGTGCGGGTGGGCGCCGCCCAGCCGTCCGGGGTGCGGCAGGTCGGGGTCCACACCCGCCCGGACCAGGGCGGCGAGGAGCCGTGGACCCGCCATGCCACCGCCGTGCTGGCGGCCGCCGGCTCGGCCGGGGACCGGTCCCCGGAGGCCTTCGACGCCGAAGTGTGGCCGCCGCCCGGCGCGGTGGCCCTGGAGACCGCCGGGCTGTACGAGCGGCTGGTGGCGGCGGGCTACCACTACGGGCCCGCCTTCCGGGGGCTGCGCGGCGCCTGGCGCCGTGGCAACGAGGTGTTCGCCGAGGTCGGCCTGGACGAGGAGCAGTCGGCCGAGGCGGGCCGGTACGGGCTCCACCCGGCGCTGCTGGACGCGGCCCTGCACGCCACCTTCCTGACCGGCGCCGACGCAGGCGCAGGCGCAGGCTCAGGCGCCGGGACCGACGCGGTAGCCGGTCCCGGGGCCCCGACCGCCACCCGACTGCCGTTCGCCTGGAACGAGGTGCGCGTCCATGCGGTGGGCGCTTCGGCCCTGCGCGTCCGGCTGCGGCCGGACGGACCGGACCGGATGGCCCTGTCCGTCGCCGACCCCGCCGGGCAGCCGGTGGCGACCGCCCGGTCGCTGGCCCTGCGTCCGGTCTCCGCCGAGGAGTTCGGCGCGGAGGGCGCCGCCGTCGGGGACTCCCTCTACCGGATCGCATGGGCGCCGGCGCCCGGTGCGCCGGCGGCGGCGGCCCCGGCCCCGGCCCCGGCCGTGGTCGTCGAGCACTTCCCCGCGCCCGGGGAGGAGGGGGCGGCGGCCGTGCACCTGCTGGCCCGGCGGGCGCTCGACACCCTGCGGTCCTGGCTGGCCGACGAACGGTCGGCGGACCACCGGCTGGTGGTGGTGACGCGCTCCGCGACCGCCGTCCGGCCGGGCGAGGCCGCGGACCCGGCCGGTGCGGCCGTCTGGGGGCTGGTGCGCTCCGCGCAGGCCGAACACCCGGGGCGCCTGGTCCTGGTGGACGTCGACGACCCCGCCGCAGTGCCGCTCCTGCCGCCCGCCGTCCTCGCCTCCGAGGAGCCCCAACTGGCCCTCCGGGCGGGCGAGGTGCTGATGCCCCGGCTGGTCCGGGCGATCCCGTCCGGGGGCGGCGCACCGGCCCCGCGGTTCGATCCCGAGGGCACGGTGCTGGTCACCGGTGGTACCGGCACGCTGGGGTCGTTGCTGGCCCGGCACCTGGTGACGGCGTACGGGGTGCGGCATCTGCTGCTGGTGGGCCGTGGTGGCCCGGCGGCCCCGGGCGCCGGCGAACTGGAGGCCTCGCTGCGCGAACTGGGCGCCGAGGTGACCATCGCGGCCTGCGACACCACGGACCGCGACGCGCTGCGGGAGCTGCTCGCCGGCCTCCGGCGCCCGCTGACCGGTGTGCTGCACGCCGCCGGGGTACTGGACGACGGCCTGGTGGCCGGGCTGACGCCGGAGCGGCTGGCGGCCGTCCTGCGGCCCAAGATCGATGCCGCGCTCGCGCTGCACGAGCTCACCGCCGGCGAGGATCTCGCCGCGTTCGTCCTCTTCTCCTCCGCCGCGGGCGTGCTCGGCGGCGCCGGCCAGGCCTCCTACGCGGCGGCCAACGCCGCCCTGGACGCGCTCGCCGGGGCGCGCCGGGCGCGGGGGCTGCCCGCCGTGTCGCTGGCCTGGGGCCTGTGGGCCGAGGCCAGCGGGATGACCGGTCACCTGGACCGGGCCGACCACCGCCGGATCGCCCGGAGCGGCGTGCGGCCGTTCTCCTCGGAGCAGGGGCTCGCGCTGTTCGACGCCGCGCTCGTGGCCGACGAGGCGGTGCTGGTGCCGATGGCGCTCGACCTGGCCGGGCTGCGGTCCGCGGACGCGACCGTCCCCGCCCTGCTGCGCGGCCTGGTCCGGCCGGGGCGGCGGGTGGCCCGGGCCGCCGCCGAGGGCCGGGCGGCCGGCACCCTGACGGAGCGGCTCGCCGGCCGGCCGGCGGGTGAGCGCGGTCGGGCCCTGCTGGAGCTGGTGCGCGCGCACGCCGCGACGGTGCTCGGTCACAGCACCGGCTCCGGGATCGAACCGGCGCTCGCCTTCCGCGAGTTGGGCTTCGACTCGCTGACCGCGGTGGAGCTGCGCAATCGGCTCGCCACGGCCACCGGGCTCCGGCTGCCGGCCACCCTGGTGTTCGACCATCCGACGCCGGCCGTGCTGGCGCGGCGGCTGGAGGCCGAGCTGTTCGGCGAGGCCGAGGGCGCCCGCCCGGCCGCACTCGCCGCCGAGGCGCAGGACGAGCCCATCGCGATCGTCGGCATGTCCTGCCGCTTCCCGGGCGGAATCGACTCGCCGCAGGACCTCTGGGAGACGGTCGCGGCGGGCCGGGACGTGGTCGGGAGCTTCCCCGAGAACCGGGGCTGGGACCTCGACACGCTGTTCGACCCGGACCCGGACCGTCCGGGCAAGAGCTACGTCGACGCGGGCGCGTTCCTCGCCGACCCCGGGGAGTTCGACGCGGAGTTCTTCGGCATCTCGCCGCGCGAGGCGCTGGCGATGGACCCCCAGCAGCGGCTGCTGCTGGAGGCCTCCTGGGAGGCGTTCGAGCACGCGGGCATCGACCCGGCGGCGTTGCGGGGCAGCGACACCGGGGTGTTCGCGGGGCTGCTCTACCACGAGTACGGCGCGCTGCTCGACCGGGCCGAGGGGGCGTCCGAGCTGGAGGCCTACGCGGGTACGGGCGGTGCGGGCAGCGTCGCGTCGGGCCGGATCTCCTACACGCTCGGGTTGGAGGGCCCGGCGATCACCGTCGACACCGCCTGCTCGTCCGCCCTGGTGGCGGTGCACCTGGCGAGCCGTTCGCTGCGCTCGGGTGAATGCTCGCTGGCGCTGGCCGGCGGCGTGACCGTGATGACCACGCCGGCCGCGTTCACCGGTTTCTCCCGGCAGCGCGGGCTGGCGGCGGACGGGCGGTGCAAGCCGTTCTCCGCGTCGGCCGACGGCACCGGCTGGTCCGAGGGGGTCGGCCTGCTGGTCCTGGAGCGGCTCTCCGACGCGCGCCGCCACGGACACCGGGTGCTCGCGGTGGTCCGGGGCAGCGCGGTCAACCAGGACGGGGCGAGCAACGGGCTGTCGGCGCCGAACGGACCGGCGCAGCAGCGGGTGATCCGGCAGGCGCTGGCCAACGCCGGGGTCGCCACCGGCGGCGTGGACGCCGTCGAGGCGCACGGCACCGGAACGGTGCTGGGCGATCCGATCGAGGCGCAGGCGCTGCTGGCGACGTACGGCCAGGACCGCGCCGAGGCGGAACCGCTCTGGCTGGGCTCGGTGAAGTCGAACCTCGGCCACACCCAGGGCGCCGCCGGCGCCGCCGGAATGATCAAGATGATCCAGGCGATGCGGCACGGTGTGCTGCCGAAGACGCTGCACGTGGCGGAGCCGACGGGGCAGGTGGACTGGTCGTCGGGTGCGGTGGAGCTGTTGACGCGGGCGCGGCCGTGGCCGGAGACGGGGCGGCCGAGGCGTTCGGCGGTGTCCTC
>NZ_JBVHHE010000108.1:0-4432 GCF_055561235.1 Kitasatospora sp. NPDC022856 | reverse complement strand
AGGGCGCGGACGCGGACGGCGGCGAGTTCGATGGCCAGGGGCAGGCCGTCGAGCTGGCGGCACAGGGTGGCCACGGCGTGCGCGTTGTCGGGGGTGATGGTGAAGCCGGGGGCGGCGGCCGCCGCGCGGTCGGCGAACAGGACGACGGAGTCGGCGTGGGTCCCGTTGTGAGGGGTCGCGTCGGGGTGTTCGTCGGGGAGGGGTAGGGGTGCGACGGCGAAGACGCGTTCGCCGGGGATGTCGAGGACCTCGCGGCTGGTCGCCAGCACGCGCACGCCGGGGCAGGCCGCCAGTAGGCCGGCGGTCAGCTCCGCGCAGGCGCCGACCAGGTGCTCGCAGTTGTCCAGGACCAGGAGCAGGCGCTTGTCCCGCAGGTGGTCGGTCAGCAGGGTGGTGGCGTCGGGGCCCATGGTGCGCAGGCCCAGGGCGTTGATCACGCTCTGGCCGACCTGGTCCGGTTCGCCGACCTCCGCGAGTGGCACCCAGTACGCGCCGTCGCGGAAGGGCCGTCGCACCTCGCGGGACACCTGCAGCGCCAGGCGGGTCTTGCCCACGCCGCCGGTGCCGGTCAGCGTCACCAGACGCGAGTCGGCCAGCACGCGCTTCAGCTCGGCGAGCTCGGGGCGGCGTCCCACCAGGCTCGTCACGTCGGCGGGGAACCCGCCGCCCGTCAAGATGCCCATACCAGCGAGCGTAGTCGAGCCCCGGCGACCGCGCGCTCGCCGACCGATCCGACGGACGGAGCAGACGTTCCCCGGCGACGTCGGGCTCTGGGTCGGCGGCCGCGGCAGTCTCCGGGTGAGCTTTGTCCCGTGACGTGGACACCATGACACTCGGATCTTGTCGATCCAGGAAGGGATTCCAGGCGGGACGTCCGTCGAACTACTCGGACGAGTTCCGGCGTGATGCCGGCGCGCTGTACCGGACCGCGGAGGGCCGGCGCACCTTCGCGGCCGTCGCGAAGGAGATCGGGGTCAATCACGAGATCCGCGGACCTGGGTGCGCGCCCCTTACGCCGAAAAGGCGTCGATCGGGCAGGTGCTGAACACCGAGGAGTGGGCCGAGCTCGTCCGCCCGCACAACGCCGAGCGCGAGTGGCAGGCCGAGAAGGATGTCCCGCGCCGGGCAGCGGCCTGTTTCGCACGGGAGATGAAGTGAGGCCCCGCTGCTGGGACTTCAGCTTCATCCACGCCGCCGGGTTCGGCGCCCCCGGCTTGACCGCTCCTTCGGCCTCCACGATGACCTTGAAGATCGCCTGGTAGTCGGCAGGCAGCACGCCGGCGTCCATGCCTTCTTCGCGGTGCCGGATCAGCAGCATCCCGCCCACCCCTGCAGCTGTCGTGACCCGCTCCAAGTCCTCTGCCATGGCGGGGTCCCCCCGGCCGGTCCGCCGGGCGTCGGCGAACCGGCCGAACACCACCGCTGCCACATCCAGCCGCGCGACCTCCGCGTCAACCTCGCCGAGCTCCTTCCGCAGCCGCTCGGCACGGTCGGCCAGCACCAGCCGCCGCTGCACCACGCCAGCCCCCGTGACCTACAGATTTCTGGATGGAATCACCTCAATGAGCGTCGCTCTCGTAACTCGCCGAAGTGAGCGTGGGGCGTCATGCTGGCCGTGACTCGCGAGTCTGACAAGTCCCACTTACCGCGCCGGTTCCAGGCGCGATCCGCTGATCCGGAGGTCTCCTGTGCGCAACGGCAGTAGCGGTTCTGCCGGGAGTACAGGCAACATCAGGGTGTCCTGGCTGCTCTGATCCGCGCCGTTTCGCAGGTCCATGAGGCGCTGCCGTCCCGCCCGTGAGCCTGCCGGGGTCGCCCGGTGACCGGCAAGGCCGCCGGGCAGAACGTCGCGGAAGCCGCACTCGTGCGTGCCGCCGTCAGTGACCCGGTGGCTGTTGGCAAACTGCGGACCCACCCTCCACCGCTGCCCCGCCCACGCAAGGCCGCCTCCACCGTCCCCGCCATGCGCGGCTCCTCCGGCCCGAAAGGCGGTCGCTTCGGCTGCTGGCTCGGCCGCTGCGGCCGCACCCTCCAGCCGGACACGGTGCTGCTCCGACTCGGCTTCTGGCTCAACTTCTGTGGAGGCCCACACGCTAGTGCTGGATTCCTCAAAGGCGGTACGCAAATCGCCGTCGGCATTGGCGGGTTGGTGGGGGCGGTCCGCCCCCAGAGCCAGGGCTTGGCACGTGCGTTGAGCTGGGTGGTTGCGAGGCGGGTGGCCTGGTCGGTCTCGTCGCGACGGCGCGGTAGTTCTTCAGTTTGCTGATGGCTCGTTCGACGGTGTTGCGCCTCCAGTACCGAGCCTGGTCAAACCCGGGTGGTCGGCCGCCGCCGCACCGGCCGTCGGCGCTCAGGTGGATCTTGGTTGTGAAGCCGCCTCGCGAGCGGCCCAGGGCATCGCCCTCGCAGACCGGAGCTGCAGCCTGGCCAGCATCCTGCCGCGGCGCGTCGGCGGAGTAGCGCCCGCGCGGAAGGGGCGTCGGCCCAGCACGGTGGGCACCGGCGGCATGCTGGTGGGCGCGCACGGATGTGGAGTCGACCGCGATCTTCCAGTCGATTTCACCTTCCGCATCGGCCTCGCCTTGGAGCCGACGGAGCACCGGAGCCCAGGTGCCATCCGCCGACCGCCGCCGATGCCGCTCAGAAACAGTCTTCCACGGCCCGTAGCGGAGCGGCAGGTCACGCCACGGCACCCGGTCCGAATCCAGTGCAGCACCCCGTTGATCACCTGTTGGTGGTCACGCCACCTGCCGCACCGCCCGGTGCCCACCGGCAGGTAGGGCTGAAGCCGTTGCCACTGCGCATCCGTGAGATGGCCCCCGCCCTGTCCTCCACGGCCGGATCAACGACCACTCCGCCAACGGGAAACCGGACAGACTCCTGCGGCGCGCCGGACTCAAGGAAGGCGCGCAGGCGGACGATGCATCAGGTGACCGTCGCGTGCGGGGCTGTCCCTGCCCCGGGGCGGTCCCCTTCTCATGAACGGAGATCTGATGCGACTGTCCGCGCGCTGCGCGTTCGCCGCTCTCATCCTTCTCATCCCGCTGGTCGCCTCGCAGGGTGCGGCAGCCGACGGCCCGTCCGGGCGGGCCGTTGCGGCCCCCCTGCACAGGACGGCTTCGGCTGTGCCGGGCGAGTACATCGTCACGGTGGACAAGGGCCTGGACCCGGCTCGGGTGGCGGCCAGGGTCGGGGGCGTCGAGCCGCTGCACACCTACCGGCACGCCCTGAACGGGTTCTCCGCCCGCCTGGACGCCGCCCAGCTGGAGCGGGTGCGTGCCCTGCCCGGGGTGGAGAGCGTGGAGGAGAACGGCGTCGTGAGCGCGCCGGACGCCACCACGACGCCCGCCTCCCAGCACCGGGAGGCCGCCACCAGCTGGGGCCTGGACCGCATCGACCAGCAGTCGTGGGACCCGGTCAACGGCAAGGGCGACGGGGAGTTCAACGTCAAGGGTGACGGTGCCGGTGTGACCGCCTACCTGATCGGCACCGGCATCGAGTACGGCCACGACGAGTTCGAGGGCCGCGCCACCCTCGGCACCGACACCATCGGCGACGGCAAGGAAGGGGCCGACTGCCAGGGCCAGGGCACCCACGTCGCCGGCACCGTCGGCGGCAAGACCTACGGCATCGCCCGCAAGGTGAACCTGGTGAGCGTGCGCGTCCTGGGCTGCGACGGCACAGGCACCTTCGAACAGCTCATCGCCGGCATCGACTGGGTCACCGCCAACGCCAAGAAGCCCGCCATCGCCAACCTCTCCCTCGGCGGGGACAGGAACGACGCGCTGGACAAGGCCGCCACCGCGCTCTCCGACTCGGGCGTCCTGCCCGTCGTCGCCGGCGGCAACAGCTCCAAGGACGCCTGCTACATCTCCCCCGCCGCCGCCCCACGCGTCCTCACCGTCGGCGCCTCCAACAAGTGGGACGAGGAGACCAGCTTCAGCAACTACGGCGCCTGCCTGTCCCTCTACGCGCCCGGCGACGGCATCACCTCGGCCAAGCTCGGCGGCGGGAGCGCCACCCTGGACGGCTCCTCCTTCAGCGCCCCGCACGTCACCGGCACCGCCGCCCTCTACCTCGCCGCCCACCCGGACGCCACCCCCTCCGACATCAACGAGTGGCTCGATACCGAATCCACCAAGGACGTCCTGACCAACATCACCAAGTCCAGCCCCAACGCGCTGCTGTACACCGGCGGGCTCTGACCTGCCCTGCCGCACAGCCGCCGCCCCGCCGAGCCCACAAGGCCGACGGGGCGGTCCCACGTCAAGGCCCAGACCGCGCACGGCCCACTCAAAACCCAGTACAGCCAAGCAAATGATCGACCGGACAGGACACTAGTGTCCTGCGCCCGAGATCCGTCGTTAGATCTTGCGTGAGTGATTCTTCGGATGTGCCGGTGCGTCGTCGTGGTCCTGCGTTGGAGCCGTTG
>NZ_JBVHHE010000107.1:0-4599 GCF_055561235.1 Kitasatospora sp. NPDC022856 | reverse complement strand
CCCGGTGGAGCGGATGATGCGGGACGCGAAGATCACGCAGATCTACGAGGGCACCAACCAGGTCCAGCGGATCGTCATGGCCCGCAACCTGCCGTGACCGGAGCCGGCGACCTGGGCACATGGCCTCCGAGTTCGTGCGCCCCGAGCTGGTGACCCCTGAGCTCGTGACCCCTGCGCTCATGACCTGAGATCATGGATAAACCCTACAAAGAGCTCGTGGTCGAATCGGTTGCGTTGCACATCTGAATGACCATCAATGCCCTGGCACAGTGGCAGATGAGTCCGCGACTCCCCGTGCTCACCGGCGCGGGGAGTTGTGGCTCTCTCACAATCTCCACAACAGGCAGGGGGTTCGGTCGATGAGTGCTGACGACGACCGCGTGGTGGTCACCGGGCTCGGCGCGACGACGCCGCTCGGCGGGGACGTCGCCTCGACCTGGGCCGGGATGCTGGCCGGGCGGTCGGGCATCCGGGCGATCGAGGACGAGTGGGCGGCCGGGCTGCCGGTGCGGATAGCCGGGCGGCTGGCGGTCGAGCCGTCCGAGGTGCTGGACCGGGTGCAGGCCCGGCGGATGGACCGCTGCGAGCAGGTGGCGCTGATCGCCGCCCGGCAGGCCTGGGCCGACGCGGGCACGCCCGAGGTGGATCCGGAGCGGCTGGCCGTGGTGATCGGCACCGGTACCGGCGGGGCGCTCACCATGCTCGGGCAGGACGACGTGCTGGAGGCCTCCGGGGTCCGCAAGGTCTCCCCGCACACGGTGCCGATGCTGATGGCGAACGGCCCGGCGGCCTGGGTCAGCATCGAACTGGGCGCGCGGGCCGGCGCGCACACACCGGTGAGCGCCTGCGCGTCCGGCGCCGAGGCGATCGCGATGGGCCTGGACCTCATCCGGCTCGGCCGGGCGGACGTGGTGGTCGCGGGTGGCGCCGAGGCCTGTGTCTGCCCGCTCACGCTGGCCGGGTTCGCCCAGGCCAAGGCCCACTCCACCCGCAACGACGAGCCCGAACTGGCCTCCCGGCCGTTCGACGCGGGCCGGGACGGCTTCGTGATCGGTGAGGGGTCGGTGGTGGTCGTCCTGGAGCGGGCCGGGTTCGCCGCCGCCCGCTCGGCCCGGGCGCACGCCACGCTCGCCGGCGCGGCGGTCACCTCGGACGCGTTCCACATCACCGCGGCCGCGGCCGAGGGCCAGGTCCGGGCGATGCGCCGGGCGGTGGCCGAGGCGGGCCTGGCGTCGGCCGACATCGCGCACGTGCACGCCCACGCCACCTCGACCCCGCTGGGCGATCTGGTCGAGGCCGAGTCGGTGGCCGAGGCGATCGGGCTCCACCCGGTCGTCACGGCGACCAAGTCGATGACCGGCCACCTGTTCGGCGCGGCCGGGGCGATCGGCGCCCTCGCCGCCGTCCTCGCCCTGCGCGACGGCGTGGTCCCGGCCACCCGGAACCTCGACACCGTCGACCCGGCCGTGAAGCTGGACGTGGTCACCGGTGCCCCGCGCCGGGGCGCGCTGACCGCCGCGCTCACCAACTCCTTCGGGTTCGGGGGCCACAACGCGACGCTGGTCTTCACCCCGGCGCCGTGAGGTTCGGCGGGGGCCCCGGGGGCCCGGCTCCGGGCAGTCCGGGGCGGGCCCGGCGAAACCCGGGAGACGGTTCGCCGGGCCCGACCTAGGGTGGCCGCCATGTCTACGTCATCGTCGACCCTCCGACTGGAGAAGGTCACCCCCGCCACCATCGACGCCGCGCTCGAACTGAAGGTGCGCCCGGACCAGGAGCAGCTGGTCTCGCCGGTCGCCAAGTCCCTGGCCGAGGCGTACGCGCACGGCGACACCGCCTGGCCCCGGGTGCTCTTCGACGGCGACCGCGCGGTCGGGTTCGTGATGGCGTTCTTCGACATCGCCTTCCAGCCCGACCGGCCCGGAGACCGGCTCCGCTCCGGCCTCTGGCGCCTCAACATCGCCGCCGACGAGCAGGGCCGGGGCTACGGCCGCTTCGCGGTCCAGCAGGTCTGCGCCGAGATCCGCCGCCGCGGCGGCGACCGGGTGACGGTCACCTACGTGCCCGGCGACCACGGCCCGGCCGCGTTCTACCGGCGCCTCGGGTTCCGCCCCACCGGCGAGCTCAGCGGCGACCAGGAGGTGGCGGAGCTCGACCTCTCCGGCGCCGAGCCCTCGGGCGCCTGAGGCCGGCGGGCGGAAGTCAGGCCCGCCGGTGCCCGCCGAGCCGGGGGCGGGGGCCGGAGACGGGCCGTCCGAGGCGTCCCCGTTAGGAGTGCGGAGCAGGAAGTCGGCCCGGCCGACTTCCTGCTCCGGCGGTGCGCGGGGCCTCAGCCCAGCAGCAGGTACTTGGTGGACGGGACACCCTGGGTGTAGCTGCAGTCCGTGTTCTGGGTGCTCTGGCTGTACGTGAACCCGGACGGGACGGTGCACGCCCAGAGGCCGTTGACCGGCTTGCGCAGGTGGAAGGTGGTGGCCTGGACGCCGGGCTGGAGGCTGCACGCGCTCGTGTAGGTGATCCGGTCGTAGGTGAACGCCGGGGTGCCCATACAGGCGGTGAGGCCGTCCACCGGCGTCCGCAGGTGGTACGCGTTGGAGGTCACGCCGGGCTGCTGGCTGCAGGCGCTGCCCCAGGTGATGGCGTCGTAGACGAACCCGGGAGAGCTCTTGCAGGCGGTCAGTCCGTCGACGGGCGTCCGCAGGTGGAACTGCGGTGCGTTCCAGCTGCCGGAGCTGCACGTCCGGTTCATGGCCACCTGGTCGTAGACGTACCCGGCCGGGACGTCGCACGCCCAGGCCCCGTCGAGTCCGGTGGTGGCCGCGGCGGCGGTGGTCGCGGTGGCGGCCCCGGTGAGCAGGAGCGCCAGGGCCGCGAAGGCGGCCAGGAGCAGGCGGATCGGGCCGGTGCGGCCGGTGCGTGCGGTGCGTGCGGCGGACATGGGTCTCCCGGGGAAGCGGTCGGTGACATGGGATCGCACGGTGGCGCCGGGCGCGTGCGCGCCCGCTGCCGCCGCCGGTTCTAGCACGGACGGCCGCGCCGCCACCCCGGTACGGCGGCCCGGTCGGTCGCGGCGACCACCGCCGTCCACTCCGGCCCGTGTCGGGGCTCCGACCCGACTCAGCCGATCAGCGCCGCCGCCTCCTGCCGCGCCTGGCGCAGCCACTGCGCGCGGACGGCGTCGGCCGAGTCCGTCACCGTGCGGAAGACGGTCCGCCGCACGTCCGTCACGCCGACGTAGGGCAGCACGCAGGCGGCCCAGATCCGCTCCAGCGGATCGCCGAACTCGGCCCGCTCGCGCTCCTCCGGGGTGTCGGAGGTGTTCAGCACCAGGGCCCGCCCGGCGCGGAGCAGCCCGGCCGGCTCGCCGTCCGCCGTGCCGAGCTTGTACGCCACGCCGGGCACGAGCACCCGCTGCACCCACCCGGTCAGGACGGCCGGCGGCATGCCCCACCAGTTGGGGTGGATCAGGACGAGCGCGTCCAGGGTGGCCACCTCCGCCCGGTGCAGGGCCAGTCGCGGATCGGCCGGCTCCGCCGCGGCGTCGACCGTCCCGGTCTCCCCGGCGGCCAGCGCGGGTTCGAACCCCTCCGCGCAGAGATCGTGCGCGAGCACCTCGTGGCCGCGTCCGCGCAGTTCGTCCACCACGGCGTCGAACAGCGCGTGGTTGAAGCTGCCCGGTCGCGGGTGCGCCAGATAGACGCCGATCCGCCCCGTCTCCGTCGTCACGCTCATGTCCCGTTCCCCCCTTGTCGGTTGACCTGAGGGCGATGCTAGGGGACCGCCCGGCGGGGTGCGGGCCCGGGACCTGGCCGGACTCCCCGCGCGAGCGGGCCGCCGGGGACCGCCACCGCCACCGGGACCACCCCGGTCGCCCTGCCACCCGCCGCCGGCCCCTGTCGAGGCCGGTCCGGAGCCGCGGCACGCCCGGCGACCGGACGATTTACGGGGCCGTCGCGCGTCCCCGGGGGCGGCATGCCATGATCCCTGCATGGGTTCCAACGTTTACTTCGACATCACCATCAACGACGAGCCGGCCGGGCGCATCGTCTTCAAGCTCTTCGACGACATCGTCCCGAAGACCGCCAAGAACTTCCGCGAGCTGGCCACGGGCGAGCACGGCTTCGGCTTCAAGGGCTCCTCGTTCCACCGCGTCATCCCGGGCTTCATGCTGCAGGGCGGTGACTTCACCCGCGGTGACGGCACCGGCGGCAAGAGCATCTACGGCGAGAAGTTCGCGGACGAGAACTTCACCCTCAAGCACACCAAGCCGGGCCAGCTCTCGATGGCGAACGCGGGCCGCAACACCAACGGCTCGCAGTTCTTCATCACCACCATCGTGACCGACTGGCTGGACGGCAAGCACGTCGTCTTCGGCGAGGTCGTCGAGAACCTCGACCTCGTGACGAAGATCGAGTCCTACGGTTCGCAGAGCGGCCGTACCTCGGCGAAGATCACCATCGCCGACTCGGGCATCGTGGCCTGAGGTCCGACCCCCTGACGTGGGGGGCGCCGCATGTAGGGGCGGCCGGCGGCCAGCCAGCCCCACCACCCCCCCCCCGGCCACCCGGCCCCCCCCCCCACCCCCACCAACAAAAAACCAAA
>NZ_JBVHHE010000106.1:0-4791 GCF_055561235.1 Kitasatospora sp. NPDC022856 | reverse complement strand
CAAGAACGGCAAGGCCATGCCCGCCGAGGCCTTCGCCCCCACCACCATGGTCGACGCCACCACCTTCAAGACCAGCGGCGCCACCTGCAACTGACACACGCCGGACCCCCTCACACCCCGGGCCGTCCGCGGCCGCCCCCACGGGCCGCCGACACCCGAGCGTCATCCACCAACCCCGGAAGCAGCCTGGTCGGCAGAAGCCACCGCTCGCTCGCCAACCCCGTCCACCCACCCGCGACACCGGCTCAGCACGTACTGGTCCCACCGATACGACGAATGCGCCGTACCCGTCCACGAGGAAGAGCTCGGCTCTCCCCGCATTCACCTCGGAGCGGCTCATCCGCACATCCGCCGGCGGACGACGGCGGCGACAGCTTCGTCGTGCGGGCGACTACCCCTGCGGGGGCCGTCGGCGCCGCACTTCAGTTCGCCCGGAGCCCGACGGCGCCGGGCGACACCGCCGCGACGCCGACCTCGATCTCCCCCAATCCCGGGCCCCGGACCTTTACGGACCGTCGCCCCACTCCGTCCCCCGTCACGGCCATCCCATCCCTGGCCTGCCGACCGGCGGTGGACCGCCGAACGGCGGAGCAAAGCCGCGCCACCTGATGCTGCCGCTCCTCGGCGAGTCCGGGCGGACGCGTGAAACAGCAGAAGACCGTGAAAGAACCATCGTATTCCTGAGAAAGGATTCCAGTGAAGGTCACTGAAAGACCCGCGCGGTCGCGACTGGCCGCGGCCGCCGTGGCACTCTCGCTGATGGTGGGCGGCGTCGTTGTGCAGGCGACGCAGGCCGCAGCCGTCACCACAGCCGTCACGATCGACGGCACCTCGCCGGGGCGCACGTTCGACGGTATCGGGGCGGTCAGCGGCGGTGGCGGCAACTCCCGTCTGCTGTACGACTACCCCGAGCCGCAGCGCGGCCAGATCCTGGACTACCTGTTCAAGCCCGGGTACGGCGCGAATCTGCAGATCCTGAAGGTGGAGGTCGGCGGCGACACCAACTCGACCGACGGCGCCGAGATCAGCGCCGAGCACACCAGCGCCGACGTGGACTACTACCGAGGCTACGAATGGTGGCTGATGGAGCAGGCCAAGGCGCGCAACCCCGACATCAAGCTCGCGGCCCTGGCCTGGGGCGCCCCCGGTTGGATCGGGAACGGCACCTTCTGGTCCCAGGACATGATCGACTACTACATCCGGTGGGTCCAGCACGCCCAGTCCGACCACGGACTGACCATCGACTACCTCGGCGGCTGGAACGAACACACCTACAACGCCGGCTGGTTCGAGCAGCTCCACACCGCGCTGGGACAGGCCGGGCTGACCACGAAGATCATCGGTCCGGACGAGACCCGCTGGGCGATCGCCGACCAGATGGTGACCGATCCGACCCTGGCCGCGGCCATCGACGTCATCGGCAGCCACTACCCCTGCAGTTGGCTGGGACCGGCCACCAACTGCCCGTCCTCCGCGAACGCGCTCAGCACCGGCAAACCGCTGTGGGCCAGCGAGGCCGGCTCCTACGACTACCAGTCGGGCGCCCTGGTCCTGCGCGGGGACAACCGCGACTACATCGACGGAAAGATCACCGCGAACATCAACTGGCCGGTGACCGCCTCCGCCTACCAGACGCTGCCCTTCGGCACGGACGGCCTCATCCTGGCCAACCAGCCCTGGTCCGGCAACTACACGGTCGGCCAAGCCCTGTGGGCCACCGCCCACACCACCCAGTTCACCAAGGTCGGCTGGAAGTACCTCGACTCGGGCAGCGGCTACCTCGGCGGCAACCGCAACAACGGCAGCTACGTCTCACTGCGGTCCGCCACCGACAACACCTGGTCCACCGTCATCGAGACCACCACCGCCACCGCCGCGCAGACCGCCTCCTTCCAGGTCGGAGGAGGACTCGCCACCGGCCCGGTGCACGTCTTCGCCAGCAACCTCGCCGGCACCGACCCGACCCAGTGGCTGGTCCAGCAGGCCGACGTCACCCCCTCCGGCGGCGCCTTCTCCCTGACCCTCCAGCCCGGGTACGCCTACACCCTCACCACCACCGGTTGGGGCGGCAAGGGCACCGCCGTCTCCCCCGCCCGGGCCAACCTGCCGCTGCCGTACACCGACTCCTTCGAGGGCTACCCGCTGAAGAAGGAGGCCAGGTACGCCTCCACCATGCAGGGCTCCTTCGAGACGGCCGCGTGCACCGCCGGCCGCACCGGCACCTGCCTGCGCCAGGCCACACCGCAGACGCCGATCCGCTGGAACCGGCCCGACGCCACGCCGTACACGCTGGTCGGCGACCCCGAGTGGGGCGACTACACCGTCAGCGTCGATGCGACGATCCCGCAGACCGGAAAGATCCACCTGCTGGGCCGCGCCACCATCTCGACCTGGCTACCGAACAGCATCAACGGCTATCACCTCACAGTCTCCAACACCGGCCTCTGGTCGCTGTACAAGCAGATCGGCACCACCCCCACCGTCCTGGCATCCGGCACCACCACCGCGCCGGGGACATCGACCTGGCACACCTACAGCCTCGGCTTCCAAGGCAGCACCATCACCGCCAAGGTCGACACCACCACGCTGGCGACCGTCACCGACACCACCCACGCGGTCGGCGTGGCGGGCTTCGGCCCCGGCGGCTACTACGAAGCACAGTTCGACAACCTCTCCGTCACCGGACAGGGAACGCCCAGCACCTCCTCCCTGCAAGGCATCACCGAAACCGCCAGGAACATCCCCTCGACCAAGTGCCTGGAGGACCCCGGGGCATCCACCACCAACGGCACCCAGATCCAGCAGCAGCCCTGCAACGGCAGCAGCGCCCAGCGGTTCACCTACAACGCCGACAAGACCCTGACCGTCATGGGCAAGTGCGTCGACGCCGCAAACCAGCACAGAACCCCCGGCACCCGGGTGATCATCTGGACCTGCAACGGCGGCACCAACCAGCAGTGGATCCCCCGTGGCGACGGCACCTTCACCGGCGTCCAGTCAAACCTGTGCCTCGACCTGAACGGCGCTCTGTCCGACGGAGCCCTGCTGCAGCTCGGCACCTGCACCAACGGCTTCACCCAGCGGTGGATCAGGGTCTGATCGCCCCGTAGTCTCCGCAGTCTGTGAGAGGGCCGCCGGCCTTCGGGCGCAGTTCGACCGTGTCCCCCGTCGGAGGAGACGACGTGGGGACGCGGTCGAGCCTTGAAGGTGGTGGGGTCGGCCATGGTGGTGGGGGCGAAGGCCTCGGCGGGCATGGCCTTGCCGTTCTTGAGGTCGGTGGCGACGTCGATGTTCTGGACGCTGGCGCTCGCGCCCGCGGCGAACGCCTCCTTCGCGGCCTTGACGCGGTCGGTGCAGACGGTGACGTCCTGCTTCCACGCGGAGACGGTGCGGGTCTCGGCGGGGTTCCAGCCCGCCTTCCGGTACTCCTCGGCGGCCCGCTTGCCGACCTCTCCGCCCATCCGGGCGCCGGAGAACCCGATCCGCGGGACCGGGTCGGTCTTGGCGCAGACGGACGGGTCGGGGCCGGTGGCGCAGATCTGGTCGTCGGAGGTGAGCAGGGCGACCTTGGCGTCCTTGGCCGCCTGGACGACCTGCGGACCCGTCGCCCTCGACCTTTTCGTCCGTTCTGGGCCTTGCGCTGGTGCCGGAGGGCGCGTTCCATGAGCGGACGCGGATTCCTGTTCCGGTGTTCTTCACCCTCGACGTGGTGTTCGAGGGGGCCGTCGGTGCGAGCAATGGAGGTACGGAGCATGGTGACCCTGATCCAGCTGGAGGTACTCGCGAAGGTCATCCAGTCCAAGGGTTTCTCGGGGGCGGCCAAGTCGCTGTTCACCAGCCAGCCGGCCGTGTCGAACCACATCCGGAACCTGGAGAGGTCCCTCGGGGCCCAGCTCGTTCACCGCACCAGTCACGGCGCCCGTCCCACGTCGGCCGGCGAGATCGTCGTCGAGCACGCCCGGCGGATCTTCGAGATCTTGGACGAGCTCGAACTTGCTGTTGCCGAGTACCGTGGTCTGGGCGCCGGTCGGCTGGTGGTGGCGGGTACGACGACTCTGGGTACCTATCTTCTGCCGCTGCTGCTCTCCGAGTTCGCCCTGCGGGCTCCGAAGGTCTCCTGCGAGATCAGGGTGGGGAATGAGGAGGCGGTCGAGTCGTGGCTGCTGCGGGGCGAGGTGGCGCTGGGGCTGTGCGCCGGCACGCCACGTGATGAACAGCTCGTCGCCCAGGGTATGTTCGAGGAGGCCATGGTGCTCGTTGCCGAGCCGGGCTCGCCCCTCATCGGCCGGGCACTGACCCCTGCCGACTTGGTCGACCAGCGGTTCCTGATGCGCGAGAGCGGCTCCGCGACCCGGCGGCTCCAGGAGTCGGCGTTGCGGATGTGGGGGTTGGAGGTCGTCGAGCAGTGGGACATGTGGGGGACGGACACGCTGAAGCAGGCCGTCTCTCGGGGACTCGGCCTGGCGCTCGTCTCGGAGCATGTCATCCGCCAGGAGACGGAGGCCGGGATGCTCGCCGCGCTGAGTGTTGTGCCGGCCCCGCCCGTCCGGACGGTGTCCCTCGTACGGCGGGCCGACCGGGCACTCACGCCGCCGGAGGAGGCGTTCGTGGCGCTGGTCGGAGCCGTCTCCGAATGGCCCGTGTGAGGGTCGGGGCTGGCGGGGTCGGCGGTGCCGGCGGGGTCGGTGGGGTCGGTGGGGTGGCCGGGGCCGGGCCGGGGGTCAGTATCTGATGCAGGCGGAGCGCAGGTCGGTGTAGAAGTCCCAGACGTCCGGGGAGCACTCGGGGGCG
>NZ_JBVHHE010000105.1:0-5055 GCF_055561235.1 Kitasatospora sp. NPDC022856 | reverse complement strand
GGAGAGAAGTGCGGCCGCCGACTCCCGGTCGGCCACGTCGCAGGCGGTGACGGTCACCGTCGCGCCGAGATCCTCCAGCTCCGCCGCCAACTCCGTTGCACCCTCGGCCCGCAGGCCGCTCCGGCTGGCCAGCAGCAGATGCCGGACGCCGTGCCCGGTGACCAGGCGCCGGGCCAGCAGGCCGCCGAGGGTGCCGGTGCCGCCGGTGATCAGGACGGTGCCCTCGGGGTCGAACGCCGCGGCCTCGTCGGCCGGGGCCGTGGCCCGGGCGATCCGGGGCACGTACATCGTCGTCCCGCGGACCGCGACCTGCGGCTCGTTGGTGCCCAGCACGGCGGCGAGCACCGGTTCGACGTCCGTCCCGGGGGCGGCGTCGGTGTCGAGCAGCACGATCCGGTCCGGGTTCTCCGCCTGCGCGACCCGGATCAGACCCCAGACCGCGGCGCCCGCCGGGTCCGTCACCGCGGCGTCGCCGCCGGCGGGCACCGCACCCCGGGTGACCACGACCAGCCGCGCCGCGTCCAGCCCCCGGGTGCTCAGCCAGGCCTGGACGACGTCCAGCACCCGGGCGGTCAGGCCGAGCACCGCGTGCTCGTCCGGGCCGTCCCCGACCGCGTCCAGGACGACCACGGGGGGCACGCCCGAGCCGTTGGTCAGCATGGCCACGTGGTCCGGCGAGGCCACCGGCACCCAGGCCGGCGGGAGTTCCAGGCCCGGAGCGGTACCGGTGGGCAGCTCCGTCCACTCCACCCGGAACAGCGCGTCGCGGCCTTCGTCGCCTCCCGCGCTGCCCAGTTGGTCGGCCGAGACGGCGCGCGAGACCAGCGAACGGAGCGTCAGGACGGCTCCGCCGGTCTCGTCGGCGGCCTCCAGCGCGAGCGTCTGCGCGTCGGACCGCACCAGGCGCACCCGCAGTGCCGAGGCGCCGGCCGCGTGCAGCCGCAGCCCGTTCCAGCCGAACGGCAGGTGCACCTCGGACTCGTCGCCCGCCCGGTTCGCGCCCGTCGGGTCCCCCAGCGCCACGTCCAGCATGACGGGGTGGAGGGCGGCGTCGAGCAGCGCGGGGTGGATGCCGAACCGGCCGGCGGCGTCCCGCTGGTCCTCGGGCAGGGCGACCTCGGCGAACAGCTCCTCGCCGCGTCGCCAGACCGCCCGCACGCCCTGGAACACCGGCCCGTAGCCGTAACCGGCTCGGGCCAGCAGCTCGTAGCCGCCGGTGACACCGAGCTGCTCCGCGTCGGCGGGCGGCCAGGCGGTGAAGTCGAACGCGGGACCGCCGGCGTCCGAGGTCGCCGTCAGGGTCCCGGTGGCGTGCCGGGTCCAGGCGTCCGCGCCGGTGTCCCCGGCCGCGTCCTCGCGGACCGAGTAGATGCCGACACTGCGGGCGCCCGCCCCGTCGGGGCCGCCGACGGTGACCTGGACCCGCACGTTGCCGTGCTCGGGCAGGACCAGTGGGGCCTCGATCACCAGCTCGTCCAGCGTGCCGCAGCCGACCTCGTCACCGGCCCGTACCGCCAGCTCGACCAGACCGGTGCCGGGCACCAGGACGGCGCCGCCGACGGCGTGGTCGGCCAGCCAGGGGTGGGTGTGCAGGGAGAGCCGGGAGGTGCAGAGCACGCCGCCCGTCTCGGGTACCTGGACCACCGCGCCGATCAGCGGGTGGTCGGCGGTGGCCTGGCCGAGCGAGGCCGCGTCGGTGGCCGGGGCGGTCCGCAGCCAGTAGTGCTGCTGGTCGAAGGCGTAGGTGGGCAGGTCCACCTGGGCGGTCTCGGCGCCGGCCGGCAGCACACCGGTCCAGTCGACGGCCACGCCCCGGACGTGGAGTTCGGCCATCGAGGCGAACAGGCGGCGCGGGCCGCCCTCGTCCCGCCGCAGCGAGCCGGTGACCAGGGCCTCGGCCCCGGCCTCGTCCACGATCTCACTGACCGGCTGGACCAGCACCGGGTGAGCGCTCGACTCCACGAACACCGTGTGGCCCTGGTCCAGCAGCGTCGCGATCGCCGGGCCGAACCGGACCTGACCGCGCAGGTTGCGGTACCAGTAGCCGCCGTCCAGCACGCCCGCCTGGTCGATCCACTCGCCCGTGACGGTGGAGAGGAACGGCACCAGCGGGGCCTGGCTGCGAATGTCCGCGAAGGCCTCGCCGAGGGTCTCCTCGATCGCCTCGACATGACGGGTGTGCGAGGCGTAGTCCACCGCCACCCGGCGCACCCGCACGCCGTCGGCCGCGAGCACCTCCAACGCCTCGTCCAGGGCCTCGGCGTCACCGGCCACCACCACCGAGGCCGGGCCGTTGACGGCCGCGACCTCCACCCGGTCCGTCCAGCGCACCAGCCGCTCGACAGCCTCGCTCTCGGAGAGCGCCACCGACGCCATCCCCCCGCGCCCGGCCAGGCTGCCCGCGATCACCTGGCTGCGCACCGCCACGATCCGCGCCGCATCCTCCAACGACAGCGCACCCGCCACGCAGGCCGCCGCGATCTCCCCCTGCGAGTGCCCGACCACCGCGTCCGGCAGCACGCCCACCGACGCCCAGACCGCCGCCAGACCGACCATCACCGCGAAACTCGCCGGCTGGAGCACGTCCACCCGCTCCAGCAGCTCGGCCGGGGCCTCACCGCGCAGCACCTCCTCCAGCGACCAGTCCACCCAGCGCTCCAGCGCCGCCGCGCACGCGGCCACCCGCTCGGCGAACACCGGGGAGGCGTCCAGCAGTTCACGCCCCATCCCGACCCACTGCGAACCCTGCCCCGGGAACACCAGCACCGTCCGGCCCGCACCGGACACACTGCCCGTCACCAACCCCGGCGCCGACTCCCCGCGCGCCAACGCGGCCAGCCCCGCCAGCACCTCGGACCGCGAGCCCGCCACCAGCACCGCGCGCTCACCGAGCGCCGCCCGCCGGGTCGCCAGGACACCGGCCACCGCGGCCGGTGAGACCGGCGCGGACGCCTCGACGAAGGCCGCCAGCCGCTCGGCCTGCCCGGCCAGCGAGGCCGTCGAGGCCGCCGACACCACCAGCGGCACCACGGCGTCGGGCGCGGCCCCGACCTCGGCCGGCTCCTCCTCGGGCGCCTGCTCCAGGATCAGGTGCGCGTTGGTCCCGCTCA
Source organism: Kitasatospora sp. NPDC022856 (assembly GCF_055561235.1). Classification (NCBI taxonomy): domain Bacteria; kingdom Bacillati; phylum Actinomycetota; class Actinomycetes; order Kitasatosporales; family Streptomycetaceae; genus Kitasatospora; species Kitasatospora sp. NPDC022856. Next base: position 1,945 of record NZ_JBVHHE010000105.1, on the reverse strand, counting down.
GCCCGAAGGAGGAGACGCCCACCCGCCGGGGGCGGCCGGTCTCCGGCCACTCCCGCGCCTCGGTCAGCAGCTCCACCGCGCCGAGCGACCAGTCCACCTGCGGCGTCGGAGCCTCGACGTGCAGGGTGGGCGGCAGCACACCGTGCCGCAGCGCCTCCACCATCTTGATCACACCGGCCACCCCGGCCGCGGCCTGGGTGTGGCCGACGTTGGACTTGACCGAGCCGAGCCAGAGGGGTGCCTCCCCGTCCCCGCGCCCCTGCCCGTACGTGGCCAGCAGCGCCTGCGCCTCGATCGGGTCGCCCAGCGAGGTCCCCGTCCCGTGCGCCTCCACCGCGTCGACGTCCGAGGCGGCCAGGCCCGCGTTGGCCAGCGCCTTGCGGATCACCCGCTGCTGCGAGGGGCCGTTGGGCGCGGTCAGACCGTTCGACGCGCCGTCCTGGTTGATCGCGCTGCCGCGCAGCACCGCCAGGATCCGGTGTCCGTTGCGCCGGGCCTCGGAGAGCCGCTCCAGCACCACGACGCCCGCGCCCTCGCCCCAGCCGGTGCCGTCGGCGGTCGAGGAGAACGCCTTGCACCGCCCGTCGGGGGCGAGTGCCTTCTGTCGCGAGAACTCCACGAAGGTGTGCGGCGTCGCCATGATCGTCGCGCCACCGGCCAGTGCCAGCGAGCACTCGCCGGACCGCAGTGCCTGCGCGGCCAGGTGCATCGCCACCAGCGAGGAGGAGCACGCCGTGTCCACCGTCACCGCGGGGCCCTCGAAGCCGAACACGTAGGAGACCCGGCCCGAGGCCACGCTCATCGCGGAGCCGGTGGCGGTGAAGCCGCTCAGCTCCGGCGGGATGACGCCGCCGATCCCGTAGCCCTGGGTCATCACGCCGGAGAACACCCCGACGTCCCGGCCCTTCAGCGCGGCCGGGTCGACCCCGGCCCGCTCCAGCGCCTCCCAGGACATCTCCAGCAGCAGCCGCTGCTGCGGGTCCATCGCCAGCGCCTCGCGCGGCGAGATCCCGAAGAAGCCCGCGTCGAAGAGCCCCGCGTCGTGCAGGAAGCCGCCCTGGTCGACGTAGGAGGTGCCGATGTTCTCCTGGTCGTCGTCGAAGAGGCCGCCCACGTCCCAGCCGCGGTCCTCGGGGAAGCCGGACACCGCGTCCCGGCCCTCGGAGACCAGCCGCCAGAGGTCCTCCGGGGTGACCACGCCACCGGGCAGCCGGCAGGCCATGCCGACGATCGCGATCGGCTCGTCGAGGTCGGCCGCCACCACCGTCGGGACGGCGGCAGCGGCGGCGGTGTCGCCGAGCTCCTCGCGCAGGAAGCGGGCGAGCGCGACCGGCGTGGGGTAGTCGTAGACGACGGTCGTGGGCAGGTTGAGCCCGGTCGACTCGCGGAGCCGGTTGCGCAGTTGGACGGAGGTGAGCGAGTCGAAGCCGGCGTCCTTGAACGCCTTCTCCGCCTTGACGTTCGCCGCGCCGGCGTGTCCGAGCACGGTCGCGACATGGGTGCGGACCAGGTCCAGCAGCAGCGTCTCCTGCTCCGCCACCGCCAGCCCGGCGAGCCGGTCGGCCAGCCCGGAGGCGGTCCGGACGGCCCGCCGGCCGACCGGCACCAGGCTGCGCAGCAGCGGCAGGACGCCGCGGCCGGACGCGGCCTCGGCCCGGACGGCGCGCAGGTCGAGCTTGATCGGCACGGTCACGGCCCGGCCGCCGCGCAGGCCCGCGTCGAAGAGGTCCAGGCCCTCGGCCGGGGCGATCGCCAGGAACCCGCCCCGGTTCACCCGGGTCTGGTCGGCCTCGGTGAGGTGGGCGGCCATGCCACCGGCCTGCTCCCAGAGGCCCCAGGCGAGCGACGCGGCGGGCAGGCCGTCGGCGCGGCGCCGGTGGGCGACCGCGTCCAGATAGGCGTTGGCCGCCGCGTAGTTGCCCTGACCGGCCGAGCCGAAGACCCC
>NZ_JBVHHE010000104.1:0-5212 GCF_055561235.1 Kitasatospora sp. NPDC022856 | reverse complement strand
CATCCGCATATCGCATGCCACACGGTCTACAGCGACAGGTGACCATCCGTCAGCAAAACGGCAGATCTACCACCCCAAAGAGCTGATGTCAGTAAGGAGCGATATGCCGGACAATGCCTTCCCCATCCATCTCCCTGAGCAGCCCGCCGTACTACCGGGCCGGACCTCGGGGCTGAGGGCCACTGCGTCGGGTGCTCAGCGGTGCACCGGGATGCCCGGTTGCGTCATCGATCACTCGGCCCCGGCCAGCTATGGGGCTCCGTGCAACCAGTTCGACCACCACGGTCCCGAGCACACGATCCACGGTCCCTTCGGAAAACCGGTCTTCACCGTCCGGCGCACCTGGCTCGCAGAGGAGGGCTGCGAACCGGTCATCGAAGGCTGGGGCTACGGCGCTGACCTGGAAATGAACCAGGCCGAGGCTCGCGGATTCGCCGCACAGCTGCGCGACCAGGCCAACCGGATCTATGAAGAGGCCGAGCGTCTCGGTGCTGTCGGATCCCCTCGAGCCGTCGTCGATGGCTGCCGTGCTCATCCGTGGTGCGTGAAGGGTGTTGCACCGCACTCGGACTGCGAGGGTACCGAGATCACCCTTGAGGCGGTCGACCGCCGCAACCCCGGCCGAGTCGGGCCCTATCTCAGTGCTTACCTGGCAACCTTCGATGGCGAACCGTCCTGTGGGATGCTCCTCGACAACTGGACGGATCTCAACGCTGCCGACCTTCGCCAGGTGATCGACGACATCGAGGCCTACCTCCCGAAGCTCAGGATCCTCGCCGCGCAGCTTGCGGAGGCCGAAGTCAGGAGCGTGGCTGCTCAGAGCATCTCGGCTTGAGTATTTGGCCACCCATACCAATGACCACAAGCGCCGCCTGACGGAACAACTCCCGGGCATTGTGACCGCGTGGGCCGAACCTGCTGGTCTCTGGCTCACCCCGCGGCGTCCAGGCCCGCGGGTTCCGGCCGCCAGCGGCCACCTCCGACGTGTCGGAGGTGGCCGCTACCGTGATCGGTCAGGTCGCGTGTCGGCGATCTGTTTGCGGGAGAGGACTCGACCATGGCGAACAGCATCGTGCGGGCGGCCTGGGTGCCGGACGACGATCCCGAGCGGGATTGGGAACTGGCTGCGGACCTTGCTGTGGCGTGGGTCCGACGGGAGTGCGCCGAGCAGGACGCCGCCGGTGTGCTTGTGGTCAACGCTTTCGGCGTGGAGCAGCAGATTCCGTCGTTGTGCACCTTCGCGGCCGAGCACACCGTCACCACGCCGCGCGCAGCGCGGAGTCGTGTGGGCAGTGGCGTCGGGCCCGTCCTGGCCTACGTTCCGGACGAGAAGACTCTCAACTTCGCCGCGGGACTCGCTCGCGGATCGTCGCTTGCCGTCGTGGAGAGTATCGGCGGCTTTCCGCTCCGCGGCTGGGCCAATCAGCTGGGTGCGGTCGATCTGACCAGGCCCGATGAGCAGCCAGCAGGGCTCCGTCCCGAGGTGGCGAAGGCCATCGAGCGACTGAACTTTTACAAGAACAACGGCTTCGGTGACCAGTTCGGCAAGGAGCAGGCACATCGCATCCTGCAGAGCCTGCAGAGCGCGGGGGCGCTGGAACGAGACGTCGTCCTGGGTGCGCTTGCAGCCCGGGGTGCCTCCGACCGGGCCGTGCGCAACCTCGGCAAGCTGATCGACGGACTCGCCCACTGAGCGCTCGAAGAAGGTGATGGCAGCTCACCCCACACGCGAGTATCGTCCGGCGCCATGGACGAGACGTTCTGGACTGCGGTCAGCGCGATAGCGGCCCTCGTGGCTGTCGGTCTGACGGTGTGGGCGACGCGGCAGGCGGCCACTGCCGCTTCGGCGTCCGCAACGGCGGCTCAGGAGATGACGCGGATCGAACGGGACCGCTGGCATCGGGACCTTACGCCCGAACTGCGGTTCACCTTGGACGGTTCCACGAGCTCTCCCAGGGCGCTGCGGATCGAGTTGGTGGGGCCGATCGGTCTCGATCGACTTGACCGGATCACTCTGTCAGTGCGGGATGAGGCCGGCATTGACCACATGGCGCTCGCTGCAGATCCTGATCACCGGCCTCAGGAACTGGCCCGGATGATCTGGGGGCCCTATCGCTTCCGGCCGGATGTTAACGGCGTCATGGAGCCGGGCCGGGAAATCGTGCTCGATGGCCTGGAGCGCGGCGAGCAACTGATCCGCCTCATGGAGTACACGCCAGCTCCGAGCTGGTTCGAGGGTGACCCGTTGGGCTGGCACACCCGCAACGCAACGCAGCCTGTACGTCTGCGAGCGGAGTGCCACCGCGACGGACACCGCCCATGGATTGTGGTCACCGAGCTCCCCTCCCAAGCGAGCGGAGGATGATCACGACGATCACCAGACCTTCGCCTGGCGACAACTGGCAGTGCCGTTGACCTTGGCGCTCAGCGGCGTTACCGGACGAAAGGGCCCAACCGGCGATTTGGTGGGACTCGTCGTCCGAACCGCGACCAGGGCGGCTGAAACCTCCTGAACCGACCGCTTCGATCCCTCGGCTCGGCTAGCCTGCTTGGGGTGAAGGACGCGACTTTCGGCGCTCGGTACAGCGAGATCGCAGAGGATCTGACAGTTCTCAGCGAGGCTTTCGGGCTGGGTGAGGTCCGGGAGTGCCGCTTCCTGTCGGACGGCTTGATGAATGGGAACTGGCGGCTGGATACGGCCGAGGGCTCGTTCGCCTTGAAGCGGATCATGGATGTGCCGCTGTCGCAGGCACGTCGGAACCTGACTGTGCTGTCGGCGCTGGCCGATGATGGCCTGCCGGTGGGCAGGGCACGGGTCTCCTCGGCCGGGGATGCGGTGGTCGAGGTCGCCGACCGCGGGTACTGCCTGATTCCGTGGATGGAGGGGAGCCACCTGCCGGGTACGGCGCTCTCGATCGAGCAGGCCGGTGACCTCGGAGTTCTTCTCGGTCGGATCCACCGGAGCTTGAACGGTGAGCGGCTGGCTGGCCTGCTGCCGCCGGGGCCGGAGCAGGTGACCGTCTCGGTGACCACGCCCGCCGAGGCTCGCGAGGAGGCGGACCGTTTTCTCGCCTTGATCACAGGCCTGGAGAGCCGGACGGCGTTCGACGCCGAGGCGGCCTCCGCGCTGGCCGAGCGCAAGGTGCTGTTGGAGAAGTACGGGCACGAGCGCCCGGCCGGCGAGGTGGCGGTCGGCCCGGCGGGGTGGACGCACGGTGACGTCCAGCACCGGAACGTGCTGTGGCGGGACGGCGAGATCGCCGGAGTGATCGACTGGGACCGGATCCGGCTCCGGCCGTTCGGCGAGGAGGTCGCCCGCACCGCCACGGTTCAGTTCGGCGGTGAGGACGGCTTCCTCGACTTGGAGCGGACTTCGGCGTTCGTGGCCGGGTACCGGTCGGTGGTGCCGATCCCGGTTCCGGCCCTGGCGGACGCGGTGGAGCGGCTCTGGTGGAAGCGCATGTCGGACTACTGGCAGCTGGTCTTCCACTACGACCGCGACGATCACTCCTGCGACCACCTGTTCCTGCCCGCCGAGCGCTTCCTGGCCTGGTGGACGGAGCGGCGCGAGGCTGTGCAGGAGGCGTTCGCGGCTATGCCGTGAGCAGCGTGCGGGACAGGACGGTGGCGAGGGCTTCGGCCACCTGCTCCATGTAGTCCGGGGCGGGGATCTGCGGCACCTTGAGGACGATCATCTGGCGCAGTGCCTTGTAGTAGTTCGGCAGGGCGTCCCGGGTCGGCGGCTGGTAGGGGCTTTCGGCGAGGTGGGGCCAGTAGCGGGCGGCCACGTCCGGGCGCTGCACCAGCGGGGTCTGTGTCCAGTCCTCGTACAGGGAGCGGACGGGGATGCCGGCGGCCCGGCACTTCTCGTGGAGCGCCTTCGGGTCGGGCACGCGGACGTTGATCGCCAGCGGGGTTCCGTACCAGCCGCGGACGGAGAGTTCGCCGATCTCCGGCCAGGCGACGGGCGCGTCGCACTCTTCCAGGGCCTGGCGGAGGGTGGCCAGGTTCTGTTCGGCGGCGAGCATCCGGTCGGGCAGGGAACGGAGCTGCCAGCGGGCGATGACGGCGGAGAGGGCGGGCATCCGGTACTTGTAGGCAGCCCCGGTGGTGGCGAGCGGCTTCAGCTCAGGGAGGGTGAGTTCGTCGGCCAGCCGGGCGGGGTGGTGGCCGAGGGTCAGGGCGCGCTCGTAGACCTCCCGGTCGGAGGTGGTCAGGATGCCGCCTTCCCCGCCGGAGACGGACTTGGACTCCTGGAGGCTGAAGCACCCGGCGGATCCCCAGGAGCCGACAGCCCGGCCCTGGTAGACGGCGCCATGGGCATGCGAGCAGTCCTCGACGATCGGCAGGTTGGTGGCCTTGGCGAGCTGATCCATGCGAGCGGGGATGCCCCAGGTGTGGGTGGCGAGGACGGCGGAGCACTCGTCGGCGACCTGGGCGACGGAGGTGGCGGCGATGTTGGGGCTGTCGGGCTCGATGTCGCAGAAGACGGGGTAGCTGCCGGCCTGGAAGACGGCGGTGATGGCGGAGATCCAGGTCATCGGGGAGACGGCTACGCCGGCTTCGGGGTTGGCGCCGACCGCGTGGAGCGCGGCGTGCAGGGAGGCGGTGCCGGAGTTGAACGACAGCGCGTGGCGGGTGCCGGTGAGGCGGGCGAAGGCCGCTTCGAGGGCGTTGGTGGCCGGGCCTCGGTTGATCTCGGAGAGGTGCCCGTCGTCGAGAAGCTTGAGGACGGCGTCCTTCTCGGCCTGCCCGTACTTGGGCTCGCGGGGGAACGGGAGGGTGACCTTGGGGTCGTTCATGGCGTCCTTCCAGTCGGGGTTTGGCTGCCTACGGGCGGCGGCGTCGGGCGGAGTGCTCGTTGGGGGTTATGCGGGGGACGGCGGCGAGGTGGCCGTGGTCGAGGTCGTCGAGGTCGGCCTGGATCTGGGCGGCCCGCAGCCGCACCATGTCCTGGTCGTCGAAGGCAACGTGAACGTGCAGGAGCGAGACCGCGATGCGCAGGCGGAACAGGACGAGCGGCAGCAGGCTCTCGGCAGGCAACGGTCCGTCGAAGTAGCCGGCGAGGAGGGCTTCGGTCATCGGCGCGGGTTCGCGCAGGGACCAGCCGGCGAGTTCTGATGGCGCTGGTTGAATCTCCCCAGGTGGTACTGGGCGGTGGGCCAAACCTGCTGGGCTTGGTTCCCCACCTTTTGGGTGGTGTCGGTCGGCG
>NZ_JBVHHE010000103.1:0-5320 GCF_055561235.1 Kitasatospora sp. NPDC022856 | reverse complement strand
GCGGCGCCGGCCTTCCAGACGCCGAGGAGGGTGGGGACGAGGTCGGGGCCGCGCTCCAGGCAGACGCCGACGAGGACGTCCGGTCCGGCGCCGAGGGTGAGCAGGTGGTGGGCGATGCGGTTGGCGCGTTCGTCGACCTCGCGGAAGGTGAGGCGGACGTCCCCGGCGATGACGGCGACCGCGTCGGGCGTGGCCTGCGCCTGGGCTTCGATCAGGTCGACGGTCAGGCCCTGCGGCCAGTCGACGGGGTCGCCCGCGGCCCAGGTCGTGAGCTGGGTGCGCTCGGTCTCGGGCAGGTGGGAGAGGGTCGCGTCGCCGTTGGGGTCGGCGGCCATCGCCTCCAGGACCAGCCGGTAACGCTCACCCAGCAGGCCCAGCCACTCCCGACCCACCCCGGCGGTCGGGGCACTGAGGTTCACCCGGTCCGGGCGGGCCAGCACGTTGAGGGCGAACTCGTTGGCGCCGTCGCCCAGCGAGCCATCGGTATCGATGGGGCCGTCGTCGACGAGGTGGAAGTCCAGGTACTCGAAGAGGATCGAGACCAGGTCGCCGGAGTTGCCGGCGGCGCGCTGGACGGCGGGCAGCGGGTAGCGGCGGTGGGACCAGATGGCGGTCTCGGTGGCGTAGGTCCGCTCGACCAGCTCACGCCAGGTCTTCGCGCCCCGAGTGGTCGGGAACGGCAGGGTGTTGAGGTGCATGCCGAGCACCCGGTCGGCGCCCGGTGCCTCCATCCGGCCGTGGTAGACCACGCCGGTGTGGAAGGCGTCCTCGGCCGTCAGGCTGCCGAGCACCTTGAGGTGCGCGGCCAGCAGCACGCTCTTGAGCGAGGTCTTGGCGGCGGTGGCCAGTCGGGTCAGTCCGTCCTTGAGGTCCAGGAACGGGACCGGGACACCGTGGCGCTCGTTCCCGTGGCGCTCGCCCTCACCCCAGGAACCGGGCAGGACCAGCGGGCTGTGGGCATCGACGAGCTGCTGCCAGAAGGCCTGGGTGGCCGGGTCGGCCAGCGCGGTCTGCTCGGCGGCGATGAAGTCCGCGTAGCGGACCGCCGGCACCTCGTAGGCGGTCGGCTGCTCGCCGTTCCGCAGGCTGCGGTAGAGGGTCACGATCTCCATCGCCAGGGTGTGGTAGCTCCACCCCTCGGTGACGGCATGGATATGACTGAACGTCAGGCGCCAGCTCTGGTCCGACTCGACGTGTGCGGCGATGCGCAGCAGCGGGGCGGCGGTCAGGTCGAAGCCCGTCGCCCGCTCCTGCTCGACGTAGGCGGTCGTGCGCTCCGCGACCTCGGCCTCGGTCAGTCCGCGCAGGTCGTGCGTGGTGATCGGGACCTCGGCCGTGGCGTGGACGAGCTGGAGGGGCTGGCTGTAGCCGTCCAGGTGCATCGAGGTGCGCAGGATGTCGTGCCGGGCGACCACCGTGTCGACGGCCTGGCGCAGGACGTCCGGCGAGAACGACAACGCGTCCGGCAGGCGGAACGAGTTGATGTTCCGGTAGGTGCTGCCGCCCTGTGCCGCGAGCATCTCGACGAGCATGCCGGTCTGGATCTGGGAGAGCGGGTAGGCGTCGACGATGTCGGCCGGGAGGGCCGCGCGGTCGTCGTCGCCGATGAGGGCGAAGGGCTGGACGGCAGTGATCAGGGACTCGCCGGTGCCGTCACCGACCGCGATCGCCATGGCGGCGATGGTGCGCTGCTGGAAGACGTCCGGGATGGTGATGTCGTAGCCGGCGGCGCGCAGGGCGCCGACGAGGCGGACGGCGCGGATGGAGTCGCCGCCGAGGTCGAAGAAGCTGTCCTCGACACCGACCTGGGGCAGGCCGAGGACCTCGGCCCAGACCGCGGCCAGGCGCTCCTCGACCGGAGTGCGCGGGGCGGTGTAGCCGGTGGTGCTGAAGGCGTCCAGGTCGGGCGCGGGGAGGGCGCGGGTGTCGGCCTTGCCGTTGGTGGTCAGCGGAATCGTGTCCAGGGTGACGAACGCGGCCGGGACCATGTACTCGGGCAGTGAGGTCCCGAGGTGGGTGCGGAGCGCGGTCGTGTCGAGGACGGTGTCGGTGGCCGGGACGACGTAGGCGACGAGCATCTTCTCGCCGTTGGTGTGGCTGTCGCGAACGGTGACGACGCTCTGGCGGACGGTGGGGTGTTGGGTGAGCGCGGCTTCGATTTCGCCCAGTTCGATGCGGTAGCCACGGATCTTGACCTGCTTGTCGATCCGGCCGAGGGATTCGAGGGTGCCGTCGGGCAGGCGCAGGGCGAGGTCGCCGGAGCGGTAGAGCCGGGAGCCGGCGGGTCCGTGGGGGTTGGGGAGGAAGCGTTCGGCGGTGAGTGCGGGGCGGTTGAGGTAGCCGCGGGCGACGGCGGGGCCGGTGACGTGGATCTCGCCGGGGACGCCGGTCGGGACGAGGTGTCCCCGGGCGTCGAGGAGGTGGATGGCGGTGTCGTCCATCGGGGAGCCGACGGGGCTGTGCGCGGTCCGGGTGACGTCGGTGTCGGTGATGCGGTGGTAGGTGGAGTGCACGGTGGTCTCGGTGATGCCGTACATGTTGACGAGTGCGGTGTGCTGGGTGCCGACGCGGTCGGTCCAGGGGCGCAGTTCGATCATTTCGAGGCGTTCGCCGGCGAAGACGACGGCACGCAGGGCGAGTTCGTCGACCCGGGGGTCGTTGTCGGCGGCGAGCTGGGTGAGGGTGCGGAACGCGGAGGGGGTCTGGCAGAGGATGGTGGCCTGTTCGGTGGTGAGCAGGTCGAGCATGTCGTGCGGGGAGCGGGCGATCGCGGAGGGAACGACGACGAGTCGGCCGCCATGGAGGAGGGCGCCCCACATCTCCCAGACGGAGACGTCGAAGGCGTAGGAGTGGAAGAGCGGCCAGACGTCGGTGGGGCCGAAGTGGTAGTTCTCGCGGGTGGCGGTGAACAGGCGGGCGACGTTGGCGTGGGTGAGGCTGACGCCCTTGGGCAGGCCGGTGGAGCCCGAGGTGTAGATGACGTAGATCAGATTGTCCGGACGGACACCGGTGACCGGCGGGGTCGCCGGGCACGCGTTGATCTCCCGCTCGTGGACGTCGACGAGCACACGGGTCCCGGTGAACTCCAGCTCTTCCAGGGCGGAGTGGGTGACGAGCAGGTCGGCCTTGGCGTCGGCCAGCATGTAGGCGAGGCGGTCGGCGGGGTTGGCCGGGTCGAGCGGCAGGTAGGCGGCGCCGGACTTCAGGATGCCCAGCAGGGCCGGGATGAGGTCGGGTCCGCGCTCCAGCGAGAGGCCGACGATCCGCTCGGGGCCGGCGCCGAGGGCGATGAGGTGGTGGGCGATACGGTTCGCCCGCTCGTCCAGCTCCGCGTAGGTCAGGCTCTGATCGCTACTGGTCAGCGCGATGGCGTCCGGGGTGCGGGCGGCCTGGGCGGCGAACAGCTCGTGGACGCAGTCCTCGACCGGCTGCTCGACGGCGGTGTTCCAGGTGCCGAGCAGTCGGGAGAGTTCGTCGGCCGGGAGGTGGGCGGCGCGGGCGTCGCCGTCGGCGTCGGCGGCCATCGCCTCCAGCACCGACCGGTACATCGCGCCCAGCCGCTCCAGGTTCGCCGCGGTGAAGAACTCCGTCGAGCTGCTCAGGTTGACGTGCCCGCCCTGCGGGATCGCCATCAGCGCAAACTCGTTCGAACCGCCCGCCATGGTGGCCTCGACATCGACGGAGTCGGTGTCGACCTGGTGGAAGTCGTGGTGGTCGAAGAGGACGGTGAGCAGGTCGCGGGAGCTGCCGGCGGCGCGCTGGATGGCGGGCAGCGGGTAGCGGCGGTGGGACCAGATGGCGGTCTCGATGGCGTAGGTCCGCTCGATCAGTTCGCGCCAGGTCTTCGCGCCCCGGTCGGTCGGGAAGGGCAGGGTGTTGAGGTGCATGCCGAGCACCCGGTCGGAGCCGGGGGCCTCCAGGCGGCCGTGGTAGACCACGCCGGTGTGGAAGGCGTCCTCGGCGGTGAGGCTGCCCATCACCTTGAGGTGGGCGGCCAGCATGACGCTCTTGAGCGAGGTCCTCGCCTCGGCCGCGAGCCTGCGCAAGCCGTCCTCCAGGTCCGCGAACGGCACCCGGACCCCGAGGCGCTCGCCCGGCTCACCGCCCCAGGTGGCGGGCAGCACCAGCGGGCTGTGGGCGTCGACGACGCGCTGCCAGAAGGCCTGGGTCGCCGGGTCGGAGAGCGCGGTCTGCTCGGCGGCGACGAAGTCGGCATAGCGCACCGGAACCGGCTCGTGGGCCGCCGGCTCAAGGCCGTCCCGCAGTGCCCGGTAGGCGCCGTGGAGCTCCATCAGCAGCGAGTTGAGCGTCCAGCCGTCGCTGACCGCGTGGTTGTGGCTGATCGTCAGGCGCCACGCCCGGTCGGACTCGACGTGTGCCGCGAACCGCAGCAGCGGAGCCGTCGTGAGCTCGAACCCGCGGGCCCGCTCCTCCTCGGCGTAGGCGAGCGCACGCTCCGTGATCTCGGCCTCGGTCAGACCGCGCAGGTCGTACACGGCCACCGGTGCCTCGGTGGCGGCGTGGACGAGTTGGAGGGGCTGGCTGTAGCCGTCCAGGTGCATGGAGGTGCGCAGGATGTCGTGCCGGGCCACCACCGTGTCGACGGCGCGGCGGAAGGCCTCGGCGTCGAACGGCTGCGGGTCGGGCAGCCGGAAGGAGTCGATGTTGTGGTAGACCGCACGGTCGACCGCGGACATGACCTCCACCAGGATGCCGGTCTGCGCCTGGGAGAGCGGGTAGGCGTCGACGATGTCGGCCGGGAGGGCCGCGCGGTCGTCGTCGCCGATGAGGGCGAAGGGCTCGACGGCGGTGATCAGGGACTCGCCGGTGCCGTCACCGATCCGGGCCGCGAGGGCGGCGATGGTGCGCTGCTGGAAGACGTCCGGGATGGTGATGTCGTAGCCGGCGGCGCGGAGGGCTCCGGTGAGGCGGACGGCGCGGATGGAGTCGCCGCCGAGGTCGAAGAAGCTGTCCTCGACGCCGACCTGGGGCAGGCCGAGGACCTGGGCCCAGACCGCGGCGAGGCGTTCCTCGACGGGGGTGCGGGGGGCGGTGCGGTTACTGGTGGTGAAGGCGTCCAGGTCCGGGGCCGGGAGGGCGCGGCGGTCGGTCTTGCCGCTGCTGTTGAGGGGGATGGCGTCGAGGGTGACGAACGCCGCGGGGATCATGTATTCGGGGAGGGTGGTGGCGAGTTCGCGGCGCACGGTGGTGAGGTCGAACCCGGTGTTGTCGGTGACGAGGTAGGCGAGGAGGGTGTCGTCGCGGACGATGGCGACGGCCTGGTGGATGTGGTCCAGGGCGGTGAGGGCGGTTTCGATCT
>NZ_JBVHHE010000102.1:0-5377 GCF_055561235.1 Kitasatospora sp. NPDC022856 | reverse complement strand
GTCATCACCCTCGACGCCCGACGACGCGACAGCGCCAAGAGCGCCCTCATCACCCTCGTCGAACACGCCCTCCTCGCCCGCCTGCGCTGAGCGGGAACCCGCAGGTCGCACGCCCCGGTGCCCCGCCGTCACGGTCGGGCACCGGGGCAGCTGCGGCTAGGGCGCGGGTGTCGCCGCGGCGGCCCGCGCAAGACCCCTACATAAGCAGCGGATAACAGTTCGGTAGGCATTTTGTGATCAACAGTGACCATGCGTAGCGAATTAGCATCGCTCAGCGCCAGAAGACCAAGGTTTTGCCCCTCGATGTCGGCTAATGTCCGGATTGCTCCACAGCAGGCCGCCATCGACACCTGTTTGTCCCCCACCCCTGCACGTGCTGAAATTCCAGCTACCCCTAAATCCATTTCGGCAGTCCCACCACCAGCGGGCCGCTGCCAGGGGTAGCGCTGGATTGATCCATGGCCGCCAATCGGCCGAGAGGTTGTTGTCGAGTGAGGCGTAAGCAGCAGGTCGCCCCGCAGCGGCGCTCCGAGCCCCGCCAGAGCGAGCCGAACGGTACCGCAACGGACCCGGCCGGATTCTCCGCGTTCACGCCGGTCGAGGAGCGACCCCCGGCCCCCTCCCCGAAGCCGCCGGCCGCCTCCACGGAGCGCCGCAGCGGTGGCTCGGCGGACGACGGAGGCAGCGGCGGCAAGGGTGGTCGGTACGACTTCCTCCGGCCGCGGAACTGGCGTGTGCCGGCCCGTCTGATAGCCATCCTGTTGATCCCGGTCATCATCGGCCTGATCTTCGGCGGCCTGCGCGTCAACACCTCGGTCGACGGCTACGTCAAGGCCTCCCGCGCCGAGAAGACCGCCCGCCTCGCCAAGGCGGCCACCGAACTCGCCGAGGCGCTGGAGAACGAGCGCGACAAGTCGCTCAGCCCCCTGCTGACCGGCCAGGACCCGAACGGCGACGTCCCGAAGACCCGCGCCACCACAGACACCGCGCTCAAGGCGTACAACGCGGCCTACGACGCCAGCGACAAGTCCGCCGAACTGCCCCACCGGCACGCGGCCTTCCAGAGCATGGTGCTGTTCCTCCCGCACCTGCGCGACGTCGCCTACAAGCCCGAGCTGTTCGCCACCGCGACCCAGTCCGCGTACTCGACGATGATCGCGCCGCTGCTGGCCTACGACAACTCGGTCGGCCTCGGCAGCAGCAACATCACCAGCAAGGGCCGCGCGATCTACGCCATGTCGCTGGCCAAGGCCTCGGCCTCGACCCAGCGCGCGCTGATGCTCCACCTGCTGGTCGGCATCTCGGCCCAGTCCACCACCCGGTACGAGAACGCCGACCTGATCCAGCAGCTCCTGGTCTCCCAGAAGCTGGAGCAGGTCTCGCTCTCCGAGTTCAACACCGGCAGCGCCCCCGAGGACGCCCAGCGCTACTCCGACGCCCAGGTCGCCCAGGCCGCCGCCGACCAGCGCGCCGCGTACCGGATGCCGAACGGCAGCGTGCCGACCATGACGGGCCTGCTGGGCCTCGGCGCCGCCTACACGCAGGCCGCCGCCGAGGGCCAGTCCAAGGGCAAGGCCGCCGCCGACGCCGCCTACAAGGAGGCCAAGGACGCCGGTCTGACCAAGGAGAACTGGGAGCAGGCCTCCAACACCCACATCGCCAGCCTGCGCGCCACCGAGGTCGCACTGCTGGACGACGTCCTCAACGACGCCGCCGACCTGCGGGACAACGCGCTCTACGACGCCATCCTCAACTCGGCGATCGTGCTCGCCGCGCTGGTCCTCGCCGGCGTCCTCACCGGCTACGTGGCCCGCTCGATGATCCTGGGCATGCGCACCCTGCGCAACGCCGCCCTGGAGATCGCCGACCACCGCCTGCCGGACCTCGTCGAGCGGCTCTCCAAGACCGACCCGGACCGGGTGGACACCTCGGTCAGCCAGATCCCGCTGCACGGCAAGGACGAGATCGGCGAGGTCGCCCGGGCCTTCGACCAGGTCCACCGGCAGGCGGTCGCGCTCGCCGCCGAGCAGGCCCTGCTGCGAGGCAACGTCAACGCGATCTTCACCAACCTGTCGCGCCGCAGCCAGAGCCTGATCCAGCGCCAGCTGGCGCTGATCACCGACCTGGAGAACAACGAGGCCGACCCGGACCAGCTGGAGAACCTCTTCAAGCTGGACCACCTCGCGACCCGTATGCGCCGTAACGGTGAGAACCTGCTCGTCCTCGCGGGCGAGGAGGCCGGCCGCCGCTGGAACACCCCGGTCCCGCTGGTCGACGTGCTCCGCGCCGCCGCGTCCGAGGTGGAGCAGTACGAGCGCGTCGAGCTCTCCGGCATCCCCGAGGCCGAGGTCGTCGGCGCCGCCGTGACCGACCTCGTCCACCTGCTCGCCGAGCTGCTGGAGAACGCCACCTCGTTCTCCAGCCCGCAGACCCGGGTGCTGGTCAACGCCACCCGCCTGCCGGACGGCCGGGTGCTGATCGAGATCCACGACAAGGGCATCGGCCTCACCGCCGAGGACTTCGCCGAGATCAACGAGAAGCTGGCCGAGCCGCCCACCGTCGACGCCACCATCTCCCGCCGCATGGGCCTCTTCGTGGTCGGCCGGCTCTCCCAGCGGCACGACGTCCGTGTCCAGCTCCGCCCCTCGGGCGAGTCCGCGGGCACCACCTCGCTGGTCATGCTCCCGCCGTTCCTGACCCAGATGGGCGCCGCCCCGGAGCCGGAGGAGCAGTTCACCGTCTCCCGGATCTTCGCCGAGCAGGAGCCGTCCGCGGCCGACTGGGCCGCCGAGGTCCAGCAGAACCAGCCGCGCAGCGCCGCCGAGCTGGGCTTCGACGACCACCTCACCGGCAACGGCAGCGCCGGGTCCAGCGGCTTCAGCCCGGCCCTGGAGGCCGTCCAGCGCTCGCAGCGGCTCGACCAGGTCCGCCGCGCGGCCCTGGAGTCCGGCCCGCTCGGGCCGGAGGAGCGGCAGGTGCTCGACGCCGAGGTCGAGGAGGAGTACCCGGCGTACGGCCGGCGCAACGACGAGGGCTACGGCCAGGACGGCCAGGACGGCCAGCAGGGATACGACCAGTCCGGCTACGCCGACCAGCAGTACGGCTACGACCAGGGCGGCTACACCCAGGACGGGTATGCCCAGGACGGCTACGCCGGGACCGAGTACGGGCAGAACGACTACGGCCAGGACGCCTACGGCCGGTTCCCCCAGCAGGGTTACGGCGACGACCAGTACGGTCAGGACCAGAACCAGGGCCAGAGCCAGAGCCAGGGCCAGGACGACCAGTACGGCCAGTACCCGGGCTACGACGGCTACGCCGACGAGCAGTACGGGGCCGAGGAGGCCCCGGCCGGCCACCCGTACACCCCGGAGCCGCCGGCCCTGCCGGCCGCCCAGCCCACCGCCACCCTGCCGTCCGGGCTGCCGCAGCGCCGCCCCGGCCAGCAGCTGGCCGGCGGTGGCCCCGCCGCCGCGCCGCAGCAGGGCGGCGGCCAGGACACCGGCGAGACCCCGAACTGGTTCACCGGCGCCAAGGACACCTCGGCGCCCGCCGAACCGCGCGGACACGAGGTGTCCGCGCTGGGCGGTTACGGTCCCACCGGACCGACCGGCCCGACCAGCGCCGCCTGGCAGTCGCCCAACGACGGCGCCTGGCAGCGTGCCGAGCAGCTGCGCGAGCCCGCCTCCGGCGGGACCACCTCGTCCGGCCTGCCCCGGCGGGTGCCCAAGCAGAACCTGGTGGCCGGCAACGCCAAGCCCACTCCGCAGGACGGGCCGCAGGTCTCCCGCAGCCCCGAGGAGGTCCGCGGCCGACTCACCAACCTGCGCCGCGGCGTGGAGCAGGGCCGCAGCGCCGGCAACACCGGAAGCTTCCGGATCGACCCCGATCAGGTAGACCCGTCCGGCAACGGACAGCAGAACCGCAGCACCGATCTCTTCGGCGGCTCGAACCACCAGGAGCGTTGAGTTGAGTCAGATGAGCCAGGCCGCACAGAACCTGAACTGGCTGATCACCAATTTCGTGGACAACACCCCCGGGGTGTCGCACACGGTGGTGGTCTCCGCGGACGGCCTCCTGCTGTGCATGTCCGAAGGTTTCCCCCGCGACCGCGCCGACCAGCTCGCCGCCGTCGCCTCCGGCCTCACCTCCCTCACCTCCGGCGCCAGCCGGATCTTCGAGGGCGGCGAGGTCAACCAGACCGTCGTCGAGATGGAGCGCGGTTTCCTCTTCCTGATGGCCGTCAGCGACGGCTCCGCCCTCGCCGTCCTCGCCTCCCCGGACTCCGACATCGGCCTCGTCGGCTACGAGATGGCACTGCTCGTCGACCGCGCCGGCGCCGTCCTCACCCCCGCACTCCGCGCAGAACTCCAGGGCAGTCTCCTGCACTGACGGTTCGTCGGATACCGTCCTGGTATTCGAAGCACCTCCACGCCCGTCCCGGGCCCGCTTCGGCGGGCTCGGGTTCGGACGTTGTACGGCCTTCGCACCACCGGCTCCGGACCCGTCCGGGGCTCGCACCGCACCGCCGCACCTTGTGAGGAGAGGAACCGTGACACCGCCCGACGACCGCAGCGGCCAGTACGGCGTTCCGTACCCTGGCACGGGCCATGACGCCTTCGGAGCACCCGGCGTCGCCGGCCACGGTCAGCAGCACGGCCAGTACGGCCAGTACGGCCAGCAGCAGTACGGCCAGCCGTACCCGCAGGAGCAGTACGACCAGTACGGCCGGCAGCAGCCCTCGTACGACGCGCCCCCGGCCGGCTGGCCGGCCCCGGGCAGGACGGACGGCCACCTCCCCGGCCGGCACTCCGCCCCGGCCCCGCAGCCCGGCCGGCACCACTCCGGTCCCGGCCAGGAGCCGGCCCAGGAGCCGGGGTACGTCGAGGAGTTCGAGGACGACTACGACTCGGGCCCGCTGATCCGGCCGTTCGCGATGACCGGCGGGCGGACCAGACCGCGCTACGAGCTGGCGCTGGAGGCGCTCGTCTCGGCCGACGTCGACCCGCAGCGCCTGGCCACCCTGCTCCCCGAGCACCAGCGGATCTGCACCTTGTGCACCGAGGTCAAGTCCGTCGCCGAGGTGTCGGCGCTGCTCTCCCTCCCTCTGGGGGTGGCCCGCATCCTCGTGGCCGACCTGGCCGAAGCCGGCCTGGTCGCCATCCACCAGCCCGCTTCCGGCGGCGAATCCGGAAACCAGCCCGACGTCACGCTGCTCGAAAGGGTCCTCAGTGGACTTCGCAAGCTCTAACGCGGCCGCCCCCACCCGCGCCACCACCTCCGCGAAGATCGTCGTCGCCGGCGGCTTCGGTGTCGGCAAGACCACGCTCGTCGGCGCCGTCTCCGAGATCAACCCCCTGCGCACCGAAGCCGTCAT
>NZ_JBVHHE010000101.1:0-5550 GCF_055561235.1 Kitasatospora sp. NPDC022856 | reverse complement strand
CAGTACCGCCCCGACATCCTCGACGGCTTCCTCACCGGGGCCGGCCTCTCCCTCGACCTCCCACCGCCATCACCCTGAAGCGCCGAAGTCAGTAAGACGTGGAACGGCGTCCCCGGCGGCACGTCGGTGCGCACGTCGTGCACGGTGAGGATGAGGCAACGCCGGGAGCGAGGCAGGGCCAGCACGGCGGCCCTCGACGTCAGCCACGCGCGCGGCCGCGCCCGCGGCGCCAGCCCCCGATGGGCGAGCGGCGGCGGGCGGTGGCACGGGGATGGTCATCGCTGCTCCGGAGGGATGGGGTGCCCGGCCGAGCGGATCGCCATGTCGACGCCCGACTCGGAGGTCAGGTCCTGGAGGTGGCTGGCCGCCTCCGAATCGGCGCAGCACGTCTGCGAGCTCCGCAGCCCCGGAGCCTCTCAGGGGGCGCAGCCTGTTGCCGGGTGCTGGCGGACGTGTCTCCTCCGGGGTGCTCGACGCCCGCCGCCCCATTGCCGGGCGCCCGTCCGGGTGGGACCTGAACAGGCCGGCCGGGCCGGGACGCAATCGGGGCGCCGCGGGCCCGCTTCCGGCGGTCCATGGTGCCGGACGGTGGAACACGGGAGGATTCGAGCGGCCGCTGGACGCGTCCGGTACGTCGTACAGGCGGATGGCGGGCCTGGAAGTTCTGGACAGCGACCTGTTCATGCCGCCGGCCGAGGAACTGGACAAGGCCATCCGGGCGCTGCGCAAGGTCTACGTCCCCACCCGCGAGGAGGCGGACCCTCGGCGGTGTGCCGTGCGTCTCTGTCGTGAGGGCGTATCGGAGACCGCCTGGCCGTCTGTCACACGGGTCGACAGTCTCAGCGGCCCAGGTCCTGGAGGACCTCACGCGCCGCCCTCGTCCCGGAGGCCATCGCCCCTTGCAGCGAGCCGGTCGCCCGGTGGTCCCCGCAGACGTAGCGCCCCGCGCCGAACCGGCTCGGGCGGATCAGTGGCCACGGCGCCGGCATCGCCGGCAGCGCCTCCCGCACGGTGTACGAGGCGAGGTGCTCCCAGCCTGAGGTGTCCGTCCCGTACAGCCCGGCCAGCGTGGACCGCACCTCGGCCTCCCGGTGGTCCGCCGCCCCCAGTACCGAGGTGGAGACCAGTGCCCGGCCGTCCGTCGCGTACCCCGGCGCGACCTCGCTGAGCACCACCGTGTTCAGCACCCGCCGCGCGGAGTCCACCAGCAGGGTCGGCTCGGCCAGCGGGGGCACCGGCGCCGCGTGGTACAGCGTGGTCACCGTACGGGTGGCCGGCACCGCCAGCCCCGGCAGCAGCGCCGCGGCCGCGCCCGGGCCGGTGGCCACCACCACGGCCCGGGCCGGGAGTTCGGTCCCGTCGGCGAGCGCCGCCCCGGCCGCCGTCAGCTCCCGCACCGGCGTGCCGAGCCGCAGCACCCCGGCCGGCAGGCCCGCCGCGAGCTGCGCGGGCACCGCACCGATGCCGGCGTCCGGCAGGCAGAGGGTGCCGCGCAGCATGCTGCGCCAGACCAGGTGGAAGTAGCGCGCGGAGGTCTCCAACTCCTCCTCCAGGAAGACGCCGGACAGGAACGGCCGGAGGAAGTCCTCCACCAACGCGGGCGAGATCCCCGACGCGGCGAGCGCCGACCGGGTGGAGGTGTCCCGGCCCCGGCGGAGCAGGGCGGGCGGCAGCAGGGCGTCCCGGGCGCCGAGCAGGCCGAGCGCGGCGATGTCCCGGGCGGACCCGAGCCGGCCGGGCAGCAGGTCCGCGGCGTCCCGGGGACGCCGGGTGGGATCGGTGAACCTGAGCCGGCCGCGCGGGGTCTGCACCAGCACACCCGGGGTGAACGGACGCAGCCGCAGGTCCGCCAGTCGCAGCCGCCGCTTCACCTGCGGGTAGGAGGTGTTGAACACCTGGAAGCCGTGGTCCAGCAGGAAGCCGGCGCGCCGGTCGGTGCGCACCCGCCCCCCGACCGCCTCGGCCTGCTCCACCACGAGCACGTCGAGGCCGGCCCCGCGCAGGTCGAGGGCGCAGGCGAGGCCGGACACCCCCGCGCCGATCACCAGGACGTCGTGTTCTCGGGTGGGCTCTGCCGGCATCTCGCGCCGCCTCTCGGGTGACCTGCTGTCAGGGGTCCGGCACCGACCCTAGATCCTGACGGCCCGCCGGCCCGGGATCAGCGCGCTGGGCCGGGTCGCTCGAGTTCGCCGACCGCCCGGCTGAGCCAGCACGGCCCAGCGACCCCGGGCGGCGGGTCACGGCCGCTCCAGCCACGTCGTGGGACTGCGTCGCCGTGTACAGCGCGACGGGCACCGTCACCAGGCCGAAGGTCAGCACTCCGCTCCACACAGGTCGGGCTGCGGCCGCCTCCGCTCCCAGACGACTCCGGCGCGCCGCCGCTCGTGGGGCACGGGCTCACCGCCAGCGTCGCCGCCGCTACGCCGGCCCGCACGCGGGCTGGAGTGCCGAATCTGTCTGGAGGTTGTGATGATCATCAATAAGTTGCATGACGCGGGTGTGAGGTCGGAGCGCGCCTATCCGGCGGGCGTGGCGTCGATGGGGGTTGTCGTTCGCCTCGTGGGTGGTGTCCGTGAAGGCGCAGGCGGCGGGGCTCGACCGCGCGGACCGGTGGGGCATCTTCGTGGGGGAGTGGGCACCGACGTCCTTCTGCGTGGGGCGGGCGCTGTCGCAGGACGAACGCGAGGGGAGCCCGGTGTAGAAGACGTAAGCGCGGGGCCGACGGATCTCTCCTGTCGGTCGGCGCCGCCTGTCGGCGTCCGCGCCAATCCGCACAGGCGGGTACGTGCGAACGCGCACCGCGCGGGTGGCTGTACCTGGGCGGAGGGTGCCGGGTAGGTTGATCGTTTGGTCCGTTCGGGCGGGTCGGCAGGACGGTGCGGTTCGGCGGAAAGCCGAGGAATCTTCTTTCGTTCCGGATGTCGAGGACCCGTCCGCGGCTCCGACTGTGGGGTGGAAGCGCGCCGAGAGGGTGCGCGGAACACAAAGGGGACACCTGATGAAGTACGTCGCGATGATCTACGGCAACCAGGCCAAGTGGGACTCCTACCCGGCCGACGCCTGGCCCGAGGCGATCGCCAAGCAGGACGCGTTCAACAAGAAGTACCGCGACAGCGGTGAACTGCTGGGCGCCTACGGCCTGGCGGACGCGGCCAACGCGCAGCTGGTGCGCCGAAAGGACGGCGCTGCGACGGTCACCGACGGGCCGTACCTGGAGACCAAGGAGTACATCGCCAGCTTCTACATGCTGGACTGCGAGTCCCTGGAACGTGCGCAGGAGATCGCCGCCGACATGCCCTTCGCGGACACCGAGCCGGTCGAGCTGTGGCCGGTGCTGCACGACGCCGCGACGGACCTGTGACCGAGAAGCCCGCCGTCGAGGACCTGCTGCGCGAGCTGGCGCCGCAGGTCCTCGGCGCGCTCGTCCACCGCTACGGCGTCTTCGACACCTGCGAGGACGCCGTCCAGGAGGCGCTGCTGGCCGCCGCCCTCCAGTGGCCCGCCGAGGGACTGCCGGACAATCCGAGGGGATGGCTGGTCACCGTCGCCTCCCGCCGCCTAGTGGACGAGGTGCGCAGCGAGCAGGCGCGGCGCCGGCGCGAGGACCGCATCGCCCTGGCCACCCCCCAGGCCGAGCTGCTGAGCCGCGCCGCGGACGCCGAGGCGCACGCGGACCGGGACGACTCCCTGGCGCTGCTGTTCCTGTGCTGCCACCCGGCGCTGTCGGAGCCCAGCCAAATCGCGCTGACCCTGCGCGCGGTCGGGGGGCTGAACACAGCGCAGATCGCCGCCGCCTTCCTGGTGCCCGAGGCGACCATGGCCCAGCGCGTCAGCCGTGCCAAGCAGACCGTCAGGACCTCCGCGACGCCGCTGCGCCTGCCGGAGCCGGCAGAGCGGGCCGAGCGACTGGAGGCGGTGCTCCATGTGCTGTATCTGGTCTTCAACGAGGGCTACACCGCCACCGACGGCGCCGACCTGACGGTGCCGGCCCTGTCGACCGAGGCGATCCGGCTCACCCGGCTGCTGCACCGCCTGCTGCCCGAACACGCTGAGACGGCCGGGCTGTTGGCCCTGATGCTGCTCACCGACGCACGCCGCTCCGCCCGCACCGGACCGGACGGCACGCTGGTGCCGCTGGCCGAGCAGGACCGTGCCCGCTGGGACCGCCGGCTCGTCACGGAGGGCGTCGATTTGATCAGCCAGACCCTGCCCAAAGGGCAGGTCGGCCCGTACCAGTTGCAGGCGGCCATCGCCGCCGTCCACGACGAGGCCGAGCATGTCGATGCCACCGACTGGCCGCAGATCCTCACCCTGTACGACCTGCTGGCGCATCTCGCACCGAACCCGGTGGTCACCCTCAACCGCGCGGTCGCCGTCGCGATGGTGCACGGCCCCGCCGCCGGGCTCGACCTGCTGGCGGAACTGGATGCTGACAAGCGGACGGCACACCACCACCGCCTGCTCGCCACCCGTGCCCACCTCCTCGAACGACTCGGCGACCACCAGGCAGCGGCCGATGCCTACCGCGAGGCGGCCCGACGCACCAGCAGCACGCCGGAGCGGCGCCACCTCTCCTCCCGCGCGGCCCGCCTCACTCCCGAACGGGGCTGACCGCAAGAGCCGAAGCACCGCCGGACTCGGGCACCGCAGCTGTGCACGTCAGCCGTACCCGCCCGTGCATTGTGGGGTGTACACCGACACTCGGAGACTTGAGTTCGCTGAGGAGTTCGGGAGTGTCAAATCAACGGCTCTGTCCCATCCTCGGTGGTAACGAAGGGTGACGGGCGTCGTTGGCATGCTGTGCGTGATGTCAACGAGCTTGTGAGTGTGGTGTTTTCCGGGCTGTCCGCCCTTGTCGTCGAGGATGTGGCGGACGAGGGCGAGGTCATCCGGGTGTCGGCGCGGACCAGGGACGATCCGGTGCCGTGCCCGATGTGCGGGCAGCCGACGGGGCAGGTGCATGCCTTCCACGGCCGGGTGGTGGCGGATGTGCCGGTGGACGGGCGTCGGGTCGTGGCGTCGGTGCGGGTCCGGCGCATGGTCTGCCCGGTCCTGGGCTGCCCGCGGCAGACGTTCCGCGAGCAGGTCCCCGGCCTGATCGAACGCTACCAGCGGCGCACGCGCCGTCTCGCCGACCAACTCGGGCAGGTTGTGAAGGAGTTAGCGGGCCGGGCGGGCGCCCGCCTCTCCTGCGTCCTGGCCTGCGCGATCTCCCGCTCGACCACCCTGCGCGTCCTCACGGTCGTGCGGTGCCACCGGATCACGGCAGATGGGGACCGCGCTCTTGATCATCGGTCATTAGACTCCTGGGTTCGGATGCTGTCGGTGGACTGAAAGGTCAAGCCATGGACGATGATCGTTGGGCTGGCTGGCTGGCTGGCTGGCCGGAACGGATAGCGACGTGCGGACGGTCGTGGGCGCGATGCCGCAGGAAGTCAGGGACGAGGTCCGCTCCATACTGACTTCGGCGCTTCAGGGTGATGGCGGTGGGAGGTCGAGGGAGAGGCCGGCCCCGGTGAGGAAGCCGTCGAGGATATCGGGGCGGTACTG
>NZ_JBVHHE010000100.1:0-5665 GCF_055561235.1 Kitasatospora sp. NPDC022856 | reverse complement strand
GCCTCGCACACCTCGCAGGTGGAGCGGTTGCGCGAGGAACTGCTGGCGGTGCTCGCGCCGGTCGAGCCGGGACCGGCCGAGGTGCCGTTCTACTCCTCGACGACCGGGAAGACGATGGAGGGGCGGGAGCTCGACGCCGCCTACTGGTACGCCAATCTGCGGCAGCCGGTGGAGTTCGAGGCCGCCACCCGGGCGCTGCTCGACGACGGCCACCGGGTCTTCGTCGAGGTCAGCCCCCACCCGGTGCTGACCACCAGCGTCCAGGACACCGTCG
The DNA here is from genome assembly GCF_055561235.1 of Kitasatospora sp. NPDC022856. Classification (NCBI taxonomy): domain Bacteria; kingdom Bacillati; phylum Actinomycetota; class Actinomycetes; order Kitasatosporales; family Streptomycetaceae; genus Kitasatospora; species Kitasatospora sp. NPDC022856. Next base: position 5,391 of record NZ_JBVHHE010000100.1, on the reverse strand, counting down.
AGAGCGCGGAGGCCACGGCGACGGTGACGGGCACGCTGCGCCGTGACGAGGGCGGGCCGGAGCGCTTGCTGGCCTCGGTGGCCGGGCTCTGGGCCGCCGGTGTGCCGGTCGACTGGAGCGCCGCCACCGCCGGTGGCCGCCCGGTCGAGCTGCCCACCTACGCCTTCCAGCGCCGCCGTTACTGGGTGCGGACCGCGGCGGACGAGCAGGGCGGCTCGGCCGTCGGCCTCGGGCTGGGGGACGCCGGCCATCCGCTGCTCGGCGCCGTGGTCGCCCCGGCGGGCGGTGACGGCCTGCTGCTCACCGGCCGGCTGTCGCGGCGCGGCCACCCGTGGCTCGCCGACCACGCCGTGCGGGAGACGGTGCTGCTGCCGGGGACGGCCTTCGTCGAGCTGGCCGTCCGGGCCGGTGACGAGGCCGGCTGCCCGGTCGTCGGGGAACTGGTCATCGAGGCGCCGCTGGCGCTGCCCGAGCGGTCGGCGGTCGGCATCCAGGTCGCGGTCGGGGACGCCGACGACACCGGACGGCGCACGGTGACCGTCCACGCCCGCCCGGGCGAGGGGCGACCGTGGACCAGGCACGCCTCCGGGACCCTCGCCCCGGCCGACCCCGTGGAGGAGCCGGCCGACCTGGCCGTCTGGCCCCCCGCCGGTGCGGTCGCGGTGGACACCGCGGGCTTCTACGAGGGCCTCGACGAGGCCGGGTACCGCTACGGACCGGCGTTCCGCGGCCTGCGGACCCTCTGGCGGCGCGGTCCGGAGCTCTTCGCCGAGGTCGGCCTCCCGGAGTCCGAGCGCGCCGGGGCCGGGCGCTACGGACTGCACCCCGCCCTGCTGGACAGCGCCCTGCACGCCTGGGCGCTCCAGGGCGTCGGCGGCGCCGCCCGGCTCCCCTTCTCGTGGAGCGGGTTCCGCCTGCACGCCTCGGGCGCCACGGCGCTGCGGGTCCGGCTGGTGCCGACCGGTGAGGACAGCGTGTCGCTGCTGGTCGCCGACGAGGACGGCCGTCCGGTGGCCTCGGCGGCCTCGCTGCTGGTCCGGGAGATCCCGGGCGGCGCGCTCGCGCAGCGCGAGGCGGTGGCCCCCGACGCGCTCTTCGACGTGGCCTGGCAGCCGCTGCCGCTCCCGGCCGGACCGGTCGCGCGGACGGCGCGGATCCTGGTCACCGCGGCGGGCGACGCCGACCCGGCCCGGGCCGTCCGGGACGCCGTCCGGCACGCACTGACGGAGGTCCGGGCCAGGCTGGCCGAAACCCCCGCCGACGCGGGCCCGCTGGCCGTGGTGACCCGCGGTGCGGTGGCCGCCCGGGCGACGGACGGCGCGCCGGACCCGGTGGGCGCCGCCGTGCTGGGGCTGCTCCGCTCCGCCCAGGCCGAGCACCCCGGCCGGTTCGTCCTCGTCGACCTCGACGACGATCCCGCCGCCCCCGGGCTGCTGGACGCCGCCGTCGCCACCGGCGAGCCCCAACTCGCGGTCCGCGACGGCGTACTGCACGTCCCCCGGCTGGCCCGGGCGGTGGCGGCCCGGGGTGAACTGGCACTGCCCGACCCGACTGAGCTGCCCGCCACGCCTGAGCGGCCCGCCACGCCTGAGCGGCCCGACATGCCCGCCTGGCACCTGACCGCCGACGCGTCGGGCACCCTGGAGGGCCTGGCGTTCGCCCCGCACCCCGAGGCGCTCGCGCCGCTGGCCGCCGGCGAGCTGCGGATCGCGGTCCGCGCGGCCGGACTGAACTTCCGGGACACCCTGGTCGCGCTGGGGATGTACCCGGACCCGGCGGCGTACCTCGGCGGCGAGGGCGCCGGGGTGGTGCTGGAGACCGGCCCGGGGGTGACCGGCTTCGCCCCCGGGGACCGCGTCCTCGGCATGCTGCCCAAGTCCTTCGGACCGGTCGCGGTGGCCGATGCCCGGCTGGTGGCCCGGATTCCCGAGGGCTGGTCGTTCGCCGAGGCGGCGGCCATGCCGGTCGCCTTCCTGACGGCCTACTACGCCCTGTACGACCTGGCCGACCTGCGCCCCGGCGAGTCGGTGCTGATCCACGCCGCCGCCGGCGGCGTCGGAACGGCCGCCGTGCAACTGGCCCGGCACCGGGGCGCCGAGGTCTACGGCACGGCCGGCCGGGGCAAGTGGCCGGCGCTGCGCTCGCTCGGCCTCGACGACGACCGCATCGCCGACTCGCGGACCACCGGCTTCGAGCAGGCGTTCCTGGCGGCCAGCGGCGGGCGCGGGATGGACGTCGTCCTGGACTGCCTCGCGGGGGAGTTCGTCGACGCCTCGCTGCGCCTGCTGCCCCGTGGCGGAAGGTTCGTCGAGCTGGGCAAGACCGACGTCCGCGCCGCCGACGAGGTGGCCGCCGCGCACCCGGGCGTGACCTACCGGGCGTTCGACCTGGTGGCGGCCGCCGGCCCGGACCGGATCCAGCAGATGCTGGCCGAACTGGTGGACCTCTTCGAGCAGGGCGTGCTGTCGCCGCTGCCGACGACCTGCTGGGACGTCCGGCGGGCACCCGAGGCCTTCCGGGAGCTGAGCCAGGCCAAGCTGGTCGGCAAGGTCGTGCTGACCGTCCCCCGGCAGCTGGGCCCCGAGGGCACGGTGCTGGTCACCGGTGGTACCGGCACGCTGGGGTCGTTGCTGGCCCGGCACCTGGTGACGGCGTACGGGGTGCGGCATCTGCTGCTGGTGGGCCGTGGTGGCCCGGCGGCCGAGGGTGCCGGTGAACTGGAGGCCTCGCTGCGCGAACTGGGCGCCGAGGTGACCATCGCGGCCTGCGACACCGCCGACCGCGACGCGCTGCGGGAGCTGCTCGCCGGGGTCCGACCGCCACTGAGCGGCGTCGTGCACACCGCGGGCGTGCTCGACGACGGCGTGGTGGAGTCCCTGACCGCCGAGCAACTGGACGCGGTGCTGCGGCCCAAGGCCGACGCGGCACTCGCGCTGCACGAGCTCACCGCCGGTGAGGACCTCGCCGCCTTCGTCCTCTACTCCTCGGCCGCCGGTGTCTTCGGCAGCCCCGGGCAGGCCAACTACGCGGCGGCCAACGCCTTCCTGGACGCGCTCGCCGCCCGGCGGCGGGAGGCCGGCCGGCCGGCGCTCTCGCTCGCCTGGGGGCTCTGGGAGCCCAGCAGCGGGATGACCGGACACCTCGGCGCGAGCGACCACGGCCGGCTGGCCAGGAGCGGCGCCCTCGGGATGACCCCGGAGCAGGGCCTCGCCCTGTTCGACGCCGCGGTCCGGCTGGACCGGTCGACGCTGGTGGCCGCGCCGCTCGACCTGGCCGGCCTGCGCGAGCGCGGCGGGGACGTCCCCCCGCTGCTGCGCGAGCTGGTCGCCCCGGCGCGCCGGACGGCCGGCACCGGCCGGCCGGAGGACGGTTCCCTCGTCCTGCGGCTGACCAGGCTGCCCGCGGCCGAACGCACCCGCGTCCTGCTGCGGGCGGTCCGGGGCCACGCCGCCACCGTGCTCGGCCACGACGGGCCGGACCTGGTGGGGGCGGACCGCCCCTTCAAGGACCTCGGCTTCGACTCGCTGACCGCCGTCGAGCTGCGCAACCGGCTGAACACGGCGACCGGGCTACGGCTGCCCGCCACCGTGGTCTTCGAGAGCCCGAGCGCGCGCGAACTCGCCGAGCGGCTGCGGCGGGAGCTCTTCCCCGACGGGGAGGCGCCCGGGGCCGGGGCCGCCGCGGTGCCCGGTACCGGCGCCGACGAGGACGGGATCCGCCGGACCCTCGCCGCGCTGCCGCTCGACCGGCTGCGGGAACTGGGCCTGCTCGACGTGCTGTTGGGCCTCGCCGAGGAGGCCCCGGCCCCCGCAGCGGCCCCCGGGCCGCCCCCCGAGCCGTCCCCTGTCTCGGCGTCCGACCCGACGTCCGACCCGACGTCCGACCCGGCGCCCGTCGCGGAGGACGAGCTGGACCGGCTCGACGGCATGGACGCCGAAGACCTGATCGCCCGCGCGTTCGGCAGCACGACATGACGCCGCGCCCCGACCGCCCGGCCGGTCCGCCCGCCCGGGCCCCGCATGCCGACCGACCCGGAACCGCCAGTGGAGGAAAGATGGCTGAGACCCAGGACCGCCTCGTCGAAGCCCTGCGGCTCTCGCTGAAGGAGAACGAGCTGCTGCGCCGGCAGAACGCCGAACTCGCCGACCCCGCGCCCGAACCGATCGCGATCGTGGGCATGGCCTGCCGCCTCCCGGGCGGGGTGCGCACCCCGCAGGACCTCTGGACGCTGCTGACCGACGGCGCGGACGTGATCGCCGACCTGCCCCGGGACCGCGGCTGGGACATCGACGGCCGGTACGACCCCGACCCGGACGTGCCCGGCACGTTCTACGTCCGGCAGGGCGGCTTCCTGACGGACGTCGCGGAGTTCGACGCGGAGTTCTTCGGCATCTCGCCGCGCGAGGCGCTCGGGATGGACCCGCAGCAGCGGCTGCTGCTGGAGACCTCCTGGGAGGCCGTCGAGGCGGCGGGCATCGACCCGCACTCCCTGCGCGGCAGCCGGACCGGCGTCTTCGCGGGCCTCGGCTACCACGACTACGGCACCCGGCTGGGCCGGGTGCCGGACGGGCTGGAGGGCTACCTGGGCAACGGCCGCTCGGGCAGCGTCGCCTCCGGTCGGGTCTCCTACACGCTCGGGCTGGAGGGGCCGGCCGTCACGGTGGACACGGCCTGCTCGTCCTCGCTGGTCGCGCTGCACCTCGCGGCCCGCTCGCTGCGCCAGGGCGAGTGCGACCTCGCCCTGGCCGGCGGGGTGACGGTGATGTCCACCCTGGACGGCATCCTGGAGCTGGCCCGCCAGCGGGCCCTGGCCCGTGACGGCCGCTCCAAGGCGTTCGGCGCCGGCGCCGACGGCATGAGCATGGCCGAGGGGGTCGGCCTGCTGCTGGTGGAGCGGCTCTCCGACGCCCGCCGCCTCGGCCACCCGGTGCTCGCGGTCCTCCGGGGCAGCGCGATCAACCAGGACGGCAGGTCGAACGGCCTGACCGCGCCGAACGGCGCCGCGCAGCGCCGGGTGATCCGGCAGGCCCTCGCCGAGGCGCGGCTGACGCCGGACCAGGTCGACCTGCTGGAGGCGCACGGCACCGGCACCGCGCTGGGCGACCCGATCGAGGCCGTCGAGCTGCTGGCCACCTACGGCCAGGGCCGGCCGCAGGAGCACCCGGCCTGGCTGGGCTCGGTGAAGTCGAACCTCGGCCACACCCAGTTCGCCGCCGGTGTCACCGGGGTCATCAAGGCCGTCCTCGCGATGCGGCACGGTGTGCTGCCGAAGACCCTGCACGCGGACGAGCGGACCGGGCAGGTGGACTGGTCGTCGGGTGCGGTGGAGCTGTTGACGCGGGCGCGGCCGTGGCCGGAGACGGGGCGGCCGAGGCGTTCGGCGGTGTCCTC
>NZ_JBVHHE010000099.1:0-5767 GCF_055561235.1 Kitasatospora sp. NPDC022856 | reverse complement strand
GGCCCCGACGACGCGGCCGACGGCCCCTCCACCGGCGCCTGCTCCAGCACCACATGCGCATTGGTCCCGCTGATCCCGAAGGAGGAGACAGCCGCCCGACGCGGCCGCTCCACCGAAGAACCCCACTCCCGGGCCTCCGTCAGCAACTCCACCGACCCCGCGTCCCAGTCCACTTCCGGCGAGGGCTGGTCGGCGTGCAGCGTCCTCGGCAGCACACCCGCCCGCATCGCCGACACCATCTTGATCACACCCGCCACACCCGCCGCCGCCTGCGGATGCCCGATGTTGGACTTGACCGACCCGAGGTACAACGGCCGCTCCGCCGGGCGGTCCTGGCCGTAGGTGGCGAGCAGCGCGTGGGCCTCGATCGGGTCGCCGAGGCGGGTCCCCGTGCCATGGGCCTCCACCACGTCCACGTCCGGCGCGGACAGTCCGGCGTTCGCCAGCGCCTGCCGGATCACCCGCTGCTGCGACGGACCGTTCGGCGCCGTCAGACCGTTCGACGCACCGTCCTGGTTCACCGCACTGCCCCGCACCACCGCCAGCACCGGATGCCCCAACCGCCGCGCGTCCGACAGCCGCTCCACCAACAGGACACCGACGCCCTCGGCCATACCGAACCCCTCGGCATCCACCGAGAAGGAACGGCACCGACCGTCCCTCGACAACCCCCGCTGCCGCGAGAACTCCACGAACATCCCCGGAGTCGACATCACCGTCACCCCACCCGCCAACGCCAGGTCGCACTCACCCGACCGCAACGACTGCACCGCCAGGTGCAACGCCACCAACGACGACGAACACGCCGTGTCCACCGTCACCGCCGGCCCCTCCAACCCCAACGCGTACGAGACCCGGCCGGACAGGACGCTGAGCGTGTTGCCCGTCAGCAGGTAGCCGGCGAGGTCGTCCGAGCCCTCGTGCAGCCGGGGGCCGTACTCCTGGGAGAGCGCGCCGGCGAAGACGCCCGTCCGGCTCCCCCGTAGCGAGTCCGGGTCGATCCCCGCCCGCTCCACCGCCTCCCACGAGGTCTCCAGCAGCAACCGCTGCTGCGGGTCCATCGCCAGCGCCTCACGCGGCGAGATCCCGAAGAACCCCGCGTCGAACTCGGCCACCGCGTCCAGGAACCCACCGGCCCGCACATAGCTGGACCCCGGCCGCGCCGCCTCGGGATCGAACAGTGCCTCGTTGTCCCAGCCGCGGTCGGTCGGCAGCGGTCCCACGGCGTCCCCGCCGTCCACCACCAGCCGCCACAGGTCCTCCGGGGACCGCACCCCGCCGGGGTACCGGCAGCCGATGCCCACCACGGCCACCGGCTCGCCCGACGCGGCCTCCACCGCCCGCAGGCGCTCCCTGGTCTGCCGCAGGTCGGCCGACACACGCTTCAGGTAGTCGAGGAGCTTCTCTTCGTTATCCATCGGGAATCCGTCCAACGGGTAGAGGCCGGGAGCGCCGTTCGAGGTCAGGCCGGGCGGTCGGGACAGGGGAGCCGCAGGGAGCCGCAGGGAGCAGCGGGGCAGCACGGAGCGGGGCGGGGCAGCACGGGACCGGGCGGAGCGGGGGCGGATCAGGACAGGCCGAATTCCTCGTCGATGAGCGAGAAGATGTCGTCGACGGTGGCGGACTCGTAGTCCCGCCGGTCCTCGGTGGCCCCCGTCTCGAAGGCGCGGGCCTCCTTCCACTTCCCGAGGAGGGCTTCGAGGCGCTCGGTGATGCCGGCGACTGCCTCGTCGTTCTGCGCCACCGCGCCGAGCGCGCCCTCCAGCCGGTCGAGTTCCTGGTAGACGGCCGCCCCGGCGCGGGCGTCCGGTACCGGCGCCCCGGTGGCCTCGGCCTCGCCGACGAGCCGGGACCGCAGCAGGGCCGCGAGTTCGGCGGGCGTCGGGTGGTCGAACACGGTGGTGGTCGGCAACCGCAGTCCGGTCGCGGCGTTCAGCCGGTTCCGCAGCTCGGTGGCGGCCAGCGAGTCGAAGCCGAGGTCCCGGAACGCCCGGCGGGCGTCGACCGCGCCGGCGAGACCGTGCCCCAGCACCACGGCCGTCTCGTCGAGCACCAGGTCCAGGACCAGCCGCTCGCGCTCGGGCCCGCGGAGTCCGGCGAGCCGCTGGGCCAGCGTCGTACCCCCGGTGGGCGAGGCCGCGGCGGCCGTCCGGCGGCCGGTCACCCGGACCAGCCCGCGCAGCAGCGGCGGTACGGCGGCCTGCCCGGCGCCGGAGGCCACCCGTGCCCGCAGGGAGGCGGTGTCCAGACGCATCGGCACCAGGACCGGCGCGGCCGCGCGGTGGGCGGCGTCGAAGAGTGCCAGCCCCTCCTCGGTGGACAGCGCGCCCATGCCGACCCGCCGCATCCGGTCGAGGTCGGCGCCGTCGAGGTGCCCCGTCATGGCGCTGCGTTCGGCCCACAGCCCCCAGGCGAGTGCGAGGGCCGGGAGGCCGCGCGAGCGCCGGTGCGCGGCCAGGGCGTCCAGGAAGGCGTTGGCCGCCGCGTAGTTGCCCTGTCCGGCGGCGCCCACCAGGGCGGTGGCGGAGGAGAACAGGGCGAACACCGCGAGGTCCAGGTGCTCGGTCTGCCGGTGCAGGTGCCAGGCGGCGTCCACCTTCGGCGCCATGACGCCGTCCAGCCGCGCCCGGTCCAGCGAGGTGACGACCCCGTCGTCCAGCACGCCCGCCGTGTGGACCACCGCCGTCAGCGGGTGCTCGGCCGGGATCCCGGCCAGCAGACGGGCGACCGCCCCGCCGTCCGTGACGTCGCACGCGGCGACGGTCACGGTGGCGCCGAGAGCGGTCAGCTCGGCGGCGAGGGCGGCGGCTCCGTCGGCCTTCGCGCCCCGGCGCGAGGCCAGGAGCAGGTGCCGTACGCCGTGGCGGGTCACCAGGTGCCGGGCGGTCAGCGCGCCCAGCGTCCCCGGGGCGCCGGTGATCAGCGCGGTGCCGTCCGGGTCCGGCGCGGCGGGCACGGTCAGGACGATCTTCCCGATGTGCCGGGCCTGGCGGAGGTGGCGGAACGCCTCGGGCGCCCGCCGGACGTCCCAGACGGTCAGCGGCGTCCGGTGCAGGGCCCCGGCCGCGAACAGGGCCAGGACCTCCCGGAGCATCGCGCCGATCCGCCCGGGGTCGACCTCCATCAGGTCGAAGATCCGGTAGTCGACGCCGGGGTGCGCGGCGGCCACCTCGGCCCCGTCCCGGTGGTCGGTCTTCCCCATCTCCAGGAAGCGCCCTCCCCGTGTCAGCAGCCGCAGGGAGGCGTCGACGAACTCGCCGGCCAGCGAGTTGAGCACGACCGAGAGCCCGCGCCCGCCGGTCGCCGCCAGGATCCGCTGCTCGAAGCCGAGATCCCGGGAGGAGGCGATGTGCGCCTCGTCCAGACCCGACGCGCGCAGGGTGCCCCACTTGCCCGGGCCGGCCGTGCCGTAGACCTCGGCCCCCCAGTGCCGGGCCAGCTGCACCGCGGCCATGCCGACCCCGCCGGCCGCCGAGTGCACCAGGACGCTCTCGCCGCGCCGCAGGTCCGCCAAGTCCCGCAGGCCGTGGTAGGCGGTCAGGAAGACCACCGGGACGGCGGCCGCCTCGGCGAACGACCAGCCGTCGGGCATCGGGACGACGGCCCGGTGGTCGGCCACCGCGACCGGTCCGAACGCGCCGGAGAACAGGCCCATCACCCGGTCGCCGACGGCGAGCCCGGCCACCCCGGGACCGATCTCGGTGACCACGCCGGCGCCCTCGATGCCGAGCCCGTCGAGCCTCGGGACCAGACCCAGCGCGACCACGACGTCACGGAAGTTGAGTCCGGCGGCGCGGACCGCGATCCGGACCCGGCCCTCGGCCAGCGGGCCGGTGGCGGAGTCGTCCGGGCCCGGCAGCAGCGCCAGGTTCTCCAGGGTGCCCTTGCCCTCGATGTCCAGCCGCCAGGCGGCCGCGCCGACCGGCGGCGTCAGCGCCGCGGCCGCCCCGGCGAGCCGGGGGACGCTCAGCGTGCCGTCGCGAAGGGCGAGTTGGGGCTCACCGGAGTGAACGGCCGCGGCCAACAGCGCCGGTGGGGCGTCGCCCTCGTCCAGGTCCAGCAGGACGAAGCGGCCGGGGTTCTCGGCCTGCGCGGCCCGCACCAGGCCCCACACCGGGGCCTGCACCGGCGCGGCCGCTCCCTCGCCGGGGCGGACGGTCACGGCGCCCCTGGTCACCACCACCAGGCGGGAGGCGGCGAACCGGTCGTCGGAAAGCCAGGTCCGCAGCGCGTCGAGGACGTCGGCGGCCAGCGCGCGGGCCGCCGCCCCGAGGTCGGCCGCGCCGGGGGTCGCGGCCGGGGCGGCGCAGGGCAGGAGGACCACCTCCGGCACGGCACCGTTCGTCCGCGTCGCCGCCTCCGCCAGCGAGCGCAGATCGGCGAACGTCCCGCCGACCGGGCCGTCGGAGCCGGCGCCCCCGGGCCTCTGGCCCGCGAAGCCGGCGCCCCCGGGGCTCGCCACGGCCCAGTCGCCTCCGGAGCCCGACGCGGTGGCCGCGGGCGCGCCGACGGCCACCCAGTCGACCTGGAAGAGCGCCTCGCCGTGGGCCCGGCCGACCTCGTCCAGCTGCTCCCGGGTGACCGGCCGCAGCGCCAGGGACTCGATCCCGGCGACCGGCCGGCCCGTGGTGTCGGCGACGCTCAGCGCCACCTTGCCGGCCCCCAGCGGGGTGACCGTGACCCGCAACGCGGTCGCACCGACGGCGTGCAGCGTCAGGCCCTCCCAGGCGAAGGGCAGCTGCGGCAGGCCGTCCGCCGTTTCGGCGGCCGGCCGGGCCAGACCGATGACGTGCAGCGCGGCGTCCAGCAGCGCCGGGTGCACGGCGAAGCGGTCGGCGCCGTAGGCGGCCTCCTCGGGCAGCGCGACCTCGGCGAACACCTCGTCACCCCGCCGCCAGGCCGCCCTGACGCCCCGGAAGGCCGGGCCGTAGGGCAGACCGGTCTCGGCCAGGCCGGCGTACAGCCCGTCGATCCGGACGGGTCCCGCTCCCGGCGGGGGCCAGGCCGCCGGGCCGGCGTCGCGTTCCCCGGCCGATCCGGCCCCTCCTACCGGTCCGGCGGGCCCCGCCAGGCCGGTGGCGTGCCTGGCCCACGGCTGCTCGGCCGGCGCCCCCGCCGGCTGGGAGTGCAGGCTCACCGGTCGCCGACCGGCCTCGTCGGGCGCGCCGACCACCACCTGGAGCGACACCGCGCCCTGGTCCGGCAGGACGAGCGGGGCGTGCAGCGTGAGCTCCTCGATCCGGCCGCAGCCGGCCCGGTCGGCGGCCTGGAAGGCCAGCTCCAGCAGGGCCGTGCCCGGGACCACCGTCGTCCCGAGGACGGTGTGGTCCGCCAGCCACGGGTGCTCGGCCAGCGAGAGCCGACCGGTGACGAGGAGGCCGTCGGAGTCGGGCAGCGCGAGTGCCGCGCCCAGGAACGGGTGGTCGACCGGGGTGAGTCCCAGGGTGCTCGCGTCACCCGACGCGCCCGGGGCCGGCCGCCACCAGTAGGACTGCCGTTGGAACGCGTACGTCGGCAGGCTCGCCGGGGTGGCACCGGTGCCCGCGAACGCGGCCGTCCAGTCCACCGGGCCGCCCCGGACGAAGGTCTCGGCGGCCGAGGTGAGGAAGCGTTCGAGTCCGCCCTCGTTCCGGCGCAGCGTTCCCACCACGACGGCGTCACGGCCGAGTTCCTCGACCGTCTCCTCGATGCCCGGGCGCAGTACCGGGTGGGGGCTGACCTCGATGAAGACGCCGTGGCCCTGTGCGGAGAGCCGGTGGACGGCCTG
>NZ_JBVHHE010000098.1:0-6005 GCF_055561235.1 Kitasatospora sp. NPDC022856 | reverse complement strand
TGTGATTTTCCTTTCACATTTTGCTCCGCGGGCTCCTATCCGCGTTGTTGGGGGTGGGGGCCGCGGGCCCGGGCGCCCACCACCGCACTCCGGGCAGGCCGGGGCCACCACCCGTCCGCCCGGACCGCACCCGGCGCCGGGGGGCGCCTGGGTGCCGGTCAACCCGACGGCGGGGAGGGGCAGCTGAGATCACGGGCGGGGACGCGGCCGTCGAGCAGGTAGGACTCGACGACCTCGCGGACACAGGCGTTGGACCCCGGGTACTGGCCGTGGTCGCCGCTGCCGGTCACCGTCACGAGCCGGGAGCCGCGCAAGGCCCGGTGGGCCGAGCGGGCCGCCTCGTAGTAGGTGGCCGGGTCGTGCACCGAGTTGAGCATCAGCGTGGGCGGCAGGCCCGCCCCCGTCACCCGCACCCGGGATGCGGTCGGCGCCGGCCAGGTGGCGCAGACGGCGGCGAAGGCCAGCGTCCGGGCGCCCGCCAGCGGCCAACGGGCGGTGAGTTCGCGGCCCCGCGCGACCCAGGTGTCCAGATCACCCGTCCAGGGCGTGTCGTTGCAGGTCACGGCGAAGTACTCGGCGAGGAACCCGGGGCTCAGGTACTGGCCGAAGACCTGCCGCGCCGTCTCCCGGGCGGCCGGGCTCGCGCCCGGCCAGTCGTCCAGTGCGGTCAGGGCGGTGGCCAGCGCGGGGAATCCGTCGCTCGCCCGGTAGACGGCCTGGACGGTGCCGTTGTCCAGCTGGTTGGGGCCGACCGTCAGGGCGCCGTCGACGAGCGGGCCGTCGTGCAGGGCCGCGCGCCGCCGCTCCCAGTGGGCCCCGGCCTCGGCGACGGTGGCGCCGTAGTGGTACGTGTCGTCCCGGGCCGCCAACCAGGGCAGGAAGTCCTCCTCGAAGCGGCGCTGGAAGCTCATCGGCTGCCCCAGCTGGAACCGCTCCCAGCTGCCGTCGAAGCCGACGTTGCTGTCCAGCACCATCCGCTCCACCCGCCGCGGGAAGAGCGTCGCGTAGTACGCGCCGATCATGGTCGCGTAGGACGGGCCGTAGTAGGTGATCCGCCGCTCGCCGAGCAGGGCGCGGAAGAGGTCGAGGTCGCGGACGGTCTGCTCGGTGGTCAGGAACGGCAGCAGACCGCCGCTGCGCCGCGCGCAGTCGGCGCCGAGGCGACGGGAGTTGTCGATCACGCGGGCGCGGGCGGCCGGGTCGTCGTCGCGGAAGTCCCCGGCGAAGAAGTCCTGGAACTCCTCCGGTGTCTGGCAGACGGGCCGGGTGCTCCGGCCCACCCCGCGCTGGTCGAAGCCCACCACGTCGTACGCGGCTCCGACGGCCGGCGCCGCGCGCACGAAGCTGCCCGGCCGCAGCAGCCCCGTCCCGCCGGGGCCGCCGGCGGCCATCAGCAGGGTGCCGTGCCGCTTCGCCGGGTCGTCCGCCCGGTGCCGGGACACCGCGACGGAGAGGTCCGGACCGCGCTTCGGGTGGTGCCAGTCGCGCGGGACGGCCATCGTGGCGCACTCCAGCTCGGGCGCCTCCGCACAGGGCTGCCAGGCGAGTCGCTGCTGGGTGTAGCGGGAGGGGACGGGCGGTACCGGGGCACCGGTGGCCGCGGCGGCGCCGGTGACGGGCAGGGACAGGGCGGCGAGGAGCGCGGCCACCGCGGTGGCGAGCGCCCCCCGGCGCCGGCGGGTGCTGGGTACGGATTCGTTCACGTCTTGATCCTCGGGGCCCGGAGCGGGTGCGGTCGATCCGGCACGCACCACTTCTCGGGGTGGTGCGGACGACACCCGCCGAACGGCGGGGGCGCCGAGGGCGCAGGGCTCCTCCGGGTCGCCCGGGCAGCACTGTTGACGGGCCGTCGGCCGGGCTAACGGCGGGCGCGCGAGGGGGACGGACCGGTCGTGTGTCGGGGTGGCGCCGCCCGGAGGAGCGATTGTCGGTGCAGGTCGTTAGGCTGCCGTCCGCAGTGATCGGAACGGAACCAGCACGGGCACGGGGCAGGCGGTAGCGGTATGACGACGACGGACGACGGGGTGGGCGGGGCCCGCGAGGCGCTGGCCGCGCTGCGCGCGCTGGCGCAGGAACCGTCCGGTGGGATCGAGCTGCTGGGCGGCTTCACGGACGAACAGATGGACGCCTGGCCGGTCTTCGTGCCGGCGGCCTGCCGCGCGGTGCTGCGCGAGGTCGGCGGGCTCGAGAGCGAGGAGTGGGGCACCTACGCCTTCGGTCCGGTCGGCGGGGAGGCACCGGGCGAGGGCTACCTGGTCGTCGGAGAGACCGGCTACGAGGGCGGGCAGCTGGTGGTCGGCGTCGGGGCGGCGGCGCGTGCCGACTGGGGCCCGGTGCTGCGCCTCGAACCCTGGGGGGACGAGGAGAGCGTCGTCGAGGCGCCCGGATTCGTCGGCTGGCTGCCGGAGTTGGCCGGCCGGCTGGCCGAGGGTGAGGACGCCTGGCAGCAGCCGGCCGGTGCCTCGACGGTGCTCGCCGTGCCCTCGCTGCGGGCGGCGGCCGCCGATCCCGGGCTCGCCCGGCTGGCCGGCCCCGGCGACAGTCTGACCGACGTCGTCGACCTGCGGGAACTGCCCGGCTACCCGTGCACGCTCGGCTGGGAGCCGTACTACTCGACCGCGCACGCCACCGCGGACACCAGCGGCAGCGGGGTCTCGTTCACCCTGGTCGGCGACGGGCGGGCGCTGCTGGTCCGGAGCCTGGTCAGTGGGGACTTCCTGGGCCGCCCGGTCGAGCGGCCCGCCGTCCCCGCCGACGCTCCCGAGCGGGCGGTGGCCGAACTGCGCGCCCTGGCGGCGGAGCTGCCCGGCCTGGTGGTCCTGGAGGGGGGCTGCACCGAGGCGGAGCTGGACGACTGGCCGGTGCCGCTGCCCGGCGAGGTGCGCGCCGTGCTGCGGGAGCTCACCGGCGTCCGGATCGCCGGTCTGGAGCCGGTCGAACTGCGCCCCGGTGCGGTGGCCGACCGGCACTCGCCGACGCTGGTGGACATGGTCGGCGGCCCGGGCTCGTTCTGGCCGGTGGCCTGGCTGGACCGGGGCCGCGACCCGGTCTCCGTGCAGGTGCGGATCGACCGGGAGACGGGGGAGTGGGGCCATGTCGTCTCCGTCCCGGGGGACGCGGAGCGGCTCGCCGAATGGCCGGAGGTGTCCCTGCTCGCCGAATCGCTGCCGCACCTGCTGCTCGTCCTCGCCCGGGCCGCCCGCGGTGCGGCGCGCCGGGCGGCGACGGCGGACGGCGGTGTGGACGGCGCCCGGTTCGCGAGCCGGGTGCGGTCCGCCCTCCACCACTTCCTGCCCAACACGGGCGAGCCCTGGGTCTTCTCGGCCCCGGCGCGGGAGTGGGCCACGGCCGGCGACGCACTGCGGGCCGCGGCGGCGGCCGCGCTCCCGGGGGACGCCCTGGTGGCGGACCTGCGGGAGGCGCCGATACCGGCCGACCTCTGCTTCCACCGGGTGCGGGCCTGGGGCTACCGGACCCGGGCCGAGCGGCTGTGCTTCCTGGCGGGCGGCCGGATCGTCGCCGTCGTCCCGGTCTCCTAGTCGTGGAACGTCGTGGTCGCCGTCAGTGCCACGCGTCCGGTGCTGACGCGGTTGACCGGTGCGGCGGCTTCGGCGTAGCCGAACGAGACCCCGACGAGCAGCTTCCCCCCGCTGACGCTGCTGATGGCCCATCTGGTCACCACGCTCGTGGCGGAGCTGGGGTGCGCCGAGCCCGCCGTTCGCCGAGCAGTCGGTGACCCTCGCGGACGGCGCGGCCAGTCGCGCCATGGTGTTGAACGAGACGGACTACGGCCGGCACGCGCGCGCGGCTGCGGAGACCCTCCTCGCCCACACCCTCGCGCCTCCCCTCCGCTGATCGCGCCCGGACGCGTTCCCCGGGCGCGGCGGGCGGGTCGACGGGTCGGGCTCGGGGGGCCTTCGGGGCGGGCCGGCGGTTCGAGGGGGCGGGCGGGTTCAGTAGCGTGGCGGGCATGACTACGCACAAGGCCGCACCGGTGAACGTCGACGAGATGCTCAAGGACCTCAGGACACTCGTCGAGGTCGAGTCCCCGTCACGTGACCTCGACGCGCTGAAGGCCTCGGCCGAGGCCGTGGCGGGTGTGGTCGAGAGCCGTCTCGGCGGGCGCGCGGTGCTGGTCGGGACCGACGCCGGGCCGCACGTCCACTGGTCGGGCGGCGGCGAGCCCAAGGTCCTGATCCTCGGCCACCACGACACGGTGTTCCCGTTGGGCACCCTCCGGCGCCGCCCGTTCACGGTCGAGGGCGGCCGTGCGACCGGTCCCGGGGTCTTCGACATGCTCGGCGGCCTGGTCCAGGCCGTGCACGGGCTGGCGGCCCTCGACGACCTGTCGGGCGTGGAGATCCTGGTGACCGCCGACGAGGAGGTCGGCTCGGGCTCGTCCCGGGCCCTCATCGAGGAACGTGCGCGGGCCTGCGGCGCCGTGCTGGTCTTCGAGGGGGCGGCCGACGGCGGGGCGCTGAAGACCGGCCGCAAGGGCTGCGGCACGTTCGAGGTCTCCGTCGTTGGCCGGGCCTCGCACGCGGGCCTCGAACCCGAGGCGGGTGTCAACGCCCTGGTCGAGGCGGCGCACCAGGTGCTCGACATCGCGGCGCTCGGCCGGCCGGAGGTCGGCACGACCGTGGTCCCGACCGTGGCCTCGGCGGGCACCCTGGACAACGTCGTGCCGGCCGGGGCGACCGTCACCGTCGACGTCCGGGTCGAGTCGGCCGGGGAGAAGGAGCGGATCGAGGCCGCCTTCGCGGCGCTCGCCCCGCATCTCGACGGGGCGCGGATCACGGTGCGGGGGAGCGTCGGCAGGCCGCCGATGCCCGCGTCGGCGTCGGCCGCACTCTTCGCGCTGGCGGAGCGGTTGCTGCCCGGTGTGGGGAGCAGGAGGGTCGGCGGTGGGAGCGACGGCAACTTCACGGCCGCCCTGGGGATCCCGACACTCGACGGACTCGGAGCGGTCGGCGGGGGTGCCCACGCGGAC
Source organism: Kitasatospora sp. NPDC022856 (assembly GCF_055561235.1). Taxonomy (NCBI): domain Bacteria; kingdom Bacillati; phylum Actinomycetota; class Actinomycetes; order Kitasatosporales; family Streptomycetaceae; genus Kitasatospora; species Kitasatospora sp. NPDC022856. The sequence goes on along the minus strand of NZ_JBVHHE010000098.1, from coordinate 1,015 downwards.
CACGAGTACCTGGAGGTCGCGTCGATGGCCGAGCGGGCGGATCTCGTCGCCGGTCTGGTGACGGCGATCCGGAACGCGTAGGACGCTCCCTCTGCCGGCCCCGCCACCGACCGGCCCCCGCGGCCGGCCCCGCCGCCGACCCGCCCGCGACGTGCGGGTGCCCGGTGCCGAGGGCACCGGGCACTCCCGGGGGCGGTGACGGCGGGGCTCAGTAGGCGACGGTGAAGCGGGTGCGGTGGTGGGCCGGCCGAGCGGCCTCGTCGAGGAGGGCGACGGCGAGGTCCTCCATGGAGATCGCCGAGACACCGGCCTCGTCGACCAGCAGCTCGTCGCGCCCGAGGCGGTAGTGGCCGGTGCGCCGGCCCGGTTCGAGCAGCGCGGCGGGGCTGAGGTAGGCCCAGTCGACCTCGGTCTCGGCCCGGTAGAGGGCGAGCTGCTCGCCGCAGGCGAGGGCGATGGGGAGCCAGGCGGCCGGGAAGTCGGGGTCGTCGATGACGGTGGCGCCGTCGCCGCCGGGCAGGGTCAGGCTGCCCGCGCCGCCGACGACGAGCAGGCGGACGTCCGTCCCGGCCAGGCCGGCCAGCAGGCCCTTGGTGGCGAGCGCCAGGTCGGGCTCGCTGCCGGGGGCGGGGCGGGTGGCGCTGATCACCACGGACCGGCCGGCGGCGAGACGGGCGACGTCCTCCGGGTTGCGGGCGTCGCCGGTGGCGATCTCGGCGGCGGCCGGCAGCGCGTGCGGCCGGGACGGGTCGCGGAGGACGGCGGTGACCTCGTGGCCCCGGGCGAGGGCCTCGGTCACCACCCGGCTGCCGACGTTGCCGGTCGCGCCGAAGACGGTGATGCGCATGGGATGGCTCCGGTTCTCTGGTGGTGTTGGTGAGGGGTGGTGTGGGTGAAGGGTTTGCGGGAGTGCCTGACGACGGTTCAGACACCCCATGTCGTTAGAGGTCAAGCGGCATGGAGTTGGGCGTGGTGCGCCCAGGCGGTCGCTTCGCTGTAGTGGGTACGGGTTTTG
>NZ_JBVHHE010000097.1:0-6623 GCF_055561235.1 Kitasatospora sp. NPDC022856 | reverse complement strand
TCGCCACGCAGTTGCTCAATCTCCCCCAAGTCCACGCCCGCCAGGATGCCCGATGCACAGATCAGGATCAAGCCAAGTTAACGAAGTACTACTAGTACTACGTTCCTCAAATCAGGTAGACGTAGCGGCGTCGCAGTTGTCGGGTTGGCGGAGCGGGCCGGCCCCATATCCACGGTCGGGCGCGGGCGTTGAGCTGGGCGGTTGCGATTCTGGTGGCCTGGGTGATCTCGTCGGGGTCGGCGAAGGACTGCCCGGCGAGTGCGGCCTTGCGGAAGATTCGCCACCACGCCTCCTGCAGGTTGAGCCAGCAGGCGCCGACCGGGATGAAGACATGTCGGATCCGGGGATGGCCCTCCAGCCACGCGCGGGTCGCAACGCTGTTGTGGGAGGACAGGTTGTCGGTCACCACGTAGATGTCGCCTGTGGGATTGGCGTCCTCGATCAGCTGGAGGAACTGCTGGTAGAAGGCGCTGTTACGGGACGGGGCGCACATCGTGACCTGCCGCCCGTCCCGCACGCGCAGGCCGCCGTAGACCCAGGTCTTCTCCGGTCCGCGGGAATAGTCGACCTCGTTCTTGATGCGGCGCCCGTCCGGTGACCAGCCCGGTGCCGGCGGGAAGGTGCGCGGGATCACCGGCCCGAGCTCGTCGGCGCAGACCACGGTCGCGTCGTCGGGCGGGCTGGTGTACAGGCCGATGATCCGCGTTCTTTTCCCTCGAAGTCACGGTCCTTCGAGCGGGTCCACGAGCGGGTGCGGCGCCACCGCACGCCCTCGGTCAGGAGGATCCGCCGCACCTGTGAGCGGCCGACCTCGATCCCCGTCCGCCGGGCCTCCTCGGCCAGAGCGTCCAGCGTCCACTCCGGCGGGCCCGCCTCGTCGGCAGGGACCAGCTCCCCGTCCGCCTGCCGGGCGGGCCGTCCAGGCGGCACCTGCTTGACCAGGGCGATGACCCGGGACCGCTCGAGCTCGGTGAGCCGCCTGGGCCGGCCCGTGATCGGCCGGTCCTCCAGCCCCTCGAGCCCGAGATCGTTGAACCGGTGCAGCCACCAGCGGACCGTCTTCGCATGGCAGCCCAGCTCGCCAGCGATCGCCGCGACCCGCAGACCGTCCCAGCTCAACGCGACGATCCGCGCCCGCATCACCAGATCCGCCGGAGCCTTCCGCGCCCCGGCCAGCCTGGCAACCACCCACTCCTCGTCCGCCCCCACAGCGGCCCGAGCCCACAACAACCCCGGCACACCCCACCCCCAGCCACCCGAAATTCCTCAACACATGCTCTATACCCATGATTTGAGGAATCCAGCACTAGGAATGCTCGGCCGACCGATCAGGTGGCCATGGGCCGAGGCGGCGACGGGCCGTCGGCATGTGGGGCAGAGGTGTTCGAGGAAACGCTGGTGCCGTAGGCAGGCGAAGAACACCGGTAGTCGCCAGGTGCGCTGCCACGGACCGCCGTGCCGGTCTTGGACGGGAGAGCCGTCGCCCGCCAGGCAGTCCGGGCAGTAGCGGGCGGTGGTGGAGAAGAGCCAGTCCATTTGGGGCGTCTGGCGCCCGGGACCGAGGCCGTTGAGGACGTGGCTGATGGGCGGGTAGTGGGAGGCCCAGTCGGCCAGGGTGAGCCGGGTGGTCTCGGCCGGGGTGAGCCGGGTGGCGATGGCGAAGTCGGCGGCCATCGTCGCGGGCAGCACTGTTGACCGGACGGCCATGGCTACGGTCTGGCCGTTGTCCTTGAGTTCTCCCAGTCCGGTGCGACGTGCGATGTGATCGGGCGAGACGCCCAAACGGTGAGCCAGCCGAAGGACATAGCCGTTGAGGCACTCCTCTGGCAAGGGGTCCAGGCTGCGGGGCAACGGAGTCAGCCGAGCGGCCGGGCCGTCCCCCGTCACGAGGCGCTTCCTGCCGCTGGGCCGCGGTCGTCGAAGACGGTGTTGCGGCCCCGGCGAGTGCGGCGGGCCTTGCGATTGGCGGGGACGGCTGGGATCTCGCCGGCTGCCGGGTCGCGGTGTGGCGCGTGGCTCAAGTCGATGGACAGATCTTCGAGGAGGCCTTCGGTCAGCCGCTCGCAGCCGGTGGCGATGGCCTCCCGACAACCGTCCTCGATCAGTCGCTCCAGCAGGCCGACAACGCCGCTGGTGCGCTGGAACAGGTACTCGGGCATGGTGCCCGTGGTGAGCATGTCCGCTGGTGCGTCGAGCAGCCGCAGGCTGGCCTGGACTCCGCGAAGGTGCTGGAGCCACGCTGCGATCTGCGGTGCGGTGTCGTAGCGGAAGCGGTCGAGCTCGACGAGGTCGAACCGTCGCTCGGTCTGGGTGGCTTCCAGAGCGTGGATCTTGGCGTGTCGGGAAGCGGGCAGGTGCCACTGGCCGGTGGCGGGGTCGTGGCGGCCCTCGCGCAGCAGTCCGGAGCCGGGGATGTCGACGCCGATCAGGACCAGCGTGACGTGCATGCTCATGAAGGCTCGGATCAGGTCGAGGGTGTCCTGGTCGTCGGCCCTGTGCATGCGCAGTCGGGTGATGTCGTCCAGGATCAGGACCTTCGTGCCGTGATCGCGCAGTGACGCGGCGACCTGGTGGATCAGCTCGGGCAGGTCCATGCGCGAGCTGACGGGGGCGTCGTAGAAGTTCAGGATGGCCTTGCAGGTGCTCTTCGGTTTCGCGGTCACCGGCGTCTGGACGTAGGCGACTGGGGCGTGCAGGTCCCGGCAGCCGGGGCCTGCGTCGGGATTGAGGTGCTGGTGCAGTGCGAGCCAGCGGTCCTCGAAGGCGGCGGCGACTTCGCAGACGCTCTCGGTCTTGCCCTGGTAGCCGCCGCCGGAGACCATCACGCCGGCACGGGTGGCGGGCTTGAGCTTGAGCGCGTTGCTCTCGATGCGGCCGTTGAGGAGCCGCTCGACCGCCTGGCTCATCGGAGTGGACAGCAGGGGAAGGTACGCGTGGGTCGCGGCGCGGTGCAGGTCGTGGAGCGTCCTCTTCCGGGGACTCAGCAACTGCCAAGCGGCCAGATCCATGACAGGCGCCGGGATGAACGACCGGCGGGTCAGGCGCCAGTGCTGCCAGCCGGCGAGGGTCTCGCGGGCCGGAGACGGACCGGGCAATACGAACGACGCTGTCTCGCCGGAGGTCATCGCGGCCCTCCCTCAATAGACTCGCAGTCGTCCGTAGCGTCCGTGTCGTCGGTACCGGGAAGTGCGAACAGGCTGTGCCGGCGGAGGCCTTCGCCGAGCAGGGCCGGCGGCGCGGGGAGTTCGGGGACCGTGGCTTCCCGACGGCGGCGGCGCTCGCCGTCGATCGCCTGCCGGCTCCGCTGGACGAGCTCGACGGGGCGAGGAAGGGGCGGCAGGGATCGGACGGCGGCCGGGCCCGCGCGATCGCGCTCGGAGGCCCGGGCCCGGGCCACCTCCCGGGCCCGCTCGGTCCGCTCGGCCTTCGTCAACTGGCTCGGCCACGCGGCGACCGGGGTGTGTGCGGAGATCAGGTCGAGCAGCACCGGGAGGAGTTCGGACTCCTCACGCGGTTTGAGGCCGGCGCGGGCCGCCTCGCGCAAGACCTGCTGCACCCGCGCGTCGCCGAACGCGGGGATGTCCCCGCCGGAGGGCAGTCCGTTCCAGGGCAGGGTGTGCCACTGCCCTGCGCGTTCGAAATACACCTGGCGGCAGTCGCGTGGGTCGCGGTTGACCGCCCACTTGCCGCGGTGGCGGCCGCTTCGTCGGGACGGTGAGGTGCCGAGATCGGCGAGGACTGGATGGCCGCCGCCGTACCAAAGTCCGCCGATCTTGACCCCGCGTCGGGCGTGGACCTTCACATAATGGGCCGGAAGGAGGTGGTGGTAGAGGTTCGGGTCGGGGATCTGCAGGGCGATGCCGTCCCGGGCGGCCGCGGTGGCGAACAGTGTGTTCGGGCTGTGTCGGCCGCCCGGATCCCAGGTGGGCGCGTACTGGTCCAGCCGCCGGTTCTGCCAGATCTTCACGATCCATGTCGCCAGCAGGTGCTCCATCTCGTCCACCGTCCAGGCGGCGTCGCCTTCCGGGTCGGCGCCACGGTCCGCGACATCCCGCCCGCGGTAGCCCAGCAGCAGTTCCAGCAGCAGCGACTGGATACCGGAGAACGCGCGCTCGCAGGCGGCCTTGTCCTGCGGCCGCATCGCACGGGCTGGTAGCACCACGACCCCGAGGGTGCGGGCGACCTGGACCAGGTGGTGGTTCTTGTAGACGCTTCCGTGGTCGCTGGTCAGCGTCTCCGGCGCGAAGAACGGGCGCCCGGCGACCGGGTGGCCGGCGAACTCGGTGACGAGGGCGGCGGGAACTCCCGGGTAGTGCCAGGCCATGTCCGGTGTCCAGTCCGGGCGCATCGGGAGCGGGAGCATCACGTCCCGCAGCAGCATGGCCACCTCGATGGAGGAGTCCGACCCCGGGGTGAGCCGGAATGCGACCAGGGAGTGGGTGAAGGCGTCGAGTCCGAGGGTGAGGTCCGCAGTGACCGGCTCCCCGAAGACGCCGTCGAGCAACTTCACCGGGAATGGGGTGGTGTCCAGCACCACCACCTGCCCGGGCCGGGTGATCGTCACCGCGGACGCGCCGGTCTCCACCGCGGCCGCCGACCGCAGGTAGCGTTGGCGCCCTCCCTCGGGGCCGAACCACTCCTTCCAGACCTTCCTCAGCGTCGTGTAGTGCGGGACCGACTTCTCCGCCGCCTCCCCGTGCTTCTCCCGTACGAACTGATGGATCATCCGCTCCTTGGTCTTCATCCCGACCCGGGAGCGGTGCAGGCACTCCGCGTGGACCGCGTGGATCGCCTCCGTGATCTGCGGACTGATCGACCGGTGCCCGCGCAGCACCGGAGTCAGACGTCCGTCCGCCAGGCCCATGATCCCCTGCGCGTGCCAGCCCGCAGACCAGCGCTCCATCGTTCGCTCGCTGACTTGGCCGAGTCCCAACTGGCGGGCGTCATCGGGATGCAGAGCCTTCAGCTCGGCCACCTTCGCAAGTCGGCGCTGGGTCAGCGTCGTCCGCTCCGGATCGAACTCCGGCCGAGGTTCTCCTTCCTGTGCCTTCTCTGAACTGTCGAGATTGAGACTTGGCAGTAGCCTCACGCTGGTGAATCTCAACCTCTTCAACGATGTGCCTGATGGTCTGACTCAACGAGCCCGATCGTTCGTCCGCGCGCACGGCGTCAAGGTCGACGTCCGACCCGTGGAAGAGCACAGACAGTGGTGGCTTGAGCGAGACATCCCTGCGACGGTCATCGACCGGATGGCGGCATATCACGAGCGATGGGGCGGCCTGGTCCTGCCACCCGCATCCACGTACGACGGCGGCCCGAGATACTTCGAAGCGGACTCTCCTGAAGGCTCTGCGTCCGAAGGGTGGTGGTTCGAAGCCGGTGTGCAGCGGACAGCGGTTCCCTACTCGTTCATGATCGGGCCATCTGGTGAGTTCGGTATTCACGCAGGTCAGTGGTCGCCCCTCCATGCCACTGTCGAGGGCTGGGTGGAGTCGCTCGCGCTGGCCCACCACGCATCCATGTGGGCAAAGAAGATCGTCAAGGTCACTGGCGACGAGGTCGACGGCATCCTGCTGGATGAGTACGAGCCGGTGCACGAAGTGTTGGGCTTGGCCGACACCTGGTGGCGAGGGGCCGACTCACTGGTGGCGATCTATTCAGGGGAGGCCGAAGCCATGGCTTTCCCGCGGGGTCGCGCTGCGTTGATCTACTCCGGCCTGGATGAGTGGGGCCTGCGAGGAGGCGTCAAGGACGGTGGCAGCTGAGCCCGTGACAAGCCTTTGGCCCCGGTGGTGACATGACGCCCCGCGACGTCGGGGAAGGCCGGCATTCCGAGGTGGATGGCGGCGGCGCGGTGGGTGATGAGGTTGTCGAGCTGGGCGAGTTTGGCGTTGGCCGCGGCGAGGCTGACCTTGAGCCCTTCGGCCTCGCCGCCCCAGCCCTCGCGTTCGGCCTCGGTGATCCGGTCGATGAGGTTGTCGCGAATGTCCACCAGTCGCGGCCGCTGGGCCGGGGCGGCCCGTAGGAGCGGGCATCGGATGCAGCTGTGCTCGTGGAGGCAGCTGGTGCCGTAGGCCCGGCCGCAGTCGCCGAGGGCGACCTTGCGGCGTTCGAAGTGGCCGAGGAACTCCTCCCATTCCTGCTCGGTGGGGCTGCGGTATTCCTCGCTGGGCCGCAGGTCCCGGCGACGAGCGATGAACGCGCGGTGCCCGTTGATGACCTCCTCGGGATAGACGGCCTTGTAACCCATGGTGGTGTTGATGTCGCGATGGCCCAGGACGAGCTGGGCGATGTGCGGTGGCATGCCGTTCATGACGGCGTCGGTGGTGAAGAAGTGCCTTGTGTCCGCAGAGGCCGTGTGCGGATCAGTCCGTGTTGGCATTGAGCTGGCGGACCTCGGAGGCGGCGTTCGCCACGCACGTTCCGGGCCGTGTTTCATTGCGGACGTACTGGTGTGAGGCAGACCACACTTCCGGGTGGTGGCCCTGGACCACGCTGGTCATGCCTCCTCAAGGCGCTCGACGAGTCGCTACTGAGGTTTTCAGGGTGGGGTCGGTGGTCTGAGAGTCAGGCCGGTGGCGGTCAGGCATCCGTCGATCAGGTGGGGTCGGAGTTGGATTCGG
>NZ_JBVHHE010000096.1:0-6920 GCF_055561235.1 Kitasatospora sp. NPDC022856 | reverse complement strand
GGCTACAACCTCGCCGCCCTCCCCCTCGCCGCCACCGGCCTCCTGAACCCCATGATCGCCGGCGCCACCATGGCCTTCTCCTCCGTCTTCGTGGTCACCAACAGCCTCCGGCTGCGCCGGTTCCAGCCCGCCGACCGGCCCTGAGACCGCGCCCCCGCAACGCCGAGGGGCCCGCCACCGCGCGTGCGGTGGCGGGCCCCTCGGCGTCTCCCGGAGCGGTCAGCGCCCGAGCAGCTCGCCGCCGTTGCAGTGCATGATCTCGCCGGTGATGAAGCCGGCCTCCGCCGAGGCCAGGAAGTAGACCGCCGCGGCCACCTCGCCCGCCTCGCCGATCCGGCCGAGCAGCGTCCGGGCCGCCCGGCGGGACACCTCGGCCTCGTCCAGCCGGGGGCCGAAGAACTCGGTGCCCGCCACGGTGCCCGGGGCGACGATGTTGGCCGTGATCCCCGAGGTGCCGAGCTGCGCGGCCAGGAAGTGGTTCCAGGCGTGCAGCGAGGCCTTGGCAGCCCCGTACGAGCCGGCGCCGCTCAGGGCGGCGATCGAGCTGACCGTGACCACCCGGCCCGAGCCCGGGGTGAGCCGGTCGCGGATGGACTCGGTCAGCAGCACCACGGTCAGCACATTGCGCTCGAAGTCGCCGCGCCAGCGGGCCAGCAGGGCGTGCGGCCCGCCACCGATCACGGTCTCCCGGCTGCCGGCGTTGTTCACCAGCACGTCGATCCGCTCCGGCAGTTCACCCAGCGCAGCCTCGACGTCGTCGGGGTCGGCGAGGTCGCGGACCAGTGGGGTGACGTTCGGTCCGAGGTCGGCCGCGGCCCGTTCGAGCACCGCCCGCCGACGGCCGACGATCACCACCCGTTCGCCCGCCTCGGCGAACCGCCGCGCCACTTCGTACCCGATACCCGTGCCACCACCGGTGACGACGACGTTCCTGGCCATCTGCGCACTCCCTCCCCAGTTCCGCCGCCACGCTGCGAGGGTGCGGGGCGGTCCGTACCGGAATGCCACGATTCCTATCACGCTCGGTTGCCGTGACTGCGGGGAGGGTGACGTAGCCGCCGCCGGGAGGTGTGATATGGGCGGGCCACAGCCCGCACACGGAGCGTGGCGAGAGGCAGCTCACACCCCCCGGGCGTAACTTCTCGCACCCTGATACGTCTTAGGTTGGTAGTGCGGCAGTTTTTCGGTGGGCGGAGACGTGGCGAACGGCATCACGTCGCCGCACGGCCACCACTGCCGCCGACGGGGCTCCGGCGGGCCCCGGGACGGTCGCCGACGGTTGGCGGCCTTCGCGCACGACGCCGGGGTGTGGCGGGTCTGGGACGCTTTGAGCGGCCGTCCCCGGCTGCGGCCGCCCCGGAGTCGTGCGCTGTACCTCTCCCACCCCCGTGCGGGACGGTGAAGGGCCCGGCCGCGTGAAGCGGCCGGGCCCTTTCAGGTCCTGCGTCAGCGGGCTTCGAGGCCCACGTAGTCGCGGATCGCGGTGCCGGTGTAGATCTGGCGCGGACGGCCGATCCGGCTGGTCGGGTCGTTGATCATCTCGTGCCAGTGGGCGATCCAGCCCGGCAGCCGACCGAGGGCGAACAGCACGGTGAACATGCTGGTCGGGAAGCCCATGGCGCGGTAGATCAGGCCGGTGTAGAAGTCCACGTTCGGGTAGAGCTTGCGCGAGACGAAGAAGTCGTCCTGGAGCGCGTGCTCCTCCAGCTTGAGCGCGATGTCGAGCAGCTCGTCGGACTTGCCGAGCTGGCCGAGCACCTCGTGCGCCAGCAGCTTGACCTGCGCGGCGCGCGGGTCGAACGCCTTGTACACGCGGTGGCCGAAGCCCATCAGCTTGACGCCGTCCTCGCGGTTCTTCACCTTGCGAATGAACGCGTCGACGTCGCCGCCGTCCTTCTGGATGCTCTCCAGCATCTCCAGCACGGCCTGGTTCGCGCCGCCGTGCAGCGGGCCCCAGAGCGCCGAGATGCCGGCCGAGATCGAGGCGAACTGGTTCGCGTGGCTGGAACCCACCAGGCGGACGGTGGAGGTCGAGCAGTTCTGCTCGTGGTCCGCGTGCAGGATCAGCAGCTTGTCCAGCGCGTTCACGACGACCGGGTTGAGCTCGTAGTCCTCGGCGGGGACGGCGAAGGTCATCCGCAGGAAGTTCTCGACGTAGCTCAGGTCGTTGCGCGGGTAGACGAACGGCTGGCCGACCGACTTCTTGTACGCGTAGGCCGCGATCGTCGGCAGCTTCGCCAGCAGGCGGACCGTCGACAGGTGGCGCTGGGCGGCGTCGAAGGGGTTGTGGCTGTCCTGGTAGAAGGTGGACAGCGCGCCGACGACCGAGGACAGCATCGCCATCGGGTGGGCGTCGCGCGGGAAGCCCTGGTAGAAGCGCTTGACGTCCTCGTGCAGCAGGGTGTGCTGGGTGATCTCGCGGTTGAACTCCGACAGCTGGTCCGCGGTCGGCAGCTCACCGTTGATCAGGAGGTACGCGGTCTCGATGAAGCTGCCCTGCTCGGCGAGCTGCTCGATCGGGTAGCCGCGGTACCGCAGGATGCCGTTGTCACCGTCCACGAAGGTGATCGCGGACTTGTACGCGGCGGTGTTACCGAAGCCGTTGTCCAGGGTGACCAGGCCGGTCTGCGGGAGCAGCTTCGAGATGTCGAAGCCGGCGTTGCCCGCAGTGCTCTCGACGACGGGGTACTCGTACTCGCCGTCCTGGTACCGCAGTACTACCGAGTTGTCGCTCACGTCTTCCTCACCGACGAAATGAATCCTCTTCCAAGGTGCCCTGACTGTCTCTACCATCCCCCATCTGGCGGACAGCCGCGCACCCGGGGTGGCCCGAAAGGGACCGCCCCTACAAAACCTGCCGCCGCAGCCGGTACGAACCGGACAAGATCGGCACCACTCCAGGCTCTGCCGTAAATCTCTTCACGTCAAGAGAACAATAGAGGCAACCATCCGTTGGAGAATCATCCAGTCGCCAGCCGATGATCCAGCGCGGCGTGCCTCCTACCTGCGCTGACGGTGCGAACGGCCTGTCCGATCGCCTTCCGTGACCCCACCAGCACTACGAGTTTCCGCGCCCTGGTCACGGCGGTGTAGAGCAGGTTCCGCTGGAGCATCGTCCAGGCGGACGTGGTGACCGGAATCACCACCACTGGGTACTCGCTCCCCTGCGACCGGTGGATCGTCACCGCGTACGCGTGCGCCAACTCGTCCAGCTCGTCGAAGTCGTACGGCACCTCCTCGTCCTCGTCGGTGACCACCGTCAATCGCTGGTCGTCCACGCTCAGTGAGGTCACCACTCCCACGGTGCCGTTGAAGACCCCGTTGCGCCCCTTGTCGTAGTTGTTGCGGATCTGGGTGACCTTGTCCCCCACCCGGAACGTCCGGCCGCCGAACCGGCGCTCCGCCAGCCCCTCCCGGGCCGGCGTCACCGCCGCCTGCAGCAGCGTGTTCAGGTTCCCCGCGCCCGCCGGCCCCCGGTGCATCGGCGCCAGCACCTGGACGTCCCGGCGCGCGTCGTACCCGAAGCGCTGCGGGATCCGCCGCGCCACCACGTCCACCGTCAGCCCGGCCGCCTGCTCGGCGTCGTCCTCCACGAACAGGAAGAAGTCCGGCAGGCCCTCCGTCAACGGCGGCAGGCCCTCGTTGATCCGGTGCGCGTTGGTCACCACGCCCGACTGCGCCGCCTGCCGGAAGATCCTGGTCAGCCGCACCGAGGGGATCGGGCCGCCGTCGGCCAGCAGGTCCCGCAGCACCTCGCCGGCGCCCACCGACGGCAGCTGGTCCACGTCCCCCACGAACAGCAGGTGCGCTCCCGGCGCCACCGCCTTGACCAGCTTGTTCGCCAGGATGAGGTCCAGCATCGAGGCCTCGTCGACCACCACCAGGTCGGCGTCCAGCGGGCGGTCCCGGTCGTAGGCCGCGTCCCCGCCCGGCCTCAGCTCCAGCAGCCGGTGCACCGTCGAGGCCTCCACCCCGGTCAGCTCCGCCAGCCGCTTCGCCGCCCGGCCGGTCGGCGCCGCCAGGACGACCTTCGCCCGCTTCGCCAGCGCCAGCGTCACGATCGACTTCACCGTGAACGACTTGCCGCAGCCCGGACCGCCCGTCAGCACCGCCACCTTCTCCGTCAGGGCCAACCGCACTGACTGCTCCTGCTCCGGAGCCAGCTCCGCCCCCGTCCGCTTCGCCAGCCAGCCGAGCGCCGCCGGCCAGTCCACGTCCACGAACCACGGCATCCGGTCCGACTCCGAACGCAGCAGCCGCAACAGCTGGTTGGCCAGCGAGATCTCGGCCCGGTGGAAGGGCACCAGGTACACGGCGGTGATCGGCTCCCCCGCCTCCCCCGGCACCGCTTCGCGCACCACCCCCTCCGCGGCCACCAGCTCCGCCAGGCAGTCGATCACCAGCCCGACGTCCACCTGGAGCAGCTTCACCCCGTCCGCGATCAGCCGTTCCTCGGGCAGGTAGCAGTGCCCCTGGTCGCTGCTCTGCGACAGCGCGTACTGCAGGCCCGCCTTCACCCGCTCCGGACTGTCGTGCGGGATGCCCACCGCCTGCGCGATCCGGTCCGCCGTCAGGAAGCCGATGCCCCAGACGTCCGACGCCAGCCGGTACGGCTCGTTCTTGACCACCCCGATCGAGCCGTCCCCGTACTGCTTGTAGATCCGCACCGCGAGCGACGTCGACACGCCGACCCCCTGCAGGAAGACCATCACCTCCTTGATGGACTTCTGCTCCTCCCAGGCCGCCGCGATCTTCTTGGTGCGCTTCGGCCCGAGCCCCGGCACCTCGATCAACCGGCCCGGCTCGTTCTCGATCACCTCCAGGGTGTCCACCCCGAACCGCTCCACGATCCGCTCCGCGAACCGCGGCCCGATCCCCTTGATGAGCCCCGAGCCGAGGTAGCGCTGGATGCCCTGGATCGTCGCGGGCAGCACCGTCGTGTAGTTCTCCACCACGAACTGCTTGCCGTACTGCGGGTGCGACCCCCACCGCCCGTGCAGCCGCAGCGACTCCCCCGGCTGTGCCCCCAGCAGCGCGCCCACCACCGTCAGCAGGTCGTTCGCACCGCGCCCGGTGTCCACCCGGGCGACGGTGTAGCCCGTCTCCTCGTTGGCATAGGTGATCCGCTCCAGCACGCCCTCGACCTGAGCGAGCTGGCGCGGCAGCGGCGGCTGGTCCGCCTGCGCCTGCCTGGCCACCGGGCCCCCCTTATCCGTGCGGGTGCAGTTTCGCTACGCACCGTACCGCCCGGGTGCGACACCGGGCGTCCTGATGCCAGTCTGGAGGGCAGCGGGGGGCGCCGACACCGCCCGTGCCCCGCCGCGACGGGCCCGTTCAAGGAGCACCGCCACCATGCTCAGCACCGCCTTCACCCCCGGCTCCCCGAACTGGCTCGACCTCGCCAGCCCGGACATCGCCGCGTCCGCGGTCTTCTACAACACCGTGTTCGGCTGGACCTTCGCCACGGCGGGGCCCGAAGGGGGCGGCTACGGCTTCTTCCAGCAGGACGGCCGCACGGTCGCCGCCCTCGGACCGCTCAACGAGAACGCGGACCGCCCCGGCTGGACGATCTACTTCAACACCCCCGACGCCGACCGGACCACCACGCTCGTCGAAGCCGGCGGCGGCACCGTCCGCTTCGCCCCGTTCGACGTCTTCAACAGCGGCCGGATGGCCGGTTACCGCGACCCCACCGGCGCCGAGTTCGCCGTCTGGCAGCCGCACGCCACCCGCGGCCTGGACACCGTCACCGATCAGGGCACCTTCTGCTGGGCCGAGTGCTACAGCGTCGACGCCGACGCGGCCAAGGAGTTCTACCGCGGCGTCTTCGGCTGGCAGGAGCAGGACGTCCCGCTCGGCGAGGTGGCGTACACCGTCCTCACCCCGGCCGGCGGCGGTACCGACGACGCCCACGGCGGCATCATGCAGCTCGGCCCCGAGCAGACGGCCGCGGGCACCGGCTCGCACTGGCTCCCCTACTTCGAGGTCGCCAACGTGGACGCCGCCCTCGCCCTGGCCGACCAGCTGGGCGCGACCGTCCGCATCCCCGCGATGGACGTGCACGGTGTCGGCCGACTGGCCCAGCTCCTCGACCCGCACGGGGCGGTCTTCGCCGTCATCACCAGCGCGCTGCCCGGCGAGTGACGCCGGATCACCTCGCCGCTCCACCCCTCGGGCACACCCGGGCGGCCCCCTCGGCGGCCTCTCGGCGGCCTCTGACGGGCCCAGGCGGGCCCCGCGGGCGCGCGGGGCGGGCAGAGAACGGACCCGAGCCCCGGACGGGCCCCTCCGCGCCCCAGGGGCTCGCCTAGGCTGTGATCATGAACGACCTGACGATCCGCCGCGCCACCGCCGACGACCTGCCGGCGATAGTGGCCATGCTCGCCGACGACCCCCTGGGCGCCGCCCGCGAGAGCCCCGACGACCTCTCCCCCTACCGGACGGCCTTCGCCCGGATCGACGCCGACCCGCACCAGCACCTCGTGGTCGCCGAGCGGGCCGGCCGGACCGTCGGAACGCTCCAGCTGACGGTGGTGCCCGGGCTCTCCCGCAAGGGCTCCACCCGCACCATCATCGAGGCCGTCCGGATCCACGCGGACGAGCGCGGCACCGGCCTCGGCACCGACCTGATCCGGTGGGCGATCGACCGCTCCCGCGAACTCGGCTCCGACCTCGTCCAGCTCACCTCGGACGCGACCCGGACCGACGCCCACCGCTTCTACGAGCGCCTCGGCTTCGTCCCCTCGCACCTCGGGTTCAAGCTCGCCCTGTAGTCCCCCGGCCCGTTCCACACCCGCAATTCCACGTTTCCGGGTCTGCCCTGGAAACGCAAAGAACCCCCCGATCCGTACGGATCGGGGGGTTCTTCACAATGATTGTTCGGCGGCGTCCTACTCTCCCACAGGGTCCCCCCTGCAGTA
>NZ_JBVHHE010000095.1:0-7024 GCF_055561235.1 Kitasatospora sp. NPDC022856 | reverse complement strand
AACACCCAGGAGCTGCACCGGAGGCCCTGTCTTCATGCGTCCATCACCCCGCGATCACCCGAACGGGACTCCCGTTCGATCGGCAACCGCCCTGATCGGTACGACAACGGCGTCTTACAACAACCCGAAAACCAGGTACGCCGCCCGCCACGCTCGGGCCGGCCTATCGGGGAGCACCCTGGTCCCCAGTGGGCCCGAACAGGACGGCAGCAACCCGGCGTCGAACCTGATGCCGCATCACACAAGGAGCAGCTGGCCTGGCATTCCTCCCAGCCGACAGCCTTCCGGCATCACTGCCCGGACGAAAGGATTTGAACTGCCACCACTTGCCCCAGGCCCGTGGAGGCTCGCGAGCGGCTGACTCCGCCTATTTCCGCTGCCCTCAGCCGGACCGGCCAGCCGTCTACCCGACGCCGGGATGGACAAGGCGGAGATGGATCGCTGGCCTGATCAATCCGTTTGCCCATCGATCTTTCGCTTGTCAGGAAGATCAGGCGCGGGATGGGTCGGCTCATTCCCACGAGCGCGTGCCCAGAACTGGCCGTCCAGCGAGAACTTCGGTCGCTCATCATCAGGTGAGACAGGGGCAAGGCGGGTGGAGATCCACTCACCTTTGACCGGTGCTGGCAGTTCGAGCGCGCGGGCGACGTGCGGGTGCGAGCCCTGATGACCCAGGACGACGATGCCTTCCGGACGAAGATCATTGCGTGCGTCGCGGGCACGCTTAGGCGAGTCGTCCTGCTGACCGACGGTCAATACGGTCTGTCGGCCGACAATCCGGTCCTGCACCTCGCGAAACAGCTGGTTCAGCCGCTGCTGGCCCGACGACGGCCGACGCGGCAGCGACGCTGTGAGGATCCGCTCGCGTGTACCGATATCCAGGCGGAGCAGCAGGTTCGTCGGCAGATCTGTCTGGAGGCCACCCCACAGCCAGTACACGTCAGACTTGGCGGTGTCGGCAAGCTTGCGCTTGTTGTCCCGGTTGTACGCACGAACGCGGTCGCCGTTTGCATCCAGCCCCTTCCTCCAGCGCAGGCGCTCATCAGTGATCCGTACGATGCCCGCGGCCCACTCACTCGTGTCGTCACTCATCCAGGCCACCAGTGCAGGATGGTCGGCGCGGCCGCCCCGCTCGCCGTGGTCAGCGCACTGGTACATCTCCATCGGAATCTCCCAGCCGCCGAGATCCTTAGAGAACTTGCAGTCAATGTCCACGTCGGCGATGGACCAGTCGAGGTCTTTGCCGTTGGCTATGTCGAACTCCTTCGTGAGGTTCACCTCGACGGCGGTCCCCAGATATGTCTTCTCGGTCTTCGTCAGGTGCTGGTACGCCCAGCGCCCCGTCCGCTGACCGTCGAGCAGCTCATCGAGGGAGTCACGCAACGCCCATCGGAAGCGCTCCCGCGCCTCTGGCTGGCCGTCGAACCACTCGACGAACTCGGCAAGGTCATCGGGGACCTGCTGCACAAGGCCGGGCTGAATCCGCCACTCACGCGGTATCTTGCTCATGTCGTCACGCGGGACATCCCAGGTGCGGAACGTGTCGCGGCGGGAGTGCTTCGCTGCCAACGCCCGCGACTCCTGCATGCCAGCCTGAACAGCGTCCTGCGGGAACGGCAGACCCTCTTGTATCGTCACGCGCTGCAGTCTGGCATCAAGCACAGACAGCTTCAGCAAGGCGGCTGGCATCAACCCAGGCGTCGCCCCTGCCTGCGTGTCCGGGTTATCCGGATTGGGACGTGCGGAACTCGCCCCGGGCCGATTGCGGGGTACGGCAGAAGCGGTAGCGGGAGTTCTGCCCGGACGGCCGGAAACGGCGAGCTGCCGTCAGCGCGCCGCAAGTCATGCAAGCGACGGAAGAAGGCAAAGGTCCAGGAGGCCGGAGACGCCAGCCTGAAGACGCGCCCGTCTAGTCACACCAACCAGCGGCACGAAGACGGTCCCAGTCTCATGGAGTCGAACGGAACGGACTGGTCAGAGCACCGCTGCTGCTTCCTCCTCCTGTGGCTGGGGCAGGCCGAAGGCCGCCGCAGCCACGTGCGCGGCTAGCAGCGGCGGGACGGCGTTGCCGGCCTGCTCATACTGCTTCGTCTGTGTTCCCCGCCAGGGGTAGTCCGCCGGGAAGGACTGCAACACGCCGGCTTCCCGGACGGTGATGCGCGCCCCGTCCGACGCGGCGATGCGGTTCTTCCACGCACCGCGTTCCCGGGATACGTCCAGGGCGCGGCGGGCCTGCGTCGGGAAGGGCTCGGCGCCGCCGGTCTTACCACCGCCAGCAGTGACGGTGGGCGCGGGCCGGTCGGTGGCCCCCCAGCCAACACCCTCTGCCATGGACACCCAGCGGGCGCGGGACTCGCCGAAGAGGTTCCCTTCTTCGCCGTGCTCGGTGTGGGTGGGCTCGGGGGGCTGGGCGGTACGCACGCAGGACGCGATGAGGAGCGCTCGCCGCCGACTCTGCGGCACACCGAAGTCCGCCGCGTTCAGGTTGCCGCACCAGACGCTGTAGCCCCACCCCCGGAGGATCTCCGCGTAGTGGCGGAACAACGGCAGCGCGTCGGGTACCTCCTCCATGACGGTGTCCTCGGGCCGCAGGGTATGGAGGTAGCGCATCGGCTCGGCAGCGAGCAGGGAGCGGGGATCCAGGCATTCCGCCAGCAGCTCCGCACGGGTATCCCGGCCGCGGGCGAGGTCGTCGATCACCTGGTGAACGTGGGGCTGGTCCTGCAGCCCTAGCTGCTTGCCTGCTCGCGACCAGGCCTGGCAGGGCGGGGAGGCGATGAGACGGCGGATGCGGCCGAACATGGGCGCGGTTGCGATCTGCGCGACGTCCGCGCGGACAGTCGGATGCCCCGCGGCAGCCCGTGTCTGGCAGGCGGCAGCGTCCCACTCAATGCCGATGTCAGTGAGGCCGTGGTATCGGCGCAGGCCTTCGGACCAGCCGCCGGGGCCGGCGAACAGGTCCAGGATGTCGGGAGCGCCGGGGGTCGGCATCAGTCCTCCGTGTCGAGAGTGTGCGTACATGGCGAGGTCGGGATCGCCGAGTCCTGCCCGGCTGGCAGGGATCAGCAGCCAGCTCAAAGGACCCTACAGGCGAGGACCAGCCGACCGGAGGCCTGGCACCGAGCACACCGCACTGCCCGTCCGATCCTCCGAGCCGCAGCTCTCTCGCCGCCCGGGGGTCCACCTCCGCCACTGCGGCAGGCCCGGACAAGCGCAGAGGCCGGGTCCCGGAAGGCTGACCACCAGGACTCCCGGCCGCGGGCTCGCAGAGGCCCTCTCCAGCCAGCCTGGGTTGTCTCCGGGCAGCAGCTGCTGCGCGTGGCCCTGATGGCAGTGTCCTGCAGCCTGATCCGGGGGTCCAGGCAAGATCGAGACTTAAGCCCCAGAACCCGGCCGTCGCCGTATACGTGAACGAGTCCGCCCGCTACCTCGCCACGGCGGCCTGCGGGGGCTACCGTCGTTCCCGCCCCGAGTCCAGGGCGACCCGAAGGGCGTCGGCGGCTACTCGGTGCTCGCCGGACGGGACACGTTCCTCGACCGGCCCCACGCGTGCATCCGCTCGAGTGTGCCGAAGGAGCGCGAGCCGGGCATTGAACCGCCAGCCGCGACGAACTCCACAGGCTGGCCGAGCATCTGCGCGGAGGCCGCGTTAGCCCCGGCCCGTGAGTAGTGTGCCGGCCAGCTGGGGTCCGCCTTCGAGTCCGCAGGAGCGCGCGCCGATCAACTCTGCCGAACCATCGCCGCGGGCAACGAGCCGGCCCTGTCGGAACGATTGCCTACCGCCCGGCGCGCGGTTCCGGTCGAGGATGTGGCCGCGGCGGGCGACGCGCCGTTCGTCCATGCTGAACTCACCTGCGTCGAGCTCGGCGACATCGAGCAGACAGCCGTCACCGACCGACGCGATCGCCCCCGGCACCGGACAGCGGCGAATCGCACCGGACCTGACCGGCTGCCGATGCCCACGCTCCGGCTCAGCCCGCGCGAGAGCCTGCTGCCGTGTCCGAGGGCGGTTGCCTGGCCCGCGATCCGACCTGGCGGGCTCCGGCGGCGAGGGCCTGGAGCCCGGCCAAGTGCCGGTCGAGTGCCCCCGGACCCTGCCGGGACGGTGAGAGCCATGTCCGCCTGGCACCGCCCGAGAGGAAGGCCATCATGGCGAGCCGGATGGGATGGTGGATCGCCGCACCCAGCGTCTGCGGGTTCGGCTCGGGTCATCGATGCTGCCCGCGCCACGCCTCGGTCGCCGCCGCGCCGCCCCCGCATCCAGCGGGAGAGCACCGGTAAGGCCGGAGGCGACGGCACCCGCCACGAGTCCTCCGGGGTGGCGACGAGCCACCGGCAGCGCACGCTCCTCCCGCTGGTCCCGGTGAATTGAGGCAAGTCCTCGAACCCGGTTTCTCCACAGGCCGCTCCCTGTCGGTCGGTGTCGTACCCGACGCAGTCAACCGCTGGAGGGCTACCGGCCCAGGGAAGTACCGGCCCCTTGTCCGTCCGGCCGGACAGCCACGATATCGGCGGTGTGGTCCCGTCACCTGGCGACCAGCGCGTCCCTACCCAGTAGCCACTTCTTTGTGCGTACTGGGCAGCCGCATGCAGCACCACGAGACTGGTGCCCAGAAGGGGGCGAAGGGAGATGACAGAAAGGTCAGGAGACCGGCAGTTCGACCCGTCCTACCTGCTCGGCCTGCTCGGCCGCCATCCGGTCGAGCCGCTCGTGGCCCAGGTCGGAGATCGGGCCGAGCGCGTCGGAGAGTCGGCGGCCGAAGTCGGTCAGGGAGTAGACCGTCTTCAGCGGGAGGACGTCGTACACCTCGCGGTGCACCAGGCCGTCGGACTCCATCTCGCGCAGGGCCTGGGTGAGGACCTTCTCACTGAGGCCGGGCAGCAGTCGGCGCAGTGCGGCGGGGCGCTGCGGGCCGGCCTCCAGCAGCCAGAGCAGGGACGACTTCCACTTGCCGTCGATCACGGCGACCACGGCGGTCACCCCGCACACGTTCGGGTTCACGGCCTGACCGCGCGTCATCTCTTCCCCCCGGAGTCGTCGCTGTCCACCACCATGTCTACAGGAGATGAAGTATGTCCACCAACCTCACCCGGCCCACCGTCACCGTGCTCGGTCTCGGGCCGATGGGACGCGCCCTGGCCGGCGCCTTCCTGGACGCCGGCGTCCACACCACGGTCTGGAACCGCACCCCGGGCCGGGATGCCGCACTGGTCGCCCGGGGCGTCGTGAGTGCGGCCACGCCCGAGGAGGCCGTGGCCGCGAGCGAGCTGACCGTCATCTGCGTGGTGAACTACGACGCCTCGGACGCCGTGCTGCACCGCGAGGAGGTGGAGGCCGCGCTCAAGGGCCGGACGCTGGTCAACCTGACCGCAGACTCGCCGGACCGCGCCCGGGCCACGGCCGCCTGGGCGGTGCAGCACGGCATCGGGTACCTGGACGGCGCCATCATGACGCCGGCCCCGAGCATCGGCACACCGGAAGCGGTCTTCATCCACAGCGGGCCCGCCGACCTCTACGAGCGGTACGCGCCGGTGCTGGCGGCGCTCGGCGGCACCCACACCCATCTCGGCGAGGAGATCGGCCGGGCGGCCGGCTTCGACATCGCGCTGCTGGACATCTTCTGGACGGCGATGGCCGGCTTCGTGCACGCGCTGGCGCTGGCCAAGGCCGAGGGCATCGCCGGGCGGGAGCTGGCGCCGTTCGCCCAGGGAATCGGTGCGATCCTGCCCCCGCTGTTCGCCGAGTTCGCCGAGGACTTCGACAGCGGCAGCTACTCGGGCGCGATCAACCCGCTCACCTCGGCGGTCTCCACCATGGCCCACGTCGTCCACACCGCCGAGTCGCACGGCATCGAGTCCGGACTGATGCGCGCCGCCGAGGGCCTGGTCCGCCGCACCATAGCCCTCGGCCACGGCACCGACGGAGTAAGCCGCCTCGCCGAAATCCTGGGCCGCCGCTGACCCCAACCGACAACGGCCCGGGCGCCGGCACCCACGACAACGGCACCACTTTCGCCGACCACCTGTCGGCCCATCAACAAAAAGGCCGCTGGCCTGGGAGCACTCCCAGGCCAGCGGCCTTCCGACATCACTGTCGGGACGACAGGATTTGAACCTGCGACCCCTTGACCCCCAGCGGCCGAAAGGGTGTCCGACCGGTGTTCATCAGTCGGAATGACGCAGGTCGGGGCCTATCTCGTCCACCCCGCACGCTGCCTGATGTCATCTCATGACCGTCAGTCCGTGAGAGGCGCGTGAGAGCCGTGACATCTCGTGACACCTCATCCGAACGCGTTCGTGCCCTCCACCGAGGCCAAGTGGTTCACCGCCGGCCCCGACCCTGACTTCCCGCCGTCGGCTCCCGCACCCGACGGCACCCCTGATCCGGCGGATAGCTGCGCGGACATCACCCCGGAATACGCCGCCGCGTGCCCGGGTGAAGCCGACTCCTCGGCAGCCGCGCAATTGACGACCGGAGTCGTCTCAGGACGGGAGACTCCTCATCGCACACGCCCGCCGCGTTCACGGCTCATGCTCCGGCGACGGCAGCCGGATGGGAGCGGAAGGGTTAGAGGGTGTCTGAGAACTCCCCACCAGGGCAGGCGAGTTGCCAGTCACTCTGTGGTGGGGAGTCGAGGATGGCTGACCGGCGTGCTGTGTATCCGACAGACTTGTCCGATGTGGAATGGGCGGTTCTCGCGCCGTTGATTCCGTCGCCGAGGCCGGGGGGCAGGCCGCCTGTGCATACCCGGCGCGAGATCGTGGACGCACTGGCTTACTGGTTGCGGGCCGGGTGCGCGTGGCGGTTGCTTCCGCATGATCTTCCGCCCTGGCAGACGGTGTATCACTACTGGAGGGTGTGGCGGATCGAAGCACGGTGGGAAGGCATACTCGCAGCATTGCGTGCCCGGGAGCGTGCTGGTCAGGGGCGTGATCCGATGCCGAGTGCTGGGGTGCTCGACAGTCAGAGCGTCAAGGGGACCGAGCGGGGCGGCCGGCACGGGTACGACGGCGGCAAGAAGGT
>NZ_JBVHHE010000094.1:0-7338 GCF_055561235.1 Kitasatospora sp. NPDC022856 | reverse complement strand
CATCCGCATATCGCATGCCACACGGTCTACAGCGACAGGTGACCATCCGTCAGCAAAACGGCAGATCTACCACCCCAAAGAGCTGATGTCAGTACCGGCTCCGGGCGGCACATCAGCACCCGGCCTGCCAGGACCTGTGCCCGGCCGACTGCCCGCGCGCCGCCCAGGCCGTGGACCGGATGCTGGCCGTCACCCTCCAGCAGCAGACCACCGAGGCCGACCTGCACCGCTTCGCCGAGAGCATCCAGCGCGAAGCCAAGAGCTGGGCGGAGGGACGATGACCTTGAACCTCCCGCCGCAGCCCGTCCCAGCGGCTGCACCCGATGCGGACGAGCTGCTCCAGGACGTCGACGGCGTCGTCGTCGACTGGGACGGCACCGTCGTCGACAATGCCCAGATCCGGCTGAGCGCGCTCCAGCAGGCCCTCGCCCCGTACGGCGTGGACGTCGACCCGCAGTGGTACACCCTGAACTGCGGTCTGCCCATCCGCGAGGTCATCACCCGCCTCGCTGGCCTGCGCACGCTCCCGGTCGAGGAAATCGTGCCCGCCAGCCGGCGCCTGCTGCTCAACGGCCCACCGCCGCGGCTGATCGACAGCACGATGAACCTGCTGCGGCGGGCCGAGGATCTGGGGCTGCCGCGAGCCGTCGCCTCCGCCGCGGCCGGAGTCCTCATCCATCCCGTCATCGACCGGCTCGACCTCGGCGGGCTCCTGCCGGTCGTGGTGACGGCCGAATCGGTGGCACGCGGGAAGCCGGCCCCCGACGCATACCTGGAGGCCGCCCGACTGATCGGGCGAGCGCCCTCCCGTTGCCTGGCCGTCGACGACGCGCCGGACGGCATCACGTCCGCGCTGGAAGCCGGCATGCGGGTCCTCGCCGTCCGTGACGGCCTCCTCGTCCCCGTGCACGGCCTCATCCCCGAGTGACCCGCTCGGTGCCCCTGTCCATGCCCGTGGTCAGGGGCACCGAGCGCACTAGGCAGAGCTCCACCGTCCCGTCCTCTCGCGCCCTCGGAGTGACATGCCCCGCGCCCAAGCCGTAGCCGATCAAGAACCTTGGTGGATCACCAATTACCGTGGCCGCGGCCCCCACCAGCGCTACAGCCACCACAACCACGCCAAGACCCGCCGTAGTGTCGGTTTCTTCATCCACCACATGGGCCTTCAGTCCAGCCAGGCGGTCCTCGACCTGTGCTGCGCCTTCGGCCGTCACACGCACGAATTCACCCGGCGCGGCTTCCACCGCACCGTCGGGGTGGACCTGTCCCTCGACATGCTCGCTCACGCCGCCTCGTCAGCAGGCGCCAGCGGCCGGCGCCCCCGTTTCGTACGCGCCGACGTCCGGGCACTGCCCTTCCGCGACGCCTCGGCCGACGCCGTCTTGATGCTGCGGAGCTTCGGGTTCCTCGACACCCCGGAGGAAGACCTCGCCGTCCTGAAGGAGGCCGCCCGTGTCCTGCGGCCCGGCGCCCTCCTGGGGATGGATCACTTCCCGCCCAACAGCGCCACGGCCAAGGTGGGCACCCGGATCCTGAAAGGTCCTGAGGCGACGACCACCGTGCACACCACCTGGGACCCGGCGACCGCCCGGCTCAACAGTCGCATGTCCACCCGCTACGAGGACGGGCACGTCGAACCGTTCCACAGCTCCTCGCGCCTCTACACCCCGGAGGACCTTCGGAGGGCGTTCGCCGAAGCCGGGTTCACGGTTCACGGCACGTTCGGCGGGTACGACGGCAGCCCTCTCACCGGCGACAGCACGCGATGCATCGTCGTCGCACGCCGGGCATGACCGGCCCGGCCCCGGGGCGGAACCGGGGCCGTCAGTCGAACAGCGAGTTTTGGATCGTGGGCGGCGGAAGGTACTTCTCCTCGACCGGCTTCGCTGCGGTCCCGGCGATCTCCTCCAGCTGAGCGAAGGTCGACCACCGGCCCGCGGCCGCACCGCGCTCGACTGCGTGTCGAAACACCTGGGCCACTGCCCAGGCCTCCTGGGTGGCTGGCCGGGGTCCCGGGTGCAGCCGCACACCCAGATACCGGGCGAGCTCCTCGAACCCTCCCTCGACGCCGGGACAGGCGGTTCGAGCGAGCTCCACTGCGTCCCAGCGGGTGAGGGAGGCCAGACGCGGGCACGCGGCCCGCTCGGTGTGCAGCAGCGAGGCCTCGATGAAGCCCAGCGCGGCGACGATCCGATGGGGCTGCGCCGTGACATGCCGCTCGATCTCCCGCAGGGCGAGTCCCGAAGACCCCTCGGGGAGTTCGTGAGGCAGTCGAGGCGGCCGCGGCTTCTTCCAGGAGGAGTGCAGCTCCTCGCGGATCTCCTGGTGAACCCGCCACAAGGGCTGGAAGTCCGACCCGCTGAGAGCGAGGGCGGCTACGGCCGCCGGAACAAGGCCGCCTGGCTGGCGGCGCATCTCCACATCGACGACCACGAAGGTCGTGGAACCGAACTCGGCATCCATCATCCGCACCGGCACCACGATATCGACCCGTGCGGCGGTGCGTGGCCATTGCGGCGTTGCCGCGGCCAGCCCGCCAGGCCACCCCCGCTCTCCGGTGCGAACCTCGGCGATTCGGCCAACCACGCGGCTCGGCAGACCCGTTGCGCCGGGCGGGTCCATGCACCTTCCACGTGCCGCTACCCGCTCCATCTCGGGAAATCCGGAGCGACTGAAACACACCAGTTCGATATCTCAGCCAGCTCGTTGAGCATCACGGACCAGCCGTGACCGACAGATCGGGGGACAGCTTGAGCATGGGCAATACATCCGAGCAGCAGGGCGAGAACGTATCGGAGGCGGGCCCTCCCGAAGATGCTGTGAGCACGTCCCAGGAGGAGGAGTTCCTCTACCGGGACACCTCCCGGCTTCAGGCCGGTGCGCAGATGACGACCGTCACGATGGCGCGGCGCCTGCCCGCGCTGGTGCTGCGCTCCCTGAAGATGGCCTGGCGGGTCGACCGGGTCGCGACGGCCGGCCTGCTCGCCTGCCAGGTCGGCACCGGCGTTCTCGCGGCCCTGGGCCTGCTGGCCGTCACCGGAACCCTGACCGCGCTGATCTCCTCCGGCGACATCTCCGACCGGCTGTGGGAGGCGGCCCCGCAGCTGGCCGTCATCGCCGCAGCGACCGGCCTTCGCGCCCTGCTGGGCATCACGGTGACGTGGCTGACCGGGCGGCTGCGGCCCTTCCTGGCCCGGGCCGCGGAAGTCACCATGATCGAGGCGGCCCTCGGCGCCGAGCTCGCCGCGAACAACCAACCCGGCTACAACGACTTCTACGACATCGCCGACCGCGGCTCCCAGGTCACCCCCGACCTCGTGGAGGAAGCCCAGGACGTGCTGGCCGCCACCGCCACCCTCGCGGCCGGAGCCACCGTCCTCACCGTGATCCACCCGCTCCTCCTGCCTCTGCTGCTGCTGGCGTGCCTGCCCCAGGCAGCCGCGTACGTGCGGGCCGCCCGCGTGGTGTACCTGGCCGGTCTGGAGACCTCGGGTCGACGCCGGATGCTGCACAAGCTGCGCTGGCACATGGCCTACATGGAGTCCAGCGAGGAGATGCGCGCCTGCCTGGCCGGACCGTTCCTCCTCGGCCGGTACCGGCGTCTCGCCGCCTCGGTCAACGCCGCCGAACGCAAGGCCGCGGACACAGGCGCGCGGATGGGCCTGGCAGGCGCGGCCGCCGGCGGGGTGGCCTCGGCCGCGGTGTGGGCTGCGCTGCTGTGGCTCGTGGCCTCCGGGCGTATGGACCTGGCGGCCGGAGGCGGCGCAGTCTTCGCCCTCCAGACGGCGACCGGATCCGTCCGCGGCATCATCAACGGCGGTGCCCGGCTGGTGCGCACCGGCTGGTACGTCCAGGACTGGCAGAACTTCTTCGACAACGCCCACGGGCAGGCCATGGCCGGCTCGCGCGGCACGAACACTCTGTCCGCGGCCCCGGAACGGTTCGAGGTCCGCGACGTTACCTACCGGTACGACGGCGCCGAGCGGGACAGCCTGAGCGGGGTGTCGCTGCAGGTACGGCGCGGGGAGATCGTGGCCCTGGTCGGAGAGAACGGATCGGGGAAGTCCACGCTGTCCCGGCTGATCTGTGGCCTGCTCCTGCCGACCTCCGGCGAGGTGGCTTGGGACCACACGACCACGATCGAGATGGAGCCCTGGGAGGCGTGGAAGCACGTCGCCCTGGCCCCGCAGCGGTACACGTACCTGCCGCTGACCCTGCGTGACAACATCACCTTCGGGCAGGGCGACAGAAGTGACGCCGCCGTCCTGGCGGCCTGTGAGGCGTCCGGAGCTGCCGACATGCTGCCCGCTCTCCGGTCTGGCCTCGACACCCTGTTGACCTCCGAGTGGTTCGGCGGCCAGCAGTTGTCCGGCGGGCAGTGGCAGCGTGTCGTGCTCACCCGGGCCTTCCACCGCGACGCGGCCCTGCTGGTGATGGACGAGCCCACGGCCGCCCTCGACGCCCGAGCTGAGCACCACGTCTTCACCGGACTGCGGGAGCTGGCCAAGGACCGGGCCATTCTCCTGATCACGCACCGGCTCGCCAATGTCGCGGTGGCCGACCGCATCGTCGTCCTCGACCAGGGACGCCTGGTGCAGGAGGGGACCTATGCGCAGCTCACCCGCGAGCCGGGGCTGTTCCGCTCCCTGTGGGAACTCCAGCAGCGCACCACCGGGGAGGCAGCATGATTCCCGACCCCCCTCGGGCCCATTCCGCACACTCGCCAGCCAGCAGCGCCTGGCCAACGGACTTCACCGCGCACCGGGTCGGCGCCGGCTGCCCGATGTGCCAGAACGACTTCGCCGCCGATGACATCGGCTGGGGCCTCCTTCTCAGACGCGGAGAGGTCAGCAACGCCTACCTGTGGCGCAGCGGCCAGGTCCGCGGGTACGCCGTCGTGATCTACACCGTCGCGGAGCCCACCGAGCTGGACGAGGGGGAGGCGGCCGCGTTCTGGCGCGACGTCCTCGCCCTGGGCCGCGGGGTGGAGGCGCTCTACGAGCCGCTGAAGATGAACTACCTGCTGCTGGGGAACCAGATCCCGCACGCCTTCCACTGGCACTGCGTTCCCCGCCGCGAAGCCGGCACGGACCCGGCTGCGGGCGGGCCGCTGCCCTTCGAGGCGCTCGATCTCGGACGACAGGACGAGGAGCAGCTGCAAGCTGATGCCCGAGCCTTGCGGCGGCTGCTGGCCCGAAACGGCCGGCCGGTCGGGGGCGCGGTGATGAACCGCACCGAGTCGGACGTGATGGTCGTGGCGGGGATCCTGCCGCTGTTCTACCGGATCGTCCCGACCGCGGTCGACGAGGGCCCTGCGGGAACGGCAACCCGCAACTACGTGGCCCGGGACAGTGACGGCAAACGGTGGTTCGTGAAGGCCTACCCGACGGGCACCGATCTGGACGCGGAACGCCGGGCCCTGGACCTCGGCCAGTTCGCGCGGCTCGGCCGGATCCCGGTGCCGGTGGTGCGGCAGACCCTGGACGGTGACCTCATCGCGGCCGCCGGCGGGATGGCGGTGTCGGTCGCGGCGTTCGTCGAGAACGCGGAGACAGCGGAGGGCGGCCTGTCCGGCGGCCGGTGGGCCGCGATGGGCGAGACGGTCGGGCGCCTGCACCGGACTCTGGCCCGGCACCTGGCCGGGCCTCCGCGCCGCGTGCCCGCGAGCGAGGTCTGCGATGTGAAGCGGGCCCGGCAGCGCCTCGAAAGGCTGGTCGCCCGCTTCGCCAAGAAGCCGCCCGTCTCGGGGTTTGCCGCTTGGGCGCAGGAGACCGCCGCCCGACGGCTCGACGCGCTGCCTGCTGTGGCCGCCATGGTCAAAGAGCTGCCGGCGTCCTTGACCGTGCAGACAGTCCACGGCGATCTGGCCTCGCCCAACCTCCTCCTGCGGGGGCAGCGGGTGGCGGCATTGATCGACTTTCGGCCGCCCGCTCACCGCAGCCCCGCCTGGGAACTCGGGCGGATCGCCCTCGACCCGCGCACGGTCCTGGCAGAGCCGGACTGGCCCACCGGTCTGGCCGTCGCGATCGCCGCCTACCGGGCAGCCAACCCGGCGCTGCCGGCCGACGAGCTCCTTGCCGTGCCCAGGATCGCCGCCGGATACCTGGCCTGCTCGGTGTATCCGCTGTCCGAGGCCGTCGACGACCCGGCCGCGCTCACCCCCGAGCTCGAGGCGTACGGCCGCAACCGGCACGCGGCCATGACCGAGCTACGCGACCGCCTGACCCAAGCCGAGGAGGTGCTCCATGACCTCCTCCACTGACCCCTCTCCCTCCCCCAGCGCCCGGCCATCGCTGTGGCGACACCGCGACTTCCGCCGCTACCTGACCGGACAGGCAGCCAGCGTGACCGGCAGCTCGATCAGCGCCATGGCGATCCCCGTACTGGCGGTACTCGAACTCGACGCGACCACCGCCGAGGTCGCCTGGCTGACCTTCCTGGGCCAACTTCCGCCCGCCTTACTGGCCTTGCACGCAGGGGCGCTGGCCGACCGCCACGCCAAGCGGAAGCAGATGATCACCGGTGATCTGATCAGCGCCGCCGCACTGGCCAGCGTGCCGGTGGCGACCTTCCTGGACCGGCTGTCCCTGCCCCATCTGATGATGGTCGCGGCCGTCCAGGGAGGGGCAGGCGTGCTACACGATGCCGCCGCGATCAGTCTCCTGCCCAGCCTGGTCGACCGGTCCCTGATCCAGCGGAGCAACAGCCGCATCGGCGCTCTCTTCGCCGTCGCTGCCACCGCAGGCAACAGCATCGGCGCCGCCCTCACCGCGGGAGATCCATCCCGACGATGCGATCAAGATGATGGTGGACTCGGGGCGGGTTGAGCCGAAGGTGCCCTACCCCGGTGTCGACACGCCGTGGCTCGGCGAATGCCTCCGGTGCCACAAGGACGTGACCCCTCGTCTGAACGATGTCCGGAACGGCCAGGGAGCGTGCATACACTGCGCGCCCAACACTCCTCTGACCCCTGAGCAGGCTTGGGAGCGAGCTCTCTCCTACCGCGTTCTTCCCGGTGATCCGCAGACGTTCAAGAGCACGAACACCCCCTGGCCGGGGACCTGCATCGAGTGTGGGGCCGACGTGGAACCGCGCCTGGGCAACCTCTACCGGGGCCAAGGCGCCTGCAACTCGCGAAAGTGCAAGATCACCGGCTTCAAGGACGATGTGCCGGGCTTGATCTACCTCCTTCATCGCTCGGATCCAGAGACGGCAAAGATCGGTATCTGCGAGGACGCCCCGCATACTGACATCAGCTCTTTGGGGTGGTAGATCTGCCGTTTTGCTGACGGATGGTCACCTGTCGCTGTAGACCGTGTGGCATGCGATATGCGGATG
>NZ_JBVHHE010000093.1:0-7491 GCF_055561235.1 Kitasatospora sp. NPDC022856 | reverse complement strand
CCAGTACCGCCCCGATATCCTCGACGGCTTCCTCACCGGGGCCGGCCTCTCCCTCGACCTCCCACCGCCATCACCCTGAAGCGCCGAAGTCAGTACCGCTGTGCTGCCCGACAGCGACGGGGTACTCCGCGCGCGCTGGCAGACCGAGCCGACACCCAGCGACAGGGACTGGGCGTTCCTGAAGACCCTGCGCCGCGGCCAGGTCGTCACCGGCACGGTGACGACCATCGCCAGCTTCGGCGTCACCTTCGTGGACATCGGCGGCTTCACCGCGATGATCAACATTCCGGAACTGTCCTGGCGTCCCTTCAACCACCCATCCGACGTCGTAAGCGTCGGCCAGGAGGTCACAGCTGAGGTCCTCGACGTCGACATGGTCTGGGAGCGAGTGCCGCTGTCGCTTCGAGCAGTGCAGGAAGACCCATGGCCGCAGGTAGCGCAGAGGATCGGCCAGGTGGTCACAGGGCCGGTCACCAAGATCGTGCCGTTCGGTGTCTTCGTCCGCATCGAAGACCGACAGGACGGCTTTGAGGCGCTCGTGCACACCGACGAGCTGGATCAATGGCCGCAGGACGTCATCGAGGTCGGCGACGCTCTCACCGTGAAGATCATGGATGTCGATCTCGTACGGCGCCGCATTGCCCTGTCGCAGAGGCAGGCCGACCGGTGACGACGTGGATGCAGTGCTTCTGGGACGAGGAAGCCATCTGGTTCTACTTCGAGGTCGACGCCGGCGGCTGGGTGACCCGACAGGTCGAGCTCCAGGGTTCTGAGCTGACCCCGATCGCGGCTGCGTCCCTGGACGAATGGCAGCGTGCCCAGCAGGCAGGGAGTCTGGCCGAGTACGAGAAGAGATTACCGCTGGGCTCTCGGTCTCACAGTGGGAGGGGCACGAACCCGACCAACTGACTGCGCAAGAATTCGAGGCGGTCTGGGATTCCGCCCGTCGTGCGATCACAGCCCGCCACCCGGTTGGCCAGGGGCAGAATGCTGAGACCCTGACAGCAGTACGTCAGATCGACTACTGAGAGCTACTTGTCACTTCGTGGCAGCTTCGGGAGTACAGGGCCACATCCCGCTGCAGGGCATCGAGTGCCCGCAGCCGATCGTCCAGAAGCGCCAGGCAGCCCTTGACCTTCGCGTTGACGGCTTCCGGACCGCTCTCTTCTTCAAGCTGCCGCAGCGCGTCCACGTCCACCGGCTCCTGCATGAGGCCGTCCCGAATCTCGATGTAGCGGGCCACTGCGAGCCGGTAGTCCGGCGGGACGTCCACGAGGGCTGGATCGCTCCAGCCGGCCTCGAAGAAGTCGGCGTGCCAGCCTGCCGTCGTCGGCTTGAGCCGCAGCTCGAAGTCACCACGGTCCACCGTGTGAACCTCGACACCGACGCGGCACCAGGGCCCGTCCGGGACGAAGGTGCCCTCGAGGAGCTCAGCCAGGCTCTCGCCTCGGTAGACATCGGCGAGGGCGACGTCATGAGCGTCGGGTACGGATCGGCGGAGATCAGGCTCACCCCCGCAGGTGACGCCGGCTGGCACGCCCACCAGACCGGGTGGGGGTGGGAGGAGCACCCCTGGTACCTGGTGTGCCCGGAGTTCCGACCGGACGTCGTGCGGTTCATCGACATCGTCGAGCCGCTGCGTGAAGCCGTCGCACCCGTCACGGCCGATCTCCTGCGTGCTGCGGACGCCGCCTCGCCAGGCGCCGCCGGAGACATCGTCGGCGAGGCGGTGGAGAAGCTGCACAAATGGCTGGCGGCGCTCTCCGACCTGGACCGGCTCCTGGGCGCGCCCCGCTCCCCCGGCAAATGGATGGAGGTGGTCCAGACGCTCGTCCAGGACCACCACGCGGCCCGGGAAAGGGTCGTTGCCGCGGACATGGCGCATCGGTACGGGCCGAACTGGACAGGACCGGACCTCAGCGGCGGCGTGACGCTCGCCCGGTACAACCTCGCGGCCGGCCAGATCTTCCTCTTCCGCTCCGCCGAGCCCGGAACACCCGCGGCCCGCTTCGACCAGATGCTGCTGGATCTCGCCGACCAGCAGCCGAAGCCGTAGAAGTCCACCGCCTACCGGGGCTCTGCTCGAGGTGGCGGCCCGGACTTGTCAGCAGGCTCGCCTGGCTGGCCCTGCACGGCGACGAAGAAGCAGTAGAGACCGGGCGCGCCCGAGATTCCAGCGATCCAGGGCTCGAACGGGAGTCCGTGGACTCGGTACACCGCACCCGGGAGCAGCGGCCGTCGACTATCGGGACTGCGCGTCGCGCCCGGTTGACCGGCCGCGCCGGGGGCCGACGGTGGAGACCGGTGGCATGGGGCGTACATCCGCGGGGGCCATGTCGTAGCGGATAGCTGGCGGGTACGCGGTGGCGGAACCGCCCGAACTCCGGCGTCTCCTGATCCGCCTGGCTCTACCTCCAGGACGATCTCCGGGAGCACCGGAAGTACCGGCCGCCGTGCCCGCTGCCGGGCAGGCCCACCACAGTCTTCGGCAGGTCCCGCACCTCCTCCCCCGCATGGTGGAGCAGCGGGGCGATCTCTGCCCGCAGAGCGGCGCCGATGGGCAGGGTGACGGCGACCGGGCGCCGCCGGCCGCTGGGGTCAGGCTGGGCGAGGACGAGGGCCTGGTGGGCCGGGTGGTGGCGGTCACGCGACGACGACGAGGTCTACGGGGTGGCGCTCTCGCCACTGCGGCCCGGGCCATCGGAGCTACTCCCGAATCTCATCGAGGCGACGGCCGGGCACCGAGGGGTCACTGCTCCTGGGCGACCCCGTCGGGCCTGACCCCGCACTCCGACATCGACCCCCGGTTCCCGCCCCGCCGACTCGTCTACGCCCAGAACGCGGCCGTGCCCGGAGCCGGCAGGCGGGCGCGCTGCCCGCGTTGCGGCGGCACGCGCCTGGTCCTCAGCGGCCATCAACAGGAGGTGCTTCACCTCGTGGCCCTCGGCTGGACGAGCCCGCGCATCGGACAGCACTACCGGCGCACCGAGGAGGAAGCGAAGCAGTGGGTGCGCTCGATCCGCGGGCTCCTCGGCGCGGCGGACCGGCCGCAGGCCGTCGACATCGCCATCCGGGCTCACCTGCTGCCCCGTCCCGCCGGACCGCCGGCGCAGACCGAGGGCCTGACGCCCACGTTGATCCGGATCGGGGCACTGCGCGCCGGCGGGGCGACGGTGCGCGAGATCGCGCGGCGGATTGGGCGCAGTCCGGACACCGTGAAGTCCCACCTGCGCAGGCTGCACCGGTGCCTGAACGTCTCGACCGGCGCCCACGCGGTCTACCGGCTGCACGCGCTCGGCCTGCTGCCGGCTGACTACCCGTGCCCGTGCCCCCGCCCGGCGGCCGCAGCCGCGGCTGCGGCCGCCGGGCGGGGTGCGAACGGGTCATGCCGCCGGGGCCTTGGCCCGTATCTGGGCGAGGGCGAGGTCCAGGCGCGCGGAGCTGACGGTGGAGGCCAGCGCGGTCGCCGCGGTCGCGTGGTGGTCGGCTTCCTCGCGGGCGCCCTGGAGGTAGAGCACGGTGGCCAGCCGGGCACCGACCATCGCCTTGACCCGCGCGCGGGAGGTGTCGGTGCGCGCCTCGGCGGCCCGCAGGGTCCGGACCAGCTCCCGGGGCGTGGCGGCCGGTGGTGACTGCCATCAGGAAGAGTCCGTAGCCGGTGTCGCTGTTGAGCTCCTCCGGGGTGATCGCCCAGGTCCACGCCGGGCCGCTGCGCGGGTCGGCGGAGCGGGCGTAGAGGGCCTCGGCGGCGTTCATGCAGCGCAGGACCTGCCCCTCATCGCCCTGGAGGGCGTGGGCCTGGGCCCGCACCGCCTCCACCATCGCGAGGGCGGCGCTGGACAGGCGGCCGTCGACGGCCGCGTCGGCCAGGGCGAGGGCCCGGGCGGGGCTGCCCCCGTACGTAGTCCCGCATCCGTCGCCGGGGCTCCACCCGCCTGAAACGGCCCCCGATCCGCAGAAAGAGCTCGTTGAGTTCCCGGTCCCACGCATCTGTCGGCAGATCATCGCTCACACCGATGCTCTCTCCCGGCCGCTGTCACTACATGCGGCGCGGCCACCCGCGGGTTGGACATCCACGTCAAACCCGCCCCACCCACGCCGCGGCCTCGCTAAAATCGCCGTCCCCAGGCCGCTGACCAGGCCCGATGGAAAACTCTCACTGGAGTATTACCCACGCGACGAGCTGCTTCGCGGTGGCGTAGATCCGGGTCATGGCTCACCCCCTCGTGATTTCCGGGTGGCCGATCAGACTGCCCTGGCACGACCAGTCGGAGCAATGTCTCTTGACGTCACCCGACACATCAGATAGTCGTGGTACGCACCACTTGCGGCGCGTGTAGCGGAGGCATCTCCTATGGTATCGATCGGCGATATCCACACATGTAATTACCTGAGCGCTCCGGTCTTGAATCCGGCACACCCTCAAGAGGTCGCCGACCCGGCGCTTTTGGACATCTACACCGGATGGGTCGCAGCAAACCAGGGGCCAAGCTCGTTGACTCACGTGACGATTGACACCTTCATGCCGAGAGGTGACCCCAGTCTCGCAAACGCCATTACGCTGTACTCGCCCTCACATGCCCCGGTCCCCCTCACGCCAGACGGTGTCACCGTTACGGCGGTTCCGTCGGCCTTCGACGCTCCCGCGAAGCAGCACATTGTGGCCGTGGATAGTGCCGAGGTCCTCTGGGGTGTTGGGACGAACTTTTCAGTCCCTGGATACTCTCCCAGTAGGTTCTGGTCGTTCCCTATTCTGAGAGCGACCTGTGGCGTGTCGCATGTGAAGCTTTTGAGCTACACCTATCAGGTGTCGCTACTGCTTCCGCATGTCAAGACGGCGAAATACGATTTGAAATCGTCCGCTACGCCACCAGCGCCTGGGGTGGTCTTCGATCCTACAATCTGATATGACCGCCTTCTCTCGCCTCTTTATCAGGCGCGCGAAGTGCGCCCCTTGGTGGCCGTGGGAGGGGCTAAGTCGTCGAGGTGCTCGACCTTGTAGTCATGGCGCCGGAAGTACAGCAGCGAACCCGGACTGAGCTCGTCGGCGGTGGCGCGACCGGCGGTGAAGTGGACGCCGGCGACCGTCTCGTCGTGGTCCCCGTCGGGGGACGTGATCGCATACATCACTGCACCCACACATGGACGCGCTGCCCGGAGCGCTGTCACTACATGCGGCGTGGTCATCCATTGGTGCGACGGGGCGGCGAAGACCGCCCCGCACCCGCACCCACCCGGCTACACTCCCCACTCCCAGCCCGTTGACCAGTGGGGATGGAGAAGTCCGGCTGGAGTGCTAACCCGGATCCGCGACTGGCCACCGGTTCACCGACCGGGCGCCACCGCGAACCTCCTGCGCTAGGCGCCGCGCTGACCGAAGGCCGGGGCAGGCGCAGTACGTCACGAGGTCAGGGTCGTTGCTCACCTGCGGCGGGTCGACGAAAGGTCATGTCGACCAGTGGGTGTCCTCGGCATCCGGCCGGAGGGTTTCGGTGGGCCTGATGAAATGCGGGGAGTACTCGACGCCGCCAGCGTGGATGGAGAGTGTGAGGATGAGCATCCGGTCCGGGCCCGGTACGAGGCTGACGTAGATCGTGACCCCATCGGTAGCTTCGGCGCTGAAGTTGTAGTCCGTGCCCTTCTCCGGATCGCTGGGGGTCCAGATCGGCTCGACGAGCTTGTAGCCGTGCCGGCGCCACTGGTCCTCGATGCCGCTCTTCAGTTCAAGGCGGTGGGAGGCGCTGATCCTGGTTCGGGCGGTGAGCCGGCGGTCGACGAAGGACAGCCGACTTGGCTCACCGGTCGCCTGCGGCTGGTTCCGCTCGACGGAGTAGCCGGTGTCCGTGAGGGCCAGCCCGGGACTCAGCGCACCGACCGTGTCCTCGAGGGCCTGCTCGCTGCGCTGGTGGAAGGCGTCGGCGGTGAAGCGGATCCTCTCGGGCCGGGGCGGTGACGGATGTGCTTCGTCGTAGGCGACCCACCACCACCCGCCCACGGTGAGCGCGAGCATGACCCCGACCAGACAGGCAAGGCCCACCACGGCCCCGAGACACCCCTTCACCAGCCCCTTGTCAAACACTTCGCCTCCCCTGTCCTACTCCGTCCCGTCACCGTAGACGCGAGGTCTGGAACTGCGCGTGAGTAGGCGTACTCAATTGCGGTCGGCCTTGTTCCTCAGCCGGAGGCGGAGACGAAGCTCGAAAGTGGGTGCCCGCGCTGGGGGCGCAGCTCCTCGGCCTGCGGTGACAGTCAGCGCGACCAGGTGACGACTATCGCGACCAATCACAGACGCTGGGTTACGACGGGCCGGCGCGCAGGCCTCGCCAGACCGGCTGCCGCAGTCGGCCCGCGGGGGTGAGCTCCAGGAACTCGACCTCGGCGTGGAGTTCGGGGCGTACGAAGCGCACCTCGGCGCCGCGCGGCAGTCCCAAGGCGGTCCGGACGCCGGTGAACGGTGACGTGGTCTGGTCGAGAGGGCGTAGCGCGGCGGCGAGGGCGCGGCGTTCGGCCGCGGTGAATCCGGTGCCCACGGATCCGGCGTAGAGGAGCCGGCCGGGTTCGCCGGTGGGGGCGCCGACCAGGACGGCGCGCACCGTCATGCCGGCCGGCCCGCCGGGCAGCCAGCCTCCGATGACGATGTCGGCCGTGCGCAGAAATTTGATCTTGATCCAGTCGCGGGATCGGGTGCCCGGGCGGTACGGGGAGTCGGTCCGCTTGCAGATGACGCCTTCCAACTGGTGCTCGCGCGTCCACGCGACGGCGTCGGTGAGCGACTCCCACGCCGGGGGGACCCGCAGCCCGGGCCGGTCCAGGTTCAGGTCCTCCAGCAGGGCGCGCCGGTGCCGGTAGGGCTCGGTGAGCAGGGGCCGGTCGGTGTGCGGGAGGTCGAAGGCGATGAACAGGGCGGGGGCGGCGCGGGCGCCGGCTTGGACGGAGGCGGGGCGGGTGCGGTGGACGCGGCCCTGGAGCGCGGCGAAGGAGGGCGTGCCGTCGCGCATGACGACCAGCTCGCCGTCCAGGACCAGGGGGCCGGGCACGTCGGCGAGGGCGGCGGCGACCTCGGGGAACCGGTCGGTGTAGTCGGTGCCCGCGCGGCCGACCAGCCGGGCCCGCCCGTCCTCCAGGTAGGCGATCGCCCGGGCGCCGTCCCATTTCACCTCCGCGCTCCAGCCTGGCCCGGGTGGCAGTGGTCCGGGCGTCGCGAGCATCGGTTCGATGTGCGGCAGCCGGACCTGCGCGGATCCTCGGGAGGCCATACCCCCAGCATCCGACGAAGGAGCCCGCGCCGGAGCCGCGATGCGGCCGAGCGGCGCAGCGGCCGGCGGGTGCGCGAGGATGGACGGGTGAGCACGTCACCCCGCTACCGCCGCGGCGACCTCCTTGAGGAGGCCGGCGGCTGATGAGGCTGGTCGATTTTGGCCAACGCTGCTGTTCACCTCACTTCGTCCGGCTTTGAACGGAGTGGGGAGTCTGGGGAGCGACGAGCGCCCG
>NZ_JBVHHE010000092.1:0-7722 GCF_055561235.1 Kitasatospora sp. NPDC022856 | reverse complement strand
GGAGAGAAGTGCGGCCGCCGACTCCCGGTCGGCCACGTCGCAGGCGGTGACGGTCACCGTCGCGCCGAGATCCTCCAGCTCCGCCGCCAACTCCGGTGCGCCCTCGGCGCCGAGACCCCGGCGGCTGACCAGCAGCAGGTGGCGGACGCCGTGCCCGGTGACCAGGTGCCGGGCCAGCAGCGCGCCCAGCGAGCCGGTGCCGCCGGTGACCAGGACGGTGCCCTCGGGGTCGAACGCGGCGGGCCCGTCGGTCGCGGCGCCGTCGGTGGCGCGGACCAGGCGCGGCGCGGACAGGGCCGCCCCCCGGACGGCGACCTGCGGCTCACCGGTGGCCAGCACGGCGGCGAGGACGGCACCGAGGTCGGTGTCGGCCTCGGTGTCGGTCTCGGTGTCCAGCAGCACGATCCGGTCCGGGTTCTCCGCCTGCGCGACCCGGATCAGACCCCAGACCGCGGCACCCGCCGGGTCCGTCACCCCGGCGTCGCCACCGGCGGGCACCGCACCCCGGGTGCGCACCACCAGTCGGGAGCCTTCGAGGCCGGACGCGGCCAGCCAGGACTGCGCGACCGCCAGTACCCGGCCGGTCAGACCGAGCACCGCGTGCTCGCCCGTACCGTCCCCGACCGCGTCCAGGACCACCACGGACGGCGCGGGCGCGCCGTCGGCCGGGGCGGCGAGCGCGGCCACCTCGGCCGCGCCGGACAGCACCGTCCACCGCACGGCGGCCGGAGCGGCGGCCGGGGGCAGCTCGGTCCACTCCACCCGGAACAGCGCGTCGCCGCCGGTCGCGCCCGCCGAGGCGGCCAACTGCTCGACGGCGACGGGGCGGAGCGTCACGGAGTCGGCCGCCAGCACGGCGGCACCGGTCTCGTCGGCGGCCTCGAAGGCCAGCGTGCCGGCGCCGAGCCGGGCCAGGCGCACCCGCAGGGCCGCCGCGCCCGTGGCGTGCAGCACCAGCCCGCTCCAGCGCAGCGGCTGCCACAGCCGGTCGGCGTCGGCCGCCACGGTGTCCCGCAGGCCCGGGTGCAGGGCCGCGTCGAGCAGCGCGGGGTGGATGCCGAAGCGGTCGGCCTCGTCGTGCTGGTCCTCCGGCAGGGCGACCTCGGCGAACAGCTCCTCGCCGCGCCGCCAGAGCGCCCGCAGGCCCTGGAACGCCGGGCCGTAGGCGTAGCCCTGGGCGACCAGGTCGGGGTAGAGGTCACCGAGGTCGACCGGCTGCGCGCCGGCCGGGGGCCAGGCGGTGAAGTCGAACTCCGGGCCGTCGGCGTCCTTCGTCGCCGTCAGGGTGCCGGTGGCGTGCCGGGTCCACGCGTCCGTGGCGTCCTCGCGGGCGGAGTACACCTCCACCGTGCGGGCGCCGTGCGCGTCGGGGCCGCCGACGGCGACCTGGACGCGGACCCCGCCGTGCTCGGGCAGGAGGATCGGCGCCTCGACGACCAGGTCGTCGAGGGTGCCGCAGCCGACCTCGTCACCGGCCCGGACGGCCAGCTCCACCAGCGCCGTGGCGGGGACGAGCACGACCCCGCCGACGGCGTGGTCGGCGAGCCAGTCATGGGTGCGCAGGGAGAGCCGGGAGGTGAACACCAGGCCGTCGGACTGCGGCAGTTGGACGACCGCGCCGAGCAGCGGGTGACCGGCGCCGGTCAGGCCCAGGGCCGCCGCGTCGGTCACCGAGGCCAGCATCCGGAGCCAGTAGTGCTCGTGGTCGAAGGCGTAGGTGGGCAGCTCCACCCGGGCGGCGCCGGCTCCGGCGGGGAGGGTCTTCACCCAGTCCACCTCGACGCCCCGGACGAAGAGTTCGGCCACCGCGGCCAGCAGGGTGGGCACCTCCGGGCGGCCGTCGCGCAGCGCGGCCACCGACACGGCTCGGCCGTCGACCGTCTCGTCCACCACGCCGCTCAGTGCCGCGGCGGGGCCGAGTTCGACGAACACCGCGCCACCGGGTGCGGCCGCCGTGGCGATGCCGTCGGCGAACCGGACCGGGCGGCGCACATGGTCCACCCAGTAGGCAGGATCGGCCAGTTGGCCCAGGTCGGCGACGC
Organism: Kitasatospora sp. NPDC022856; assembly: GCF_055561235.1. Classification (NCBI taxonomy): domain Bacteria; kingdom Bacillati; phylum Actinomycetota; class Actinomycetes; order Kitasatosporales; family Streptomycetaceae; genus Kitasatospora; species Kitasatospora sp. NPDC022856. Next base: position 5,680 of record NZ_JBVHHE010000092.1, on the reverse strand, counting down.
GGCCGGTGACGTTGGAGATCACCGCGAGCTTGGGCTCACCCCACGAGACCTCGGCCAGGGCGGTAGCGAACTCCGCCAGCATCGGCTCCATCAGCGCCGAGTGGAAGGCGTGCGAGACGGTCAGCTGCTTGACCTTGCGGCCCTGCTCGCGCAGTTGCTCCGCGGCCTTCAGCACGGCCGCCTCCTCACCGGAGAGCACCACCGACGAAGGCCCGTTCACCGCCGCCAGGTCCACGCCCGCACCGAGGAATTCGGCCACCTCGGCCTCGGTCGCGGCGACCGCGACCATCGCGCCGCCCGAGGGCAGCGCCTGCATCAGCCGGCCGCGCGCGGCGACCACCGCCGCCGCGTCCGCCAGCGAGAGCACCCCGGCCACATGGGCGGCCGTGATCTCACCGATCGAGTGGCCCATGACGGCGTCCGGCCGGACGCCCCAGGACTCGATCAGCCGGAACAACGCCGTCTCCACGGCGAACAACCCGGCCTGGGTGTACACGGTCTGGTCCAGCGATCCGGCCGTGCCCAGCACCACGTCCTTGACCGGGTGCTCGGTCCAGCCCGCCAACCGCTCGTCCAACGCCGCACACGCAGCCTCGAAGGCCTCGGCGAACACCGGGTACCGCTCGGCCAGCTCACGGCCCATGCCGACCCGCTGCGACCCCTGCCCCGGGAACACCAGCACCGTCCGGGCCGGGACCGAGCCGCTGCCCGTCACCAGCGCGGCGTCGGACTCCCCGCGCGCCAGCGCGTCCAGCCCCGCCAGCGCCTGCTCCGAGGAGCCCGCCAGCACCACCGCGCGCTCGGACAGCAGCGCCCGCTGCGACACCAGCGCGGCGGCGACGTCCGGGAGTTCCTGCTCCGACGCACCGACCAAGGCGGTCAGCCGCTCGGCCTGACCGGCCAGCGACCCGGCGCTCTTCGCCGAGAGCACCAGCGGCACGGCCCCGGCCCCCGGTACGGCCTCACCCGCGAGGGGCTCCACCTCGTCCTCGGGCGCCTGCTCCAGGATCAGGTGCGCGTTCGTCCCGCTGACCCCGAAGGAGGAGACCCCGGCCCGGCGCAGCCGGTCCACCTCCGGCCAGGGCCGGCTGCGGTCGAGCAGCTCGACCGCGCCGACCGACCAGTCCACCTGGGAGGACGGCGCGTCGACGTGCAGGGTGGCGGGCAGCACGCCGTGCCGCAGCGCCTGCACCATCTTGATCACGCCCGAGACACCGGCCGCCGCCTGGGCGTGGCCGATGTTGGACTTCAGCGAGCCCAGCCAGAGCGGCCGCCCGGGCTCGCGCTCCTGGCCGTAGGTGGCCAGTAGCGCCTGCGCCTCGATCGGGTCGCCCAGCACCGTGCCCGTGCCATGGCCCTCCACCACGTCCACGTCGGCCGGGGTGAGCCCGGCCGCCGCCAGCGCCTTGCGGATCACCCGCTGCTGGGAGAGGCCGTTGGGCGCGGTCAGCCCGTTGGACGCGCCGTCCTGGTTGACCGCGCTGCCGCGCAGCACCGCGAGCACCCGGTGCCCCTTGCGGCGGGCCTCGGAGAGCCGCTCCAGCACGACCACGCCCGCGCCCTCGGCCCAGCCCGTGCCGTCCGCCGCGTCCGCGTAGGACTTGCACCGGCCGTCCGAGGCCAGACCGCGCTGGCGGGAGAACTCCACGAAGGTGTGCGGTGTCGCCATCACGGTCGCGCCGCCGGCGAGTGCCATCGAGCATTCGCCGCGGCGCAGGGCCTGCGCGGCAAGGTGGATCGCCACCAGGGACGAGGAGCAGGCGGTGTCCACGGTGACCGCCGGGCCCTCGAACCCGAACACGTAGGAGATCCGGCCCGAGGCCACGCTGCCCGCCGCGCCCGTCCCGGCGAAGCCCTCCAGCTCCGGCGGCACGTTGCCGCCGAAGAAGTAGTCGACGCCCATGATCCCGTTGAACACCCCGACGTCCGCGCCCTTGAGCGAGGTCGGGTCGACGCCGGCGCGCTCCAGAGCCTCCCAGGAGGTCTCCAGCAGCAGGCGCTGCTGCGGGTCCATGGCGAGCGCCTCGCGCGGCGAGATCCCGAAGAACTCGGCGTCGAACTTCCCCGCGTCGCGCAGGAACCCGCCCTGCGCGACGTAGGAGGTGCCGGCCTTGTCCGGGTCGTCGTCGAACAGCGCGTCCAGGTCCCAGCCGCGGTCGTCCGGGAACGCCGACACGCCGTCCCGGCCCTCACTGACCAGCTGCCACAGGCTCTCGGGGCCGGTCACGCCGCCGGGCAGGCGGCAGGCCATGCCCACGATCGCGACCGGCTCGTCCGCGTTCCGCTGGACCTGCTTGCGCAGGTCGTGCAGTTCGGCCGTGACACGCTTGAGGTACTTGAGGATCTTCTCGTCCGTGGCCATCGTCAATTCCTCACCGGGGTTTGGGCAGACCGTGAAGGCGTGGTGCTCAAGAGATGCCGAGCTCGTCGTTGATGAAGTCGAGGACCTCATCGGCGGAGGCGGACTCCAACTGCTCGGCGACCGTGGACTCCTCCGTCTGCTCGACCCCGTTGAACCTCGCCACCAACCCCTGGAGGCGGAGCACGATGCCGGCCTTCTTGGACTCGTCGGACACCAGTCCGGCGATCAGCGACTCGATGTCCTCGATCTTGGCGTTCACCATCGACAGCGCGTCGTCGGTGGTGCCGAGCTCGCCGTGCAGGTACCGGGCCAGGGCGAGCGGCGCGGGGTAGTCGAAGACCACCGTCGCGGCCAGCTTCAGACCGGTCGCCTCGCGCAGCCGGTTCCGCAGTTCGACCGAGGTCAGCGAGTCGAAGCCGGCGTCCTTGAACGCCGTCTCCGGGCCGACCTGGTCGGGCCCGGCGTGACCGAGCACGGTCGCCACCTGGCCGCGGACCAGGTCCAGCAGCAGGGCCTCCTGCGCCGCCGGGGCCAGGCCGGCGAGCCGGCGGGTCAGCCCGCCGCTGTCACCGGCCGCCGTCCGGGCCAACTGCCGCCCGGAGCGCACCAGTCCCCGCAGCAGCGGCTGGGCGGTGCGGCCGGCGGCCGCGTCGGCCCGCAGCGACCGCAGGTCCAGCTTGATCGGCACGACCAGTGCCGTGTCGGTCCGCAGCGCCGCGTCGAACAGCCGCATGCCCTCGGCCGGGCCGATCGGCAGGACCCCGCCGCGGCTCATCCGGGCCTGGTCGGCGGCGCCCAGGTGGGCGGTCATGCCGCTGATCTGCTCCCAGAGGCCCCAGGCGAGGGACGTACCGGGCAGGCCCGCCGCCCGGCGCCGGTGCGCCAGGGCGTCGAGGTGGGCGTTGGCCGCCGCGTAGTTGCCCTGGCCGGCCGAGCCGAACAGGCCGGAGGCGGAGGAGAACACCGCGAAGGTCGTCAGGTCGAGGTCACGGGTGAGCTCGTCCAGGTGGCTCACGGCGGTCACCTTCGGGGCGAACACGCGGGACAGCCGCTCGGGCGTCAGTGCGCCGATCACGCCGTCGTCCAGCACACCGGCGGTGTGCACGACGCCGGTCAGCGGGTGCTCGGCCGGGACGGCGGCCAGCAGCGCGGCCACCGCCTCCCGGTCGGTCACGTCGCAGGCGGCGACCGTCACCGCCGCGCCCAGCCCGTCCAGTTCGGCCACCAGCTCCGGCGCGCCCTCGGCCCCGAGACCGCTCCGGCTGGCCAGCACCAGGTGCCGGACGCCGTGCTCGGTGACCAGGTGCCGGGCCAGCAGCGCGCCCAGCGAGCCGGTGCCACCGGTGACCAGGACGGTCCCGTCCGGGCGGAACGCCTCGGGTGCCTCCGTCGCGGGCCGGGCCTGCGCCCGGACCAGGCGCGGCACGGAGAGTGCCGCCGCCCGGACGGCGACCTGCGGCTCGTCGGCGGCCAGGACGGCGCCGAGCACGGTGGTGAAGGAGCCGTCGGTGTCCGGGTCGAGGTCGAGCAGGACGATCCGGTCCGGGTTCTCGGCCTGCGCGGTGCGCAGCAGGCCCCAGACCGCCGCGCCCGCCGGGTCGGTGACGTCGGCGTCGGTGCCGGCCGGCACCGCGCCCCGGGTGACCACCACGAGCCGCGCGTCCTCGAAGGCCGCGTCGGCCAGCCAGGCCTGGACGACGTCCAGGGCCTGTGCGGTCAGGGCGAGCACCTGGTCGGCGTCCTCGCCGCCGTGAGCCTCCAGGACGGCGACGGCGGGGGCCTCGGCGGCCAGCGCGGCCACCTCCTCGCCGGTGGCGACCGGCACCCAGGACGGCGCCGCCGCGGCCGCGGCCGCCGGCAGTGTGCTCCACTCCAGGCGGAACAGTGCGTCGCGGCCCTCGTCCGCGGCCGCCGCGGTGTCCAACTGCTCGACGTCCACCGGCCGGAAGGTCACCGAATCCACCGTCAGGACGGCGCCGCCGGCCTCGTCGACCGCGGTCAGCGCGAGCTTGTCCGGCCCCTGCGGGGCGATCCGGACCCGGACGGCGCCCGCGCCGGCGGCGTGCAGCACCAGCCCGTTCCAGGCGAACGGCAGGACGTTGTGGCCGTCCTCGGACTGGGCGAACGCCTGGGTGTGCAGGGCCGCGTCGAGCAGCGCAGGGTGGATGCCGAAGCGGGCGGCCTCGTCGCGCCGATCGTCCGGCAGGGCAACCTCGGCGAAGAGCTCCTCACCGCGCCGCCAGACGGCCTGGAGGCCCTGGAACGCCGGGCCGTAGGCGTAGCCGTGCCGGGCGAGGTCCTCGTAGAAGCCGGCGACGTCGAGCTCCACGGGCTCCGCGCCGGCCGGCGGCCAGACGGTGGTGTCGAAGCCGGGCGCCGCCGGGCGGTCGGCCGGGGCCGCCGTCAGGGTGCCGGCCGCGTGCCGGGTCCAGGCGTCCGGGCCGATCTCGCCGGCCGCGTCTTCGCGGGCCGAGTAGACGGCGACGGTCCGCGTGCCGTCCTCGTCGGGGCCGCCGACGGCGACCTGGATCCGGACTCCGCCGTGCTCGGGCACCACCAGCGGTGCCTCGATGACCAGTTCGTCGAGCCCGCCGGCGGCGACCACGTCGCCGGCCCGGACGGCCAGCTCCACCAGGCCGGTGCCGGGGACCAGCACGACCCCGCCGACGGCGTGGTCGGCGAGCCAGGCGTGCGTGCGCAGCGACAGCCGGGACGTGCAGAGCACCCCGCCCGTCTCGGGCACCTCCACCACCGCGCCGAGCAGCGGGTGGTTGGCCGTGACCTGGCCGAGCGAGACCGCGTCGGTGGCGGCGGTGGTCTGCAGCCAGTAGTGCCGGTGGTCGAAGGCGTAGGTCGGCAGCTCCAGGTGGGCGGTGCCGGTGGGCAGGAGGCCGGTCCAGTCCACAGCGACGCCCCGGACGAAGAGTTCGGCCACCGCGGTCAGTACGGTGTGCGCCTCGGGGCGGCCGTCGCGCAGGGCGGCGACGCAGACCGCGTCCTCCCCGGCGGACTCCGCCACCGCGCTGCTGAGCGCGGCGCCGGGGCCCAGCTCGACGAAGAGCGCCCCACCCGCTCCGGCCGCCGTGGCGATGCCGTCGGCGAACCGGACCGGGCGGCGGACATGGTCCACCCAGTAGGCGGGATCGGCCAGCTGGCCGGGATCGGCCACCCGACCGGTGACGTTGGAGATCACCGCGAGCTTGGGCTCACCCCACGACACGTTGGCCAGGGCGGTGGCGAACTCCGCCAGCATCGGCTCCATCAGCGCCGAGTGGAAGGCGTGCGAGACGGTCAGCTGCTTGACCTTGCGGCCCTGCT
>NZ_JBVHHE010000091.1:0-8037 GCF_055561235.1 Kitasatospora sp. NPDC022856 | reverse complement strand
GTCCCGCTGAGCAACAGCGGCAAGGTCGACCACCGCGCCCTCCCCGCCCCCGGCCTGGACGCGTTCGCCACCGGCGGCTACACCGCCCCCCGCACTCCGGTCGAGGAGCGCCTGGCCGCGGTCTGGGCCGAGGTCCTCGGCCTGCCGCGGGTCGGTGTGGAGGACAGCTTCTTCGACCTCGGCGGCGACTCCATCCGCGCCGTCCGCCTCGTCGGAGCCCTGCGCGCCGCCGGCTACGACATCTCCATCCCCGATGTCTTCCAGCAGCGCACCATCACCGCCCTCGCGACCCGGATCGGTGACGGCACCGGCCACTCCCTGATCACCGCCGTCCAGCCCTTCGCCCTCATCGGCGACGACGACCGCGCGGCCCTCCCGGCCGACATCGTCGACGCCTACCCGCTCTCCCAGGCGCAGACCGGCATGCTCGTCGAACTGGCGGCGGCCCAGGGATCGACGCTCTACCACAACCTCAACTCCTTCCGGATCGCCGAGAGCATCGGCTACGCGGCGGAGGAGCTGCGCCGCGCCGTCGACATCCTGACGGAGCGTCACGAAATCCTGCGCACCTCGATCGCGCTGTCCGGGTACGCGCAGCCGCTGCAGCTCGTGCACGCCTCGGCGCGGATCCCGCTCACCACCGTCGACCTGCGCGGCCTCACCGCCGACCAGGCGCGGGACCGGGCACGCGAGTACGTGCGGCAGGAGCGCGCGGCCGGCTTCGACCTGACCGCCGCCCCGCTGCTGCGGATCGCCGCGCACATCGAGTCCGACCGGGCCTGGCACCTGACCTTCAGCCACAGCCACACCGTGACCGACGGCTGGACGCTCAACTCGCTGCTGATGGAGCTCCTGGGCGTCTACCAGGCGCTCTGCGAGGGCCGTGAACCGGCGGTCCACGAGGCGCCCGCCGTCCGCTACGCCGACTACATCGCCGCCGAACAGGCCTCCCTCGCCGACCCGGCCGACCAGGCCTTCTGGCAGCAGGTCGTCGACGAGCACAGCCCGCTGGTGCTGCCCGGCAGCTGGGCGGACCAGGCGGGGCGGGCCCCGGTCGACCGGACCGTCGACTACACCGACCTGGAGGACGGGCTGCGCGTCCTCGCCGGCCGGGCGAAGACCTCGCTCAAGAGCGTGCTGCTGGCCGCGCACCTCAAGGTGCTGTCCGCCCTCACCCCGGACGAGGCCTTCCACACCGGCGTGGTCTACCACGGCCGTCTGGAGGCGCCGGGCGCCGACCGGGTGCTCGGCATGCACCTCAACACCCTGCCCTTCCCGACCACCCGCGGTGCCCGCACCTGGCGCGAGCTGGTCGAGCGGACCTACGCCACCGAGACCGCCATCTGGTCCCACCGCCGCTACCCGCTGCCCGCCGTCCAGCGCGCCGCGGGCGGCGTCGGCCTGCTGTCGACCCTCTTCGACTACCAGGACTTCCACCAGGTCGACAGCGGGAAGGCCGGCGGCGGCATCGGCATCGACGGCGGCCTGGACGGGGGCGGCAACGAGTTCGCCCTGATGGCCATCGCCGGCAACGGACGACTCGGCCTCGCCGCCGGAGCCGGCGCCCTCGGCAGCGCGAACCTGGAGCGGCTGGCCGCCCTCTACCGGCTGGTCCTGGAGTCGATGGCCGCCGATCCGGACGGTGACGCCCTCGCCGTCCCGCTGCCCGAGACCGACCGCCGGCTGCTCGCCGACTGGCAGCGGCGCACCGAACTGCCCGTGGACGCCTGCCTCCACGAGCTGTTCGCCGCCCGGGCCGCCCGCACCCCGGACGCCGTCGCCCTGACCAGCGGCTCGTCCCACCTCACCTACGCCGAGCTGGACGAGCGGGCCAACCGCATCGCCCAGCACCTCACCGCCCTCGGTGCCCGTCCCGACACCGTGGTCGGCGTCAGCCTGGAGCGCGGCCCGGACCTCGTCCCGACCCTGCTCGGCGTCCTGAAGTCCGGCGCCGCCTACCTGCCGCTGGACCCTTCCAACCCGGCCGACCGCCTCGCCTACATGCTGGCCGACGCCAAGGCCGACCTGCTCGTCACCCACTCCGCCCTGGACGAGCTGGAGTTCACCGGCACCCGCGTCCTCGTCGACGCCCACGAGGCCGAGATCGCGGCCCGTCCGGCCACCGCGCCGGTCACGGACGTGCGTCCGGACAACCTGATCTACGTCATCTACACCTCGGGCTCCACCGGCCTGCCCAAGGGCGTCAGCCTCACCCACGCCAGCGTCGCACGCCTGTTCACCACGACCCGCGAGCAGCTGGCCTTCTCGGCGGACGACGTGTGGGCGCTGTTCCACTCCTACGCCTTCGACGTCTCCGTCTGGGAGATGTGGGGCGCCCTGCTGCACGGCGCCCGCCTCGTCGTCGTCCCGCCCACCGTGAGCCGCTCCCCGCACGACCTGATCGACCTGCTGGTCCGCGAGCGGGTCAGCGTGCTGTGCCAGACGCCGTCCGCCTTCCGCGCGCTGTCCGGCCTGGCCGAGCAGGACGACCCGCGGGTGGACCGACTCGCCCTGCGCACCGTCATCTTCGCCGGTGAGCGCCTCGACATGGCCGAACTCCGCTCCTGGGCGGCCCGCAAGGGCACCGAACGCCCGGCCCTGGTCAACATGTACGGCCCCACCGAGATCACCGTGTACGCGACCCACCACGTGATCACCGCCGACGAGGTGGCCACCTCCCACCGCAGCAACATCGGCCATGCGCTGGGGGACCTGAGCATCCACCTCCTGGACACCGCCGGCCACCCGGTGCCGGTCGGCGTGCCCGGTGAGATGCACATCGGCGGCCCGGGCCTGGCCCGGGGCTACCTCGACCGCCCCGGGCTGACCGCCGAGCGGTTCGTCCCCGACCCCTTCGGCGCGCCCGGCTCCCGCCTCTACCGCACCGGCGACCTCGTCCTCCGCCTGCCCGACGGCGCCATCGACTTCCTCGGCCGGATCGACGGCCAGATCAAGATCCGCGGCTACCGCGTCGAGCTCGGCGAGATCGAGGCCGCGCTGGCCGCCTGCGCCGGGGTGCGCCAGGCCGTGGTCACCGTGCGCGAGAACGCGGCGGGGGAGAAGTCCCTGGTCGGTTACGTCGTCACCGGGACCGCCGGGGCGGGCGCCGACACGGCGGCGCTGCGCGCGGCGCTGTCCGTCACCCTGCCCGAGTACATGGTCCCGGCCGCGTTCGTCGCCCTGGACGCCCTCCCGCTCAGCAACAGCGGCAAGCTCGACCGCCGCGCGCTGCCCGCGCCGGACCTGGACGCCTTCAGCACCGGCGGCTACACCGCCCCGCGCACCCCGGTCGAGGAGCGCCTGGCGGCGGTCTGGGCCGAGGTCCTCGGCCTGTCCGAGGTGGGCGTCGAGGACAGCTTCTTCGACCTCGGCGGCGACTCCATCCGCGCCGTCCGCCTGGTCGGCGCGCTGCGCGCCGCCGGCTACGACGTGAGCATCCGCGACGTCTTCGACCACCGCACCGTCGCCGCCCTGGCCGCCACGGTCGGCGACGGCGGCGCGTCGCTGATCACCGCCGTCGAACCGTTCGCGCTGATCGCGGAGGAGGACCGCGCGGCCCTGCCCGCCGACGTCGTCGACGCCTACCCGCTCTCGCAGATCCAGACCGGCATGCTGGTCGAGCTGATGACCTCCGGCGACCGCGGGCTCTACCACAACCTGAACTCCTTCCGGATCCCCGACGCCGTGCCCTTCGACGCCGTCGCGTTGCGCGGCGCGCTCGACCTGGTCGCCGCCCGGCACGAGATCCTGCGCACCTCGCTGCACCTCGCGGACTTCTCCCGGCCGCTCCAGCTGGTGCACGCCGCCGTCACCTTCCCGCTCGCCGTGCACGACCTGCGCGGCCTCACCGCCGAACAGGCACAGGACCGGGCGGACACCTATCTGCGGGAGGAGCGCGCGGCCGGCTTCGACCTGACGGCCGCCCCGCTGCTGCGCTTCGCCGCGCACATCGAGTCCGACCGGGCCTGGCGCCTGACCTTCAGCCACAGCCACACCGTGACCGACGGCTGGACGCTCAACTCGCTGCTGATGGAGCTCCTGGACGTCTACCGGGCGCTGTCCGAGGGCCGTGAGCCGGCGGTGCACGAGGAGCCCGCCGTCCGTTACGCCGACTACATCGCCGCCGAACAGGCCTCCCTCGCCGACCCGGCCGACCAGGCCTTCTGGCAGCGGATCGTCGACGAGCACAGCCCGCTCGCGCTGCCGGCCGGGTGGGGCGGCGAGCGCGGCGGGCAGGTGAGCCACCAGGTGCCGTTCGCGGACCTGGAGGACGGCCTGCGGGCGCTGGCCGCCGAGGCGAGGACGTCGATCAAGAGCGTGCTGCTGGCCGCGCACCTCAAGGTGCTCGGCAGCCTGACGGCCGAGGACGCCTTCCACACCGGCGTGGTCTACCACGGCCGGCTGGAGGCGCCGGGCGCCGACCGGGTACTGGGCATGCACCTCAACACCCTGCCGTTCCCGGCCACCCGGGGCGCGAAGACCTGGCGTGAGCTGGTCGAGCGGACGTACGCGACCGAGAGTGCCATCTGGTCCCACCGCCGCTACCCGCTGCCCGCCATCCAGCGCGCCGCCGACAACACCCGTGACCTGATCACCGTCCTCTTCGACCACCACGACTTCCACCAGGTCGACACCGACACCGTCGACGTGGACGGCGGGATCAACGACGGCGGCACCGAGTTCGCGCTCAACGCGATCCCCTCGAACGGGTACTTCAACCTGAGCGGCTCGACGGAGTTCTTCACCGCGGCGAACCTGGAGCGGCTGGGCGCGATGTACCGGTCGGTGCTGGAGGCGATGGCCGCCGACGCCGACGGCGACGCCCGCGCCGCCCACCTGCCGGCCGACGAACTCTCCCGGCTGCTCGACACCTGGAACACCACCGTCGAGCAGCCGGTCGAGGACTGCGTCCACGAGCTGTTCGCCGCCCAGGCCGCCCGCACCCCGGACGCCATCGCCCTCACCAGCGGCTCGGCCCACCTGACCTACGCGGAGCTGGACGAGCGGGCCAACCGCATCGCCCACCACCTCACCGCCCTCGGCGCCGGCCCCGAGCGGATCGTCGGCCTCTCCCTGGAACGCGGACCCGACCTCATCCCCGCCCTGCTGGGCATCCTGAAGTCCGGCGCCGCCTACCTGCCACTCGACCCAGCCAACCCCGCCGACCGCCTCGCCTACATGCTCACCGACGCCAAGGCCGACCTGCTCGTCACCCACTCCGCCCTCGACGAGCTGGAGTTCACCGGCACCCGTGTGCTCGTCGACGCCCACGCGGCCGAGATCAACGCCCGCCCGGCCACCGCACCCGTGACCGGCGTGCGTCCGGACAACCAGGTCTACGTCATCTACACCTCGGGCTCCACCGGCCTGCCCAAGGGCGTCAGCCTCACCCACGCCAACGTCGCCCGCCACTTCGCGGCCACCCGGAAGCAGTTCGGCTTCCGGCCGGGCGACGTGGTCACCCAGTCGCATGCCTACAGCTTCGACGTCTCCGTCTGGGAGATGTGGGCCGCCCTGCTGCACGGCGGCCGGCTCGTCGTCGTCCCCTCGGCGATCGCCCGCTCGCCGCACGACTTCCTGGACCTCATGGTCGAGCAGCAGGTCACCGTCCTGCTGCAGACGCCCTCCGCGTTCTCCGCCCTCGCGGCGGCCGCCAAGGACGGCGACCCGCGGCTCGACCGGCTGGCTCTGCGCCTGGTCGCCTTCGGCGGTGAGCGGCTGGAGGCCGCCGAACTCCAGCCCTGGATAGCCCGGATGGGCCTGGACCACCCCGAGCCGGTCAACCTGTACGGCCCGACCGAGACCACCATGCACTGCGCCTACCACCGGGTCGGCGCCGAGGACCTCGCCGACCCGCGCCGCAGCGTCATCGGGCGCCCGGTCGGCGACCTCACCATCCACCTGCTGGACGCGGCCGGCCGCCTGGTACCCACCGGCGTTCCCGGCGAGATCCACGTCGGCGGCCCCGGCGTGGCCCGCGGCTACCTCGACCGCCCCGCCCTCACCGCCGAGCGTTTCGTCCCCGACCCGTTCGGCCCGCCCGGAACCCGCCTCTACGCCACCGGCGACCTCGCCCGCCGCCTGCCCGACGGCAGCCTCGACTCCCTCGGCCGGATCGACAGCCAGGTCAAGATCCGCGGCCACCGCGTCGAGCTCGGCGAGATCGAGTCCGCGCTGACCGCCCACCCGGACATCCGCGACGCCGTGGTGACCGTCCACGAGCCGGCCCCGGGGGTCAAGCGCCTGATCGCCTACCTGGTGGCCGCCGGGCCGCTCGACCTGACCGGGCTGCGCGCCCGGCTCGGCGAGAGCCTGCCGGAGTACATGGTCCCGGCCGGGTACGTCCTGCTCGACCGGATCCCGCTGACCAGCAGCAGCAAGGTCGACGTGCGTGCGCTGCCCGCCCCCGACGCCGAAGCCTTCGACGCCTCGGAGTACGTCGGCCCGCGCACCCCCGCCGAGGAGCGGATCGCCGCCATCTGGGCCGACGTCCTCGGCCTGTCGCAGGTGGGCGTGCGGAGCAGCTTCTTCGACCTCGGCGGTGACTCGATGCGGGTCGTCCGGCTGGTCGGCGCGCTGCGCGCGGCGGGCTTCGACATCACCGTCCCCGCGGTCTTCGAGCACCGCACCGTCGCCGCGCTGGCCGCCACGGTCGGCGACGGCGGCGCGTCGCTGATCACCGCCGTCCGGCCGTTCGCGCTGATCGGCGACGGTGACCGGGCGCTGCTGCCCGCCGACGCCGTCGACGCCTACCCGCTCTCCCAGGTGCAGACCGGCATGCTCGTCGAGCTGCTCGCCACCACCGCCGCCCCCGGGAAGCAGCGCAGCCTGTACCACAACGTCAACTCCTTCCTGATCCGGGACGGGCAGCCCTTCTCGCTGGAGTCGCTGCAGGGCGCCGTGGACACCGTGGCGGCCCGCCACGACATCCTGCGCACCTCGATGCACCTGGAGGGCTTCGACGAGCCGCTGCAGATCGTGCACGCCACCGCCGACTACCCGGTGGTCCTGGAGGACCTGCGCGGCCTCGACCAGGCCGAACGGGCGCGGCTCAAGGGCGAGTTCCTGACGCGGGAGCAGTCCCGGACCTTCGACCTCACCGTCGCGCCGCTGCTGCGGGTCTCGGCGCTCGTCGAGTCCGAGGACTCCTGGCGGCTCAACTTCACCTACAACCACGCCATTTCGGAGGGATGGAGCTACAACTCGCTGCTGATGGAGGTGCTCGACTGCTACCGCGCGCTGCGCGCCGCGGGCGCGCCGGACGCCTACGAGCAGCCGGCGGTGCGGTACGCGGACTTCATCGCCGCCGAGCAGACCGCGCTGGCCGACCCGGCGACCCAGGCCTTCTGGCAGCAGATCGTCGAGGAGCACACGCCGCTGGCGCTCCCGGCCGGCTGGGCCGCCGAGGCGGGCGAGGCGACCCGCCGGCACCTCCAGGTGCCGTTCGCGGACCTGGAGGACGGCCTGCGCGAGCTGGCCGCCCGGGCGAAGACCTCGCTCAAGAGCGTGCTGCTCGCGGCGCACCTCAAGGTGCTGTCCGCCCTCACCCCGGACGAGGCCTTCCACACCGGTGTGGTCTACCACGGCCGTCTGGAGGCGCCGGGTGCCGACCGGGTGCTGGGTATGCACCTCAACACCCTGCCGTTCCCGGCCAGTCGGGGTGCGAGGACCTGGCGTGAGCTGGTCGAGCGGACGTACGCGACGGAGACCGCCATCTGGTCGCACCGCCGTTACCCGCTGCCCGCCATCCAGCGCGCCGCCGGGAACACCCGCGACCTGCTCACGGTGCTGTTCGAGTTCCTCGACTTCCACCAGGTCGACACCGAAGCGGTCGACGTGGACGGCGGAGTCAGCGACGGCATCAACGAGTTCGCGCTCAACGTCATCCCGACCCGCGGCAGCGTGAACTTCCACGTCTCGGCCGGGGTGCTCAGCCAGGCGAGCCTGGAGCGGTTGGGTGGGTTGTACCGGTCGGTGTTGGAGTCGATGGCGGCGGATCCGGAGGGTGACGCGCGTGTGGTGCCGTTGTCCGGGGCC
>NZ_JBVHHE010000090.1:0-8312 GCF_055561235.1 Kitasatospora sp. NPDC022856 | reverse complement strand
TTGGCGCAGACGGACGGGTCGGGGCCGGTGGCGCAGATCTGGTCGTCGGAGGTGAGCAGGGCGACCTTGGCGTCCTTGGCCGCCTGGACGACCTGGGGGCCGACGGCGGGGTCGGGGACGACGACGATCAGGCCGTTGGACTTCTGCGCGATCGCGGACTGGACCTCGCTGACGGTCTTGTTCGCGTCGTTGCCCAGGTTCACCACCTTCAGGTCCACGCCGAGTTCGGCGGCCTTGGCCTTCGCGCCGTCGGCCTCGCCGATGAAGTACTCCTGGTCGCCCTGCTTCTGCAGGTAGGTCATCGAGATCTTGCCGCTCACCGGAGCCACCGAGGCACCCGCGCCAGATGACGAGGCGGACTCCTGACCGGTCGAACAGGCCGTGGTCAGGGCGAGCGCGAGCAGGAGGCCGGTGGCGGCGGCCGTGTGGCGGTGCGGGATGGCTGAGCGGTGCGGGATGGCGGACATGACGGCTCCAAGGGGGTGTGCGACTCTGTGCGGGGTGGGGGGGAGAGGCCAGTGGCGTGGAGGGTTGATGCGGCACCCGCCGGTACGGGGCGGCCGAACCACTCGCGAGGTGACCCTGCGGCTCCACGAACATCCGTCCGGTCACGGCCGCACGGATGCCAGAAGGTCTGGTCAAGGCGCCGGCCAGGGGATCCCATCCGGCACGAAGAGCCTCGACGAGGCGGGAATCCCGGAAACGGTGGCCGGGGCACCAGCAACGGTGACCGGGCGCCAGCGGGGCCTGCCGACATCATGCGGACCGGGCGACACCTTGGATCACTTCAACGAAATCACTCAAGAGTAAACATGCTTGAACGCGATGGGGCATATGAGATCCCGCTCACAGGCCGATCGTCAAGGGGATGGACCGGTCGAGATCTCCTTGTAACCTCGGGCTGCCCGCGCGCCCGACGAGGCGGGCGCGCCCTGACGGGCCGACACGGAGTGCGCGGTACCGATCAGACCCGGACAACGCCCGCCCCGGAGCTGGAGCACGAGGAACCGGTCGGGCCGCCACCGAACGGGAGGGGTGGCCCGACCGAGGAAGCCCTGACTGCAAGTCAAGGATCCGCTGCTGCAAGCGCCAAGGCGTCAGACGGCCCTGCGCGAGTCGCAGGAGGGCGCCGGCAGAACCCGGGCCCACCCGAAACCGCCGCGCACCCTGGCAGGGCGGGAGACCGCGGTTCCAGGCCCTGCGGCGCGTCGGACACGGACGGCCAGCCGGCGGCGGACCACTGACCAGTACGGGAGCCGGACACAGTCCTCCGCTAGCCGCAATACCACTGACTTTGAGGCCTTCCAGGGCTCTGCTGCGTAATTCGCTGTGACCGGGGTGGTTGGGGAAGGATCTCTTCTGCGGTCGTATCTGTCGTGAGGCCGCAGGAGGTCGCGCGATGTCGTTGCAGGCCAGGGGTTTACCGGAGATCCCGGAGGAGACGGTCCGGGTGGCCCGGTCGGCCTTCCCGAAGGGCTCGCCGGCGATCAGCGTGAGGGACCGGCTCGGGGAGATCTTCACGGACGAGCCGTTCGCTGACGCATTGGGGGTCCGGGGCGCTCCGGGACTGTCGTCGGCCCTGTTGTCGCTGAACAGACGGGGTGAAGTGCCGCCATGTTCCAAGGAGATGGGGCCGGCGGCACGCTCGGACCGACCGGCGCCCTCCGGCGACGCCGGAGCCTCGCGAACGTCCCGGAACCTCTCACGTCGAATCTACTGACTGTACGTCAGGCACTGTCCGGTCGATCCGGACATGGCGTTACGGAGCGGAAGCCTGAGGGGCACATTCCGGACTTCCCGCTCCGACACCGGGCACGGAGCGCCGCCCATACGATTCCGCTATCCACCCCATCAGCATTTCGGGCACTGCACACCACCTTCAGGACCCCCCGGAGGCAGGGCCGCCATGACCGTCACCAGTTCACACCCCGGACACGTTTGCTCCGCACCCAACCGTGACCGCGCCATTACCACGGTGCGGGGCACACCCGCCGAACAGCTCGGTGCGCTTCCCCGCGCACCGGGGCAGGAGACCGCGCGACGGCGTCCCGCTGCCGGGACGAGTGTCATCGCCCTGGACGTCGGCGCGCCCTACATCAACGGCACCGTGATGACCAGCGACGGCCGGGGCGGGAGTCGGAGCGCTGGTGCGCCAGGCTGAACAGGAGCCCGGACGCCCTGCTCGACACACTGCTCGGCTGCGCGAGCGACCTCGCCGCGCTGGCTGGCCGGCCGGCCGGCCGCCGGGGAACGCCGGTGGCGGCGGCCGGGCCTCGTGATCGGCGGATCCGTCGACCGGATCACGGGCACCGCCACGATGCCCCGGCTGGGCCGGGCGGGCACGCCATTGCGCTGCTGGCTGGAGGAGCACCTCGACGTACATGTCACCCTCGGGCAGGCGGGGCATGCCGGTGCCGTCGGCGAGGGGAGACTCGGAGCCGGCCGGGAATGCGACGCGTTCGTGTTCGTGGCATCGGGCGACCCGGTCCTGGTCGCGATGCTGCGCGGAGGACGGTCCGCGGGGTCGGCGGCCTTCGCCCCGGGCGGGACTCACCCGACTACCGGACGGTGACACTGCGGAGCGCGGAAGCAGGGCGCTCACCGAGATGATCCTCGCCGCCGAGGTGGAGCGGTCGGTCGTCGGCGGACCGCTGCCAGCTGCGGACACGGCCCTACGGCAGGAGATCGGCTCCGCCCTCGGGAAGAACCACCAGCGTGGGCCGCGCCCCGAGGTGGTCGTGGGACGGGTAGGCGACAGGGCGGCCCGTCTGGGGGCCGCCATGTTGGCCCAGGAGCCGCTGACCGCGCTCCCCTCCCCCACCCCGTCCCCACACCGCACACCGCACACCGGGCCGATTCGCACCTTCACCGGATTGTTGCCAAAGAGTTCTCAAAGGCTGCCCGATCTGCCGTAAAGCAGTGGCCCGCGCTTATCGCCCGGATAACCGGATCGGGGGTTCCTCTCGATCTGTCCCGCCACCACCCTTGCGTTACCAACAGATACGCGCCACGTTAACGAAACGCTAAGGAGCCCCCGTGACCACCGGGAATTTCACCGTCAACGGCAGGACGTACGCCAGGCCCGCAAACCCGGTCGTCGTGATCTGCATCGACGGCAGCGAGCCGGATTACCACGTCGAGGCGATGGCAGCGGGGCGGATGCCCTGGCTGAGCAAGGTCCTCGACGGCGAGGGAAGCTCCTGGCCGGCGCACTGCGCGATGCCCGCTCTCACCAATCCGAACAACGTGTCCATCGCCACCGGGCGGCCACCGGCCGTACACGGCATCAGCGGCAACTACATCTTCGACACCGAACTCGGTGAGGAGGTGCTGATGAACGACAAGCGGTTCCTGCGGGCGCCCACCCTCCTGGCCGCAGCGAACGAGGCGGGTCTGGACGTCGTCGTGGTCACCGCGAAGGACAAGCTGCGCAGGCTGCTCGGCGCCGGTCTCGTCGAGGAGGGCCCCTCGCTCGACGGGTCCGGTGAGTTCGTCGCCCCCTCGCGCCGGGGCATCTGCTTCTCCGCGGAGAAGGCGGACCAGGCCACCGTCGAGGACAACGGCATCGGCGGTGTCATGGCCCTGGTCGGAAGGCCGCTGCCGAACGTATACTCGGCCGACCTCAGCGAGTTCGCTCTGGCCGCCGGTGTGCGGATCCTCGAAACCCGCGGCGCGGACCTGATGTATCTGTCCCTGACGGATTACATCCAGCACAAGAACGCACCCGGTACACCGGCCGCCAACGACCTCTACGAGAAGATCGACCACTACGCCGGCCGGCTGGCGGAACTCGGCGCGACCGTCGTGCTCACCGCCGACCACGGCATGAGTGCCAAGACCGACGCCCAGGGCCGCGCCCAGGTCGTCTACGTCGAGGAGGAGGTCCGACGGATCCTGGGCGTTCCCGCGGAAGACGAGGCCGAGGGTCTGCGGGTCATCCTTCCGATCACCGACCCGTACACGGTGCACCACGGCGCGCTCGGCTCCTTCGCGAGCGTGTACCTCCCCGCAGGCGCCGACCGCGACGCCACGATCGAAGCCCTGCGCGCCATCGAAGGCGTGCAGGAGGCACACGGCCGCGAGGAGGCGGCCGAGCGGTTCGCGCAGCCCGCCGACCGCATCGGCGACATCGTGGTCCTCGCGGAGGCCGGCACCGCCCTCGGCCGCTTCCCCGCCTGGCACGACCTCAGCGGTCTGGACGCCCCGCTCAGGTCCCACGGCGCGCTGGGCGAGCTCCAGATCCCCTTCCTGATCAACCGCCGTCTGCCGCGGCCCGAGCCCCTCGACGAGCCGTACGGCGACCCCGCCGTGATCCACAACTACGACGCCTTCTGGGTGGCCACCACGCTCGTCGCCCAGCAGGAGAGCGGCACCGCGCACGCGCTCTGACACGGCGTGGCCACCCCTTCCCCCAGGGGTGGCCACCGCCCCCGGCGGCAGCTGCCGCCTCGACCCACGCCGCGTGCCCTGCGGCGCTCACCGGCAATCCACCCAGATCGGTTGAGAACCATGTCGAACACGGAAGACCTGCGATCCGACACCAAGCTGTCGAGATCCGGGACCCCCACCCCCGCTCCCGAACCCCTCGAGGAAGGCGCCTACAACCGGCTCAAGTGGCGCATGCTGCTGGCCGCGATGTTCTGCTACTTCTTCTTCTACACCGGCCGGCAGACGTTCGGCTTCGCGATCCCCGGCATTCAGGCGGACCTCGGCCTGAGCAAAGCCACCCTCGGCGGGATCAGCGGCATCCTGCTCTGGTCGTACGCCGCGGGCCAGATGATCAACGGCAACCTCGCCGACAAGCTCGGCGGCCGGCGCATGATGGCCGCCGGCGCCATCTTGTCCACCATCCTCAACTGGTGCACGAGCTTCTCGACCGGCAGCAGGTCACTCGCCTTCCTGTGGGGCGCGAACGGGTTCGCACAATCCCTCGGCTGGCCCTCCGGCGGCCGGGTCATCTCCAACTGGTGGGGCCCGCGCGAGCGGGGCAAGAGCTTCGGCTTCTACACCTTCGCCGCGGGCATGGCCTCGGTCCTGGCCTACGTCACCTCCACCATCGTCGTCGACACCCTCCACCTCGACTGGCAGTGGATCTTCCGGGCGCCGGTGCTGCTGATGCTCGTCGGCGGCATCACCTTCTACATCGTCGCCCGCGACAGCCCCAAGCAGGCCGGCGTCACCCCGCCCGCCTCCGTCACCGCAGAGGAGGACAACGACGAGCGGGCGAGCGTCGCCGCCGCCGGTGAGTCGTCCTTCCAGCGGTACAAGACCGTGCTGCGCAACCCCAGGATCTGGTCCACCGGCATCGCCATCGGCTTCCAGAACACCGCCCGCTACGGCCTGCTGATCTGGGTGCCCGTCTACTTCCTCGGTAGCGACTGGAAGAAGGGCAGCGGCGGCATCAACCCGCTGTGGATCTCGGTCGCGCTGCCCGTCGGCATGGCGGTGGGCGCGCTGGTCAACGGCCAGATCTCCGATCGGCTCTTCGGGGCCCGCCGGGACCGCCCGATCATCCTGTTCATGGTCATGGGAGCCGTGGCAGCCATGACCATGTACCTCGCGCCGCTGGGCACCACCACCGGCATCATGGTCCTCTTCCTCACCGGGTTCTTCGTCTACGGCCCGCAGTCCTCGTTCTGGGCGCTCTGCCCGGACATCGCCGGCAAGCGGATGGCCGGCACCGCAACCGGCGTGGTCAACTGCTTCGCCTACCTCTTCGCCGGGTTTGCCGAGCCGTTCATCGGCGGCCTGATGGACAACACCGGCAACACCAGCCTCATCTTCCTCATCGTGGCCGGGGCCTGCTCGCTCAGCGCCCTCGTCGCCCTCACGATCCGGCGCTAGGGGTAACGGACATGACACAACCCAGCACCGTGAACTCCGTACCCCGCACGCCACTGCCGCCGACCGCGGCCGTCTGGTCCGGGCCCGAGATGGGGTTCAGCGTGGGGCAGCAGCCGCTGCCCCGGCTGCTGCCCGGCGAGGTCCTGGTCCGCATCGAACTCGCGACCGTGTGCGGCAGCGACCTGCACACCATTGCCGGGGACCGGCCCACCCCGCTGCCGACCGTCCTGGGGCACGAGGCCGTCGGCGTCGTCGAGGCGGTCGGCGGCTCCCCCGTCCTCGCCGACGGCCGGCCCGTCGTCCCCGGACAGCGGATCACCTGGACGATCGGCACCTCCTGCGGCACCTGCCGACGCTGCACCCGCGGCGTCCCGCAGAAGTGCGAGAGCGTGCGCAAGTACGGCCACGAGGCCATCACCGACCACTGGCGCTACAACGGCGGCCTCGCCACCCACTGCCACCTGGTCGCGGGCACCGGCCTGGTCGCCGTCCCTGAGGAACTGCCCGCCGAGGTCGCCGCACCTGCGAACTGCGCCACCGCCACCGTCGTGTGCGCGGCCCGGCGCACCGAACTAACGGCCGGCGACAACGTGCTTGTGATCGGTTGCGGCATGCTCGGCCTCACCGCCATCGCCTACGCCCTCGACCGCGGCGCCCGGAACGTCATCGCCTGCGACGTCGACGCGGGCCGGCGGCACCTGGCGCTGGAGTTCGGGGCCGGTGTCGCCTGCTCCCCAGGCGCGCTGGAGACGGCGGTCAGGGAGTTCGGCGCGGACGTCGTCCTCGAACTGTCCGGCCACCACAGGGCCGTCCAGTCCGCTCTGGACCTCGTCGGGCTGGACGGGCGCGTGGCCCTCGTCGGCTCCGTCTCCCCCGGTCCGCAGGTGGCCTTCGAACCCAACACCTTCGTCCGCAACCTCACCCGTGTCGTCGGGAGCCACAACTACACGGTCGAGGACCTCACCGAGGCCGTCGACTTCCTCGTCCGCACCCCGGTGCAGGACCGGTTCGCCCGGCTCGTCCCCGACTCCTTCCCCCTCACGGACATCGACGCGGCCGTCGCCGCGGCCCGCACCGGGGCAGCCCCCCGGATCGCCGTCCACATGGGCTGACACCCCCCTGCTGCCGGGTCGACGCCCCTGCCCCCTCAGGGGCGTCGACCCGGCGTCCGACCGCACGGCCGCCCGCACGGGCCACCTCCCTGCTCCCTCCTCCCGCCACGGAGTCCGCCATGTCGAATCCGCACCCCGCGCATCTGCTCAACCACATCGCCGGCCGCTGGTCGCCCTCGCTGACCGGGCAGGTGCGGCCGAACCTGAATCCGGCCGACACCACCGACGTGATCGGCGAGTTCACGGAGTCGGGAGCCGGGGACGCCACGGCCGCCGTCGACGCGGCGGCCGCCGCCCAGCGGGACTGGGACGCGGTCGGGCCGATCGATCGCGCCAAGGTGCTCCGGGCCGCGGCAGCCCTGATCACCGAGCGCTCCGAGCTGTTCGCCGAGGCGATCACCAGGGAGCAGGGCAAGCGCCTGTCCGAGGGCCGGGGCGAGGTGGCGCGCTCGCTGACGATCCTGGACTTCACGATCGGCGAGGCCCGCCGCATCAACGGCGTCACCACCCCGGCCGAGGAGCCCCGCACACTCGCCATGACGTTCCGGCGCCCGCTCGGCGTGGTCGGGCTCATCACGCCGTGGAACTTCCCCGTCGCCATCCCGATGTGGAAGGTGGCCCCCGCCCTGATCGCCGGCTGCACGGCCGTCCTGAAGCCCTCACCCCTGACCCCCTGGACGTCGGCCCTGCTCGTGCAGGCGTTCGCCGACGCCGGACTGCCCGCCGGCGTCCTCAACCTCCTCCAGGGCGACCGCGACCCCGGCGAGGCGCTGGTCGCCGACCCCCGGGTCGCCGGCATCTCCTTCACCGGCTCCCTGCCGGTCGGGCAGGCCATCAACCGGGCCGGCGCGGACCGGCTGATGCGCACCCAGCTCGAACTGGGCGGCAAGAACGCGCTCATCGTGCTCGCCGACGCCGACCTCGACGCGGCCGCGGACGCCGTCATCCACGGCGCGTTCGGCCAGAGCGGCCAGCGGTGCAGCGCCACCAGCCGCGTCATCGTGGACCGATCCGTCCGCGACGCGCTGCTGGAGCGCCTCGTCCCGCGGGTGTCCGCCATGCGGATCGGGCGCGGCGACCAGGACTGGGCGGACATCGGCCCGGTGGTCAACGAGGAACGCCTGCAGGCCTGTCTGACCGCGGTGCGCACCGCTGTCGAGGCCGGCGCCACGCTGGCCTGCGGAGGCAAGGAAGCGGCCCTGGACACTCCCGGCTACTTCATGGAGCCCACCGTGCTGACCGGCGTGGCCTGGGACAGTGAGATCGCCCAGGAGGAGGTCTTCGGCCCGGTGCTCTCCGTCATCGAGTGCGACGGCTACGACGACGCCATGCGGATCTCGAACTCGGTGAAGTACG
>NZ_JBVHHE010000089.1:0-8315 GCF_055561235.1 Kitasatospora sp. NPDC022856 | reverse complement strand
GGCCGGCCCACACCGGGAAGGCATGCTCTGGCTCGACCGGGCCCTGGCCGCCTGCCCGGAACCCGGCCCACAGCGGGCCGACGCCCTCTGGGCCGTCGGCGTCCTCAAGATCTACGACGGGAATCCGAGCGCGAGTGCGGCGCGCGAGGCCATCGCCACGCTGGACGAATCCCGTCGGCTCTCCGCCGACCTGGACGATCCGGCCCGCCTCGCCCACGCCACCTATCTGTCGGGGTACGCCCGGCTCTTCGGAGAGGATCCGGCCCAGGGTTTCGAGCTCCTCGCCGAGGGCAGCGCACTGGAGCACGCCTTCGGCGCCGCCAACCCGTACCTGCGCCACGCCCAGCTCCTGCTCACCGCTGCGGCGACCCTGGGAAACCTCGCGGACATGGTCCGCACCGTCGGCGGGGAGTGCCTCGCCGCCTGCCGCGAGCACGGGGACCAGTGGATCCAGTCGTGGCTACTCTACGCGCTGGGGCTCTTCACACTGCTTCAGGGGCCGGACGGGGACGCGGAAGGACAGCTCAAGGAGGCCGTCCGGCTCAAACATCCGTTCCGCGACCTGCTGGGCCTCGGCTGCACGACGGATCTACTCGCCTGGTGCGCGGTGACATCCGGTGACCACGAACGCGGCGCGCGCCTGTTCGGCGCCAGCAACGCGTTCCTGAGACCGCTCGGACTCGGCCTCGACAGCTACATCGACGTCGCCAACCTGCCCTGGAGGACCGAGTGGACCGACGGCCTCGGCCGGGACGACCTCCTGGGGGCCGCGCGGGAGGCCCTGGGCGGGTCGGCCTTCGCCCTCGCCTACCGGAGCGGTGAGCAACTCTCCCCGGACGAGGCCGTCGCCTACGCCCTCGGCGAGCCACAGACCACACGGCCGACCATCGCCGAACCGGACCGGTCGGCCTCGCAGCTCACCCGGCGGGAGGCGCAGGTCGCGGGCCTGCTGGCCGAGGGACTGTCCAACAAGGAGATCGCCGACCGCCTGGTGATCTCCCAGCGCACCGCCGAAACCCACGTCTCCAACATCCTCACCAAACTCGGCTGCACCTCCCGCACCCGGGCCGCCCTCCTGATCACCGAACAGAACCTCGCCGCCGACACCCCCCGCCCCGCGCGCCCCGCAGGACCGAGACAGGACCACCCACCGCACGCATAAGACCGGGCTCGGACCACGGGTGACACAACCCGGACTTCCATGACCGGACTGTGGATCCCGGCGACGGACCGACCCGTCCACAGACTCCACCCGGTGCCGCCGCGACCCGGAGTACAGCGGACCAGCTCGGCCAGGTATCGCATCCTGGCGACGGCCGCCAATCGCGGGCACGCTCCCGCCACCGGGCAGCCCGACCGAGCGGCGGCCGAGCCACCCCAGCCTCGGCGAGACGGCCTCAATCAATTCTCGGCCCACACAACCGACCAGCTGAAGAGGTCGGCGAACCGGGGCAACCGATCGGAGGAACCCGCTTGCCGACGCCGCCGAACCAGCCCGGCGCCCGACAGCCAACAGCTGCCGCGGCCCGGGAGTACTCGACAGGCCGCGGCCGCTGCCCGGTCCTGCTGGGGAGGCCCTTCATGCGGCGGGGAAGTCGAAGGTGTATCCCTGGGCCTTGAGCCAGGGCAGCAGTTGGCGCAGCGCCGCGACGGTCTCGGAACGGTCGCCGCCGCCGTCGTGCATCAGCACCACTCCCCCGGGGCGCAGTTCGCGTTGGACGTTGGCGACGATCGCGGCGACGCCGGGTTTGGTCCAGTCGAGGCTGTCGACCGTCCAGGTCAGCGAGCGCATTCCGGCGGCGGCGGCGACCTGTTCGTTGGCGGGGGTGAAGCCGCCGCCGGGGGCGCGGAACCAGGGGACGCGGGTGCCCGGTCCGCCGGCCCGGACGATCATGTCCTTGGCGGGTCCGATCTCCTGGAACTGCTGGTCGTGGGTGAGCGCGGCGAACGGCTGGAGGTGGTGGACGGTGTGGTCGCACAGGCGGTGGCCGGCGGCCAGGATGCGTTTGACCATCGCGGGGTTCGCGGTGGCCTGCGGGCCGATCTCGCAGAACGTCGCCCTGACACCGTAGTCCGCGAGAACGTCCAGGACGTCGGCGGTGGCGGGTCCGGGGCCGTCGTCGAAGGTGAGCGCGACCGTCTGGCCGCCCTTCGCGGTGGACCGGACCAGGGCGACGGGGGTGCCCGAGGTCGGGGCGGTCCCGGGCGTCGTGCTCGCGGTGGCGGTCCCGGGTGCCCCGGCGGGACGAGGGGGTACGGCGCCGTGGGAGGGTGCCCCGGGAGTCGTGGACACCCCGCTCGCCGGTACGCGACTCGGCGCGCCCGGCCCCATGCGCAATCCGAGCATGCCGGCCTGCGCCGTGCCGCACCCGGTGACCGCACCGACGAGCAGAACGGCGCAGGCCGCCCGCAGCCTCCCGCGCCGGGCGCCGGGTGCCGAGGGACGCGGCGAACGGGCTCGCCTCGACGGCGCCGAGCTCCTGGCGCCGTGGCCGACCGGGGCGCCCGAGCCGGCGGCGGGACGGGCGGAGACCGTCTGGAGGGCGACGGGTTCGGCGGTCGTGCTCGGCGCCGTCCTGTGCGTGAGGTCGGACATGCTCTCCCCCTGGGGAGTCGGACCGGGTGGCGGGGACGGCCCGCGAAGCCGGGCACCGTCGTCCGGCACCACGCCGGTCGAGATCGAATGGGTCGGGTCACTCCCGTGGTCGGCGTGCCGGCGAACGAAGAGGCCTCAGAGACATCGCAGTTCGCCGAAACGCATCACGTGGGGAAAGAGTCCGCAGACCCCGACCGCCCCCTGCCTGTCACGGGCCTGTGACAGAGCCGCGACCGTCCCGCCATGAGCGACCCGTCCGGCGAAGCCGCCCCAACCGCCGAAGAGCGGCATGTACGGAGGCCGCGCCGCTCCCCGCAGTGGCAGTCGCGCCCATCGACCCGCTCGTCGGATCGAGCCACCACCCGCCGAACGCACCTTTGGGAGCCTCGCCGCCGACCAACAACGGGTCCTCGCCGACCTCGACATCACCGCCCGAGAGCGCGTACGGCCCGCCAGGCGCCTCGGCGGTCGGCATCGAGGAGAACCAGGAGCTGACGGCCTCGGCCGCCGCCGACGCGAAGCCAACGGTGTCCGTCGGTGCGTCCCGTCCCGGGCCCGACCGGGCACCCCACCGCTTCGGCCATCCAGAACCGGATCGACCGGGAACCGGGTTGGCACGGCCGCGCACCGCTGTACCGCTGTACCGCTGCGCGCAGCCGCCGGGTGACGGAATGCGGAACGGGGCTGGTGTTGCCGGTCAGGCATGACTCTCCGGCGGAAGTCCCCTTAAGCTCAGCCCTGAGCCTTCCCCCGGGACGTGGACACCAGGGTTTCAGGCGGCCCTACGTTGTTGATGGGTCGGTCGGGCAAGTCGTAAGGTCCGGATCACCCAGGGTTCTGGGTGTGGCTCTCAGGCGGCTGCCGTCTTGTGGCTCCCCTCACTTCGCCGCCCGGCGCCTCACGACGACTCGGCCGCTCATCAGGAAGTGCAACGAAGATCGCTGTGTAGCGCTACGCCGGCGAGGTCGTCCGTGGTACATACTGCATCGACGAGATCCAGGGGCACGGTTGAGCGAATACGGGGGGATCGGCAGTGGCAAGAGCCATCGTCACCGCGTCGTCCTGGACGCCGACGGGGCCAAGCCGCTGTCGCGGCGCGTAGTCAACGACGAACCGGAACTGCTCCAGCTCGTCGGTGACGTGATCGCCCTGGGCGAGGAGGTCACCTGGGCGGTGGACATGGCGAACGACGGCGCCGCACTGCTGGTCACCCTGCTGGTCAACCACGACCAGTCCCTGCTCCACATTCCCGGCCGGGCGGTCAACCGCGCCGCCGACGGCCACCGGGGCGAAGGCAAGACGGACGCCCGTGACGCGTTCGTCATCGCCGACCAGGCCCCGCGTGCGCCGCGACCTGCGGCCCATGCGCCCCAGTGACGAGGCCACCATCGAGCTCAAGCTGTTCACCGCTCGCCGCACCGACCTCGCGTGTGACCGGAACCGGTCGATCAATCGTCTGCGTGGCGCATTGAGCAGCATGCTTCCTGAGCTGGAACGCCCGCTGGTGCTGCTGACCAGCTACCAGTCCCCGTCCGCCGGGCCGGCGTCAGCTTGCTGGAGAAGTGGCTGCACAACCACAAGGTCGGCAATGCCTCCGTGTTGGCCGCCGCCGCTGTGAAGGCGGCGGAGCGTCAGCACACAAGCGTCCCCGGGGAGACGGCCATCGCCCAGATCGTGCGCACCCTGGCCGAGGAGGTGATGGCCCTCAACGAGAAGATCGCCGAGATCGCCAAGCTCATCGAGGGCCGGTTTCGCGCTCACGAACTCGCCGAGGTGATCGCCAGTAGGCCAGGCACCGGACCCGTACCCGGCGCCGAATTCCTCGCCGTGATCGGCAGCGACATCACTCGTTCGCGGCGGTCAGGAGTGCTCGGCCTCGTTCACAGGCCTGGCCCCGGCTCCACGCGACTCCGGACGCGTCAGCGATAACCTCCACCGCCCCCAGCCGTACCACGACGGGCTCCAACCCCGTTTCAGGGAGGCGAAGATGCTCTCCGCGGCGGCATTGTCGTAGCTGGATTCGACTTCCCCACGCTCCGCCGGACACCGTGCCGCCGGCAGACTCTCGCGAACTCGGCCGAGTCCGGTTCGCGCCCCCGTCCGAGTGAAAGACCACGCCGTCGACACGACCGCCGCGGGCCGCCACTGCGGCCTCCAGCGCATCGGCGACCAGTTCGGTGCGCATGTGCTCGGCCAGCGACCAGCCCACCAGGCGACACGAGTGCAGGTCCTCGGCTCGCTGCAAGCCCTTGACATGGGCGAAAGAGCTGCACTGGGCCCTTTCGGCGGGGTCGGACATCGGCGTCGACCAGCCGACGGCGTAGCTCTGGCCGAGTAGGATCAGCACCGGCGCGTCATCGGCGCGGTGCGGGAGCTGGGCGGGATCCGCTGCGGTGGGCGGGGGCTCCGCCACCGACAAGGGCCGGCAGGGGCTGGTCGGGTCGTTGTGCAATCGCCGATGTGACGGTCACCTTTCGGGTGATCGTCACATCGGGTACCGATTGACGGTCCGGTTACTACTTCGCGGTTATCGCAAAGATGTGGATCTTCGTGTTGCCGGGGAGTTTGACGGTGGCGATGGTCCTGCTGGGATCGATCGCGATCTTGTTGTAGAACACCTGGTAGGTAAGGCCGGTGTCACCATAACCGGATGGCCGGTTCCTGCCCTGAGTGGAGATGGCGGGGATGGAGCCGAACTCGGTGGGGTCGGTTCCCACCCAGTTCGGGAATCCGATGGACGCGGTGGTGGAGGTGCCGTCGGTGTAGGTGACCGTGACGTTGTCGGCCACCACCCCGGCCTCCGAGCCCAGGAAGGCCAGGGTGCTGCCGCCGCGCCCAGAGCCCTGGATCACCGCCGTGCCTCGGACGTTGTCGGGGGTTCCTGCGGCAACGTTCGGCCAGTCGAACGTGGTCCCCTGCGCCGTCACGGTGGAGCCGGGGGTGGCCCCGGCCGCGGCGAGCTGTTCGGCGGAGAAGCTGTTGTGACCGCCGTCGAAGTTGCCGGGCGCGACATTGCTCTGCGAGGTGATCCCCACATTGTTGAACGCCGAAGCCAGGCTCAGCGGCCCCGGGGTGCCCGGGACGGGGACGTCGACGAGGACCTCGGCCAGTGAGAGGTAGTTGGTACCGGCGAGCTGGATACGCACGTACCGTCCGTCGACCCCTGCGGGAAGAGTGAGCTGGCGGGGTGCGGTGCCGTTGACCCAGACACGCTTGACAGTGGGGTCGGCCTGGATGTCGGCCCAGCTGCGCCCGGTCAGGTCGGTGGTGGACACGAGGAGGTAGAAGTCGCTGAGTCGGTCCTGGCAGCAGTCCGTGCGACCCAGAACCCGCACCCCCCTGATCGGCCGCACGGAGCCGAGGTCGACCTGCCACCACGCGTTCGCGTCCAGGTTCGTGTGGCTGAAGCCCGTGGTGGTGTTGCCGTCCACCGCCCGGCTCGCCGCCAAGCCGGGATTGTTCCCGTAGGTGGAGGACTGGGTGGCCGGCCGTCCCTGGGCCGCGTTCATGGTGCGCTCGATCGGCGCGCCGTACCAGTGGTCAGTGAACACGCTCTTCCACTGCTGCGCCGCGAACCATTCCTGCGCAGGTTGCTCGTAGTGAATGCCGTCGGTCTGGAAGATTCCGTACCTGGGGCCGGCGGAGGCGTTGTAGAGGGCTGTGCCCGTCGCCGTGGTGGCGTCCGCAGGGTCGATCAGCCGGTAGGAGTTGGGTGCGGGAAGGTTGGCGAGTCCGGTCAGCGCGTCGATGACGTGCTGCGTCGACGTCGAGTCGAGCCTGGTCGAGCGCGGGCGGTAGAGGAAGATCGGGTACCTGGTCGAGCCGGTGATCGTCTGCAGCGGCTCCAGAACCTTGCGGAAAGCCTGTTGTATGTGGGCGGCACTCACCGTTGCCGCGGCGCTTGCTTCCTGCTCCCACTGGTTCCAGTGCATGCCGATGATCCGGGGCCGCTTGCCGGCCTCCTGCAGTGCACGCAGGCCGTTGGAGATCGTGTTGAGCGTGAGCTGGTGCAGACTTTCGACATCGGATGGGTTGCGGTCGGGCCACCACCGATTCTGCGTCCCGTCGGCTTGCTGGATGCCCTGACCTCCCCAGGCCACGTGGATCACGTACAGGTCGGGAAGACTTTGGCCGTCCTTGATGGCTTGCTCCCATCGCAGCGCAGTCAGCGATGCGACGTTGTAGGAGTTGACGTTGTATCGGTTGTTGCCCAGGTTGGAGCCGGCGCAGTTGTAGGGCTGCCACGTTGCGTTGAGGGCCCCGGCGACCCGGTTCTCGGTCCGCTGCAAGCCCTTGACGTGGGTGAAGGAGTTGCACTGGGTATTGACGGCCGCGTCGTGTACCGCCACCGCGCTGACGGCGTTGCTCTGACCGAGTGCGATCAGCACGGGTGCGTCATCGGCGCTGTACGGGGCCTGTGCGGGATCCGTCGCGGAGGGCGGGGGCTCCACGGCCGCCGACAGTGAGGGGGCCAGGACGACGGAGGTCCCCAGCATGGTGAGCGCGGCCGCGAACGTTGCTCCGCGGCGGACGCGGAGAGAGGCGGAGGGCTCCTTCGTGGACGGGGCGGGCGCGTTCGCCCTGCCGGTGGGGCCGGTGTCGCGGGTGGGTGGACGGGGATCGGAGAACGAGCGGCGGGCTCTGCGCATCATGGTTACCTCCGGGGTGGGTGGATCGAGGCCGTCTTCGGCTCCCGGACGGACAGGTCCGGAGGCCGCGGAGTGGCCTGCGCATGGCGGCAACGCGGGTTGGGCTGCCGGTGACCCGGGCACGGCGCGAACAGCCGTCTGTCACGGTCACGCGGATGCCGGGCTTGGGTCGGGACGTCGTCGGTGAGGGGCTCCGCCCTGACGCGGAGAGCTCGACCGAGTGTGGCCCGGAATCGGTGGCCGGGCGGCAGCGGGAATCTCGACGGCATGACGTTGGCCGTTCGGCACCCGGGACATGGCAGCGGAAGCGCTCGGAACTGACAGCCCGAACGCGATGGAGGACATGGGAACCCGGTCACAGCGCCATCGTCAAGGGGGTGGAACGGCCGAGATCGCCTTGTGACCTCAAGCGCTCCCCGCACCGGCGAGCAGGCGCCTTCGGAGCCAAGCGGCCCCGGGGAGGGCAGGTTTGAGCGGCTCGGCCTCGGCACTGCCGGGAGTCACAGCGACGACGGCGAAGGGCCCCGGCGGTCGCGAGTCGTCACCGCGCATGCGGTTGGCGCGGGACCGCCGCCTGCCGGGCGGGCACGCCGGGCACGGGCCGGAGAACCGGCGCCGGACCTCGTCACGGGCGGGGGTGCGGGGTGGTCGATCAGGACCGTGGAGGGCTCTTCGCGTGGCGTTGGGGGCTGCCCGCGAGGTGCCGGCCGGGACGGCGCCGGCCGCGGTGAGCGGTGGAGGGCGGTGTCAGGCCGGTTCCCGGTCGACCGTTCGGCGCGCCGCTGGGCGCACAGGGTGACCGTTCACCGCACGTCCCGGGGCGGTGCCTATCCCGTGCCGCCCACGTGCGTTGGGATGCGCCGCAGGAACGAACCGCCGCCGGGAGAAAGTGCCGACGGTGCCTGCCGACCACCGGCGGGCTTCTGCCCTCGCGGTGCTGATCCGCACCGCCCACCCACCTCGGCCTGCCCGTTCCCCCACCATCCCGCTGATCTCAGGAGGCATCCCGTGGAACTTCATTCGACCGCCGGTCGGGCGGCCCCCGACCGGCTGGAACGACTCGAAGGGAC
>NZ_JBVHHE010000088.1:0-10464 GCF_055561235.1 Kitasatospora sp. NPDC022856 | reverse complement strand
GGCACGACCTCCGCCGACGCCACCAGCGCCGCCAGATCCGGGAACGACTCCGCACCCGCCAGCTCCGCCGTCCCGAGGACAGCCCACCGACCACCCTCCGTCGCGGCGCCGAGCGGACCAACCGGAACCCACTCCACACCGAACATCGACTCATTCGCCGCCCCGGTGCCACCCGCCAGGTCTTCGGCCGAGGCCACCCTCAGCACCAACGAACCGACCGACGCCACCAGCTCGCCCGCAGCATCGGCCAACGTGATCGACACGCCCTCGCCCGAGGCAGCCGGTGCCACACGCACCCGGGCCGCCACCGCACCCGATGCGTGCACCTCGACGTCACTCCACGCGAACGGCAGCGTCAGGCCGTCCCCGTCGTCATCCAACCCCGCCACGTGCAGCGCGCTGTCCAGCAGGGCGGGGTGCAGCCCGAATCCGGACACGCCGACACCGTCCGGCAGCGCGACCTCGGCGAACAACTCCTCGCCACGCCGCCAGGCTGCCTGCATACCCTGGAACACCGGACCGTAGGCGAGGCCACTGGCGGCCAGGCGTGGGTAGAACCCGTCCAGGTCTACGGTCTCGGCGCCCGCCGGCGGCCACTCGCCCGGCAGCACAGTGTCGGCATTCGGCGCGACCGGTGTCAGCGCGCCCGTCGCGTGCCGGGTCCACTCCTCCGCGAAGGCCGCCTCCTCGGACTGGGCATACACCGCGACCGCACGGCGGCCGGACTCGTCCGCCTCGTCCACCGTGACCTGCACCCGGACCGCGCCCTGCGGCGGGAGCGTCAGCGGCGCCTCGATCAGGAGTTCCTCGACCCGGCTGTACTCGGCCTCGTCGCCCGCGCGCACGGCCATCTCGACCAGCGCCGCCCCTGGGACAACGACCTGCCCGGCCACCACGTGGTCGGCCAGCCAGGGCTGTGCAGCCAGTGACAGGCGCCCGGTCAGCACCAGACCCCCACTGGCCGGCAGCGTCACCGCCGCACCCAGCAGCGGATGACGCGCCGGTGACTGGCCCAGCCCGGCCGCGTCCACCACGCCGGAACCGGTCGGCAGCCAGTAGCGCTGACGCTGGAAGGCGTAGGTGGGCAGGTCGACCTGCTGGGCGCCGGTGTCCGCGTAGACCTGCTCCCAGGCGACCGGCACACCCCGCACGAAGAGCTTCGCAAGCGCGGTCATCAAGGCGCGGGGCTCGTCACGGCCGCGACGGAGCAGCGGGAGCCAGACCTCGGGCTCGCCCTGGTCGTCCGTGCGGGTCTGCGGGCCCATGCCGGACAGCACACCGTCAGGGCCGATCTCGACGAACGTCCGCACACCGGCGGCGCGAAGGGCCTGCGCGGCGTCGTGGAAGCGGACCGCCTCGCGGACGTGCTTCACCCAGTAGGCCGGGTCCGTGACCTCGTCCGTCACCGGGAGACCGGTCAGGGCGGAGACCATCGTCAGCTTGGGCGCGCGGTAGCTGACGGCGGCGACGACGCGGGCGAACTCCTCCAGCATCGGCTCCATCAGCGGCGAGTGGAACGCGTGCGAGACCTGAAGGCGCTTCGTGCGCGCGCCGGACGCGGCCAACTGCGCGGCGGCCTGCAATACTTCGTCCTCGACGCCCGAGATCACCACAGCCTTGGGGCCGTTCACCGCGGCGACACCGACACCAGTCCGGCCCGCGATCGCTCCGAGAACCTGCTCCTCCGTGGCCTCGACGGCCACCATCGCACCACCGGAAGGCAGTTGCTGCATCAGCCGACCACGCGCGGCCACCACCGCACAGGCATCCTCCAGCGACCACACCCCCGCCACATGCGCCGCGGCCAGCTCACCGATCGAATGACCGGCCACCACCTGCGGACTCACACCCCACGACTCCAGCAGACGGTGAAGGGCAACCTCGACGGCGAACAGTGCAGGCTGCGCCCACCCCGTCTCGTCGATCGGGCCCTCGCCCCGGATCACACCCGCCAGGGAGCCGTCCAAGTGCTCGGCCAGCCCCGCACACACCGCGTCGAACGCCTCGGCGAACACCGGGAACGCCTGATAGAGCCCCTGCCCCATACCGACGCGCTGCGCACCCTGACCAGTGAACACGAACCCGACCTTGCCCGCACCACCCACGGACCCGGTCACCACACCGGGAACCTCACGACCCCCGGCCAACGCCGCAAGACCCGCCAGCAACTCCTCGCGGTCCGAGCCCAGCACCACCGCCCGCTGCTCCAACGCCGCCCGCGACACCACCAACGACCAACCAGCGTCCAGAAGATCAGCGTCAGACCGCTGTACGAAGTCCGCGAGCCGCTCCGCCTGACCGGCAAGACCCTCCGCCGACCGCCCCGAGAGGAACCACGGCACCACCGGCAGCGTCCAGCCCTCGCCCCTCGGCGCGACAGCCTCCTCGGCCAGCGCCTGCTCGACGATCACGTGTGCGTTGGTCCCGGAGAACCCGAAGGACGACACACCCGCCCGACGCGGCCGCTCACCCGTCTCCGGCCACGGCTGCGCCTCGGTGACCAGTCGGACGGCGCCGGACTCCCAGTCGATCCGCGAAGACGGCTCGTCCGCGTGCAGCGTCGCCGGCACCACACCGTGCTGCATCGCGGCAACCATCTTGATGACACCCGCCACACCGGCGGCCGCCTGGGCGTGCCCGATGTTCGACTTCACCGAGCCCAGCAGCAGCGGCCGGTCGGCCGGCCGCTCCTGGCCGTAGGTCGCCAGCAACGCCTGCGCCTCGATCGGGTCACCCAACCGCGTGCCGGTGCCGTGGCCCTCGACGACATCCACGCCGTCGGCGCCGACTCCGGCGTTGGCCAGCGCGGCCCGGATCACCCGCTGCTGGGACGGGCCGTTCGGCGCCGTCAGACCGTTGGACGCACCGTCCTGGTTCACCGCCGTACCGGTCACCACCGCGAGCACCTTGTGACCGTTGCGGCGTGCGTCCGAAAGCCGTTCGACCACCAAGACGCCGACGCCCTCGCCCCAGCCGGTGCCGTCGGCGGACTCCGCGTAGGCCTTGCACCGGCCGTCGGCCGCAAGACCGCGCTGTCGCGAGAAGTCGATGAACGTGCCGGGCGTCGACATCACCGTCACACCGCCCGCCAGCGCGAGCGAACTCTCCCCCGAGCGCAGCGACTGGCAGGCCAGGTGCAGCGCCACCAGCGACGACGAACACGCCGTGTCCACCGTCACCGCCGGGCCCTCCAGCCCCAGCGCATACGCCACCCGCCCGGAGACGACCGACCCCATGCCCCCGGTGCCGAGATAGCCCTCGGCCTCCTCCGGTACGGGGTAGAACGGCAGGTAGTCGTGGTAGAAGAGGCCGGCGAACACGCCCGTCGCGCTGCCCCGCAGCCCCGTCGGGTCGATCCCGGCACCCTCCAGCGCGTGCCAGGACGTCTCCAGCAGCAAACGCTGCTGCGGATCCATCACGACCGCCTCACGCGGACTGATCCCGAAGAACTCCGCGTCGAACTCGGCAGCTTCATAGAGGAATCCACCCTCGCCGGAGACGCTCTTGCCCACCGCGTCCGGATCCGGATCGACCAGGTTCCCCGGCCAGCCGCGGTCCGTCGGGAAGTGGCCGATCGCGTCCCCGCCCGAGGCCAGCAGCTGCCAGAACTCCTCCGGTGACGACACCCCGCCCGGGAACCGGCAGGCCATACCGACGATGGCCACGGGTTCCTGCTGCCGGCCCTCCACCTCGCGCAGGCGCTCCCGGGTCTGCGCCAGGTCGGTGGTGACCCGCTTGAGGTAGTCACGGAGCTTCTCTTCGTTCGCCATCCGATGGACGCCTTCCTCATTTCGCACGGTGGTACGGCGACGTACTCAGAGCCCGAGCTGGTTGTCGATGAAGTCGAACATGTCGTCGTCACTGGCCGATTGGATCGTCTCGGCGACCGAGGCGCCCTCGTCGCCCTCGCCGGACCCGGCGGTGTCGCTCAGCGCCGAGAGGATGTCCTTGAGCCGCGCCGTGACCCGGGCCCGGGCGTCTTCGTCTCCCAGGAGCTCGGTGACCGAGGCTTCGAGCCGGTCGAGTCCGGAGTACGCCGCCAGGGCGCCCGACACCTCGGCGACCGACCCGAAGGTCTCCTGGGCCAGGAAGTCGGCCAGGGCCGTCGGGCTCGGGTAGTCGAAGACCGCCGTGGCCGGCAGCCGCAGGCCGGTGGCGCTGTTCAGCCGGTTGCGCAGTTCGACGGCGGTGAGCGAGTCGAACCCGACGTCCCGGAAGGAACGTTCGGCGTCCAGACTGCCCGGACCGGCCATCCCCAGCACCAGGGCGGCCTGCGACAGCACCAGCTCCCGCACCACCTCCCGCTGCTCGTCCGGCCCCAGCCCGGCCAGCCGCGCGGCCAGGGCGCTCCGACCGTCGGCGGCAAGCTCCGCGACCGATCGACGGGCCGACCCACCGGCCCGCGATCCGCGCACCAGACTGGACAGCAGCGGCGGGACCTCGCCGGATCCCCTCAGGGCGGCCAGGTTCAACTCGGCCGCGACGAGGAGTGCTTCGGGCCGGCCGACGGCCGCCTCCAGGACGGCGAGCCCGCGTGCGTCGGAGAATGGCCGCAGACCCTGCCGGCCCATCCGGCGGCGGTCTGCCTCCGAGAGCTCACCCGCCATGCCGTTCTCCCACGGACCCCACGCCAACGACACCCCCGGCAGGCCCTCGTGCCGCCGGTGAGCGGCCAGCGCGTCCAGGAACGTGTTCCCCGCCGCGTAGTTCGCCTGACCCGCGTTACCGATCACACCCGCGATCGAGGAGAACAAGACGAACATGTCCAGGTCCAGGTGACGGGTCAGCTCATGCAGATGCCACGCCGCGTCGACCTTCGGCCGCATCACCGCCGCCAACCGCTCCAGGGTCAGCGAAGCGACGAGCCCGTCGTCCAGGACACCGGCCGCGTGGACGACACCCGTCAGCGGCACACCCGCCAGGACGTCGGCGAGTTCCTCGCGATCGGCCACGTCACAGGCCGCGACCGTGACCTCGACACCCAGCCCCTTCAGATCGGCCACCAGCTCCGGCATCCCGGCGGCCTCGATACCACGACGCGACAGCAGGACCAGGTGCTCGGCCCGCCCGCTCTCCGCGAGGTGCCGCGCCACCAGACCACCCAACACACCCGATGCACCGGTGATCAGCACCGTGCCCGGACGACCCCCCGAGTCGGCGGCAGGCATCGACGGCACCCGCACCAGCCTGGGTACACGCACCTGGCCGGCCCGCACCGCGAACTGCGGCTCACCCGAGGCCACGCCTTGGCGCAGCACCTCTGCGGACATCTCGTCCACATCGGCGAGGACGATCCGGCCAGGGTTCTCCGCCTGCGCCACCCGGACCAGACCCCACACCGGAGCAGCCGCGACCTCTATCGACGCCTCCGGACCGGCGTCGACGGCCCGCTCGGTCACCACCAGCAGACGGGACCCGGACAAGGACTCCGCCGCCAGCCACTCCTGCACCAGACCCAGCACACCGGCAGCCGTACGACCAGCCGCAGCCGGGACCTCGTCCACGGCGTCCGGCACAACCCGCACCACCACCACCACCTCGGGCACGACCTCCGCCGACGCCACCAGCGCCGCCAGATCCGGGAACGACTCCGCACCCGCCAGCTCCGCCGTCCCGAGGACAGCCCACCGACCACCCTCCGTCGCGGCGCCGAGCGGACCAACCGGAACCCACTCCACGCCGAACAGGTCGTCGCGAGCCGGTGCCTCAACAGCCGCGAAAGGCCGCAGGACCACCGAACCCACCGACGCGATCAACGCACCCGTGGCATCGGCCAGGGTCAGCGACACGCCTTCGCCCACAGGCGTGACCCGCACCCGGGCGGCCACCGCATCCGCGGCATGCACCACCACATCGCCCCAGGCGAACGGCACTTCCGGCCGGTCCCGGCGCTCGCCCGTGCCCACGATCACGTGGAGGGAGGCGTCCAGCAGAGCGGGGTGCAGCCCGAAGTC
This sequence comes from Kitasatospora sp. NPDC022856, assembly GCF_055561235.1. NCBI lineage: Bacteria > Bacillati > Actinomycetota > Actinomycetes > Kitasatosporales > Streptomycetaceae > Kitasatospora > Kitasatospora sp. NPDC022856. Next base: position 4,510 of record NZ_JBVHHE010000088.1, on the reverse strand, counting down.
GGCGGCGCTCACCCCGTCCGGCAGCGCGACCTCGGCGAACAGCTCCTCGCCACGCCGCCACGCCGCACGCACCCCCTGGAACACCGGACCGTAGGCGAGACCGCTGGCGGCGAGCCCCGGGTAGAACCCGTCCAGATCCACCGCCTCGGCACCAGCCGGGGGCCACTGCGCCAGATCGCCGTGAACTTCGGCAGACGTGTCGGCCGGAGCTAGAACGCCGGCGGCGTGCCGGGTCCACTCCTCCTCCTGAGCCGCTTCCTCGGCCTGAGCGTAGAGGGCCACCACGCGGCGGCCGGACTCGTCCGCCTCGTCGACCGTCACCTGCACCCGCGCTCCGCCCTGCGGCGGCAGCACCAGCGGTGCCTCGATGAGCAGCTCCTCGACCCGGGTGCAGCCGGCCTCGTCGCCCGCGCGCACGGCCATCTCGACCAGCGCGGCGCCGGGGACGACGACCTGCCCGTCCACCACGTGATCGGCCAGCCAGGGCTGTGCGGCGAGTGACAGTCGCCCGGTCAGGACCACGCCACCACTCGACGGCAGGGTGACCGCCGCGCCCAGCAGGGGGTGCCCTGCGCTCTCCAGTCCGAGGTCCTCGGCGCGGCTGCCCGCCGTCGCGGTCAGCCAGTAGCGCTGACGCTGGAAGGCGTAGGTGGGCAGGTCGACCTGCTGGACGCCGGTGTCCGCGTAGACCTGCTCCCAGGCGACCGGCACACCCCGCACGAAGAGCTTCGCAAGCGCGGTGAACAGGGCGCGGGGCTCGTCACGGCCGCGACGGAGCAGCGGGAGCCAGACCTCGGGCTCGCCCTGGTCGTCCGTGCGGGTCTGCGGGCCCATGCCGGACAGCACACCGTCAGGGCCGATCTCCACGAACGTCCGCACACCGGCGGCGCGAAGGGCCTGCGCGGCGTCGTGGAAGCGGACCGCCTCGCGGACGTGCTTCACCCAGTAGGCCGGGTCCGTGACCTCGTCCGTCACCGGGAGGCCGGTGAGGGCGGAGACCATGGTCAGCTTGGGCGTGCGGTAGCTGACGGCGGCGACGACGCGGGCGAACTCCTCCAGCATCGGCTCCATCAGCGGCGAGTGGAACGCGTGCGAGACCTGAAGGCGCTTCGTGCGCGCGCCGGACGCGGCCAACTGGGCGGCGGCCTGCAGCACTTCGTCCTCGACGCCCGAGATCACCACGGCCTTGGGGCCGTTCACCGCGGCGATACCGACACCGGCCCGGCCCGCGATCGCTTCGAGAACCTGCTCCTCGGTCGCCTCGACGGCCACCATCGCACCACCGGTCGGCAGTTGCTGCATCAGCCGACCGCGTGCGGCCACTACAGCGCAGGCGTCCTCCAGCGACCACACCCCCGCCACATGCGCCGCGGCCAGCTCACCGATCGAATGACCGGCCACCACCTGCGGGCTCACACCCCACGACTCCAGCAGACGGTGAAGCGCCACCTCGACCGCGAACAGTGCGGGCTGCGCCCACCCCGTCTCGTCGATCGGGCCCTCACCCCGGATGACGGCGGCGAGGGAGCCGTCCAAGTGCTCGGCCAGCCCCGTGCACACCGCGTCGAACGCGTCGGCGAACACCGGGAACGCCTGGTAGAGGCCCTGCCCCATACCGACGCGCTGCGCACCCTGACCGGTGAACACGAACCCGACCTTGCCCGCACCACCCACGGACCCGGTCACCACACCGGGAACCTCACGGCCCCCGGCCAGCGCCGCAAGACCGGCCAGCAACTCCTCGCGGTCCGCACCGAGGACCACCGCCCGCTGCTCCAACGCCGCCCGCGACACCACCAACGACCAACCCACATCGACGACTTCGGCATCGGAGCGCTCAACGAACGCCGCCAACCGCTCCGCCTGACCGGCAAGACCCTCCGCCGACCGCGCCGAGAGGGACCACGGCACCACCGGCAGGTCAACACCACCGGAACCGGAGCCCGAAGTGTCCTGGTCCGGCGCCTGCTCGATGATCACGTGCGCATTGGTCCCGGAGAACCCGAAGGACGAAACACCCGCGCGCCGGGGGTGCCCGGCATCCGGCCACGGCACCGCTTCGGTCACCAGTCGGACGGCGCCCGACTCCCAGTCGATCCGCGAGGACGGCTCGTCCGCGTGCAGCGTCGCCGGCACCACGCCGTGCTGCATCGCGGCGACCATCTTGATGATCCCTGCGGCACCGGCGGCGGCTTGCGCGTGACCGATGTTGGACTTCACGGACCCCAGGAGCAGCGGCCGGTCCTGCGGCCGGTCCTGGCCGTAGGTCGCCAGCAGCGCCTGCGCCTCGATCGGGTCGCCCAGCCTGGTGCCGGTGCCGTGGCCCTCGACCACGTCCACCTCGGCCGCGGACAGACCGGCGTTGGCCAGCGCGGCCCGGATGACCCGCTGCTGGGATGGCCCGTTCGGCGCCGTCAGACCGTTGGACGCACCGTCCTGGTTCACCGCCGTACCGGCGACCACGGCCAGGATGCGGTGCCCGTTGCGCAGCGCGTCGGACATGCGCTCCACCACCAGGACGCCGACGCCCTCGCCCCAGCCCGTACCGTCCGCGGACTCCGCGAACGCCTTGCACCGGCCGTCGGCCGCAAGACCGCGCTGTCGCGAGAAGTCGATGAACGTGCCGGGCGTCGACATCACCGTCACACCGCCCGCCAGCGCGAGCGAACTCTCCCCCGAGCGCAGCGACTGGCAGGCCAGGTGCAGCGCCACCAGCGACGACGAACACGCCGTGTCCACCGTCACCGCCGGACCTTCCAGCCCCAGCGCATACGCCACCCGCCCCGAGGCCACCGAACCCGTGCCACCCGTCCCCAGATACCCCTCGACCTCCTCCGGCACGAAGTGCGACGGCAGGTAGTCGTGATAGAAGAGCCCCGAGAACACCCCCGTCGCACTGCCCCGCAGCCCCGTCGGGTCGATCCCCGCGTCCTCCAACGCCTCCCACGACGCCTCCAGCAACAACCGCTGCTGCGGATCCGTCGCCACCGCCTCACGCGGACTGATCCCGAAGAACTCCGCGTCGAACTCCCCCGCGTCGTAGAGGAACCCGCCTTCACCGGACACGCTCTTGCCCACCGCGTCCGGATCCGGATCGACCACGTCGCCGGGCCAGCCGCGGTCCGTCGGGAAGAGGCCGATCGCGTCCCCGCGCGACTCCAGCAGCTCCCAGAACTCACCTGGCGACGACACCCCGCCCGGGAACCGGCACGCCATCCCGACGATCACCACGCGGTCGTCCTCGGCCGACCCGCGTCGGACCACGGACCGTGCGGAGCCCGCCGACACGGGATCGGCCCCACCGACCAACTCGCCCACCAGGTGGCCGACCAGGGCCGCCGGTGTCGGGTAGTCGAACACGATCGTCGCCGAGAGCCGCAGGCCCGTCACATTGCTCAGTCGGCTGCGCAGTTCGACGGCGGTGAGCGAGTCGAAACCGACGTCCCGGAAGGAACGTTCGGCGTCCAGGCCGGCCGGACCGGCCATCCCCAGCACCAGAGCGGCCTGCGACAGCACCAGCTCCCGCACCACCTCCCGCTGCTCGTCCGGCCCCAGCCCGGCCAGCCGCGCGGCCAACGCGTTCTGGGCGCCGACGGCGGCCCGTCCAGCCGGGCGGCGGGTGCGGGAGCCCTGGTGCCCGGCGCGGACCAGACCGGTCAGCAGCGGCGGCACCTCGCCGGAGTTCCGCAGGGCGGCCAGGTCCAGCCTGGCCGTCACCACGAGCGGCGCGGCGGCGCGGGCGGCCGCGTCGAGCATGCCGAGCCCGTCGGCCGCGGGCAGCGGCCTCAGCCCCTGGCGGGACAGCCGGCGCCAGTCGGCGTCGGTGAGACCGCCGGCCATGCCGTCCTCCCACGGGCCCCAGGCCAGCGACACCGCGGCCAGGCCCTCGTGCCGCCGGTGAGCGGCCAGCGCGTCCAGGAACGTGTTTCCCGCCGCGTAGTTCGCCTGCCCCGGGTTGCCCCAGACACCGGCCACCGAGGAGAACAAGACGAACATGTCCAGGTCCAGGTGACGGGTCAGCTCGTGCAGGTGCCACGCCGCGTCGACCTTCGGCCGCATCACCGCCGCCACCCGCTCCGGGGTCAGCGAGACGACGAGCCCGTCGTCGACGATCCCGGCCGCGTGGACGACACCCGTCAGCGGCACACCCGCCAGGACGTCGGCGAGTTCCTCGGGATCGGCCACGTCACAGGCCGCGACCGTGACCTCGACACCCAGGCCCTTCAGGTCGGCGACCAGCTCCGGCATTCCGGGGGCCTCGATGCCCCGACGCGACAGCAGGACCAGGTGCTCGGCCTGCCCGCTCTCCGCGAGACGCCGGGCCACCAGACCACCCAACACACCCGATGCACCGGTGATCAGCACCGTGCCCGGACGACCCCCGGCAACGGGAGCAGGCGTCGACGGCACCCGCGCCAGCCTGGGTACACGCACCTGGCCGGCCCGCACCGCGAACTGCGGCTCACCCGAGGCCACACCCAGGCGCAACCACTCTGCGGACATGTCGTCG
>NZ_JBVHHE010000087.1:0-12882 GCF_055561235.1 Kitasatospora sp. NPDC022856 | reverse complement strand
TGGAAGGAGGCGCTGAACCAGTTCTCACTATTCTTCGAGGACCGGCTCAGCATCCGATAACCACAAAGGACTTACACAAGATCGCTTACACGCCCCGGCCAGCCGGCAGGCCTGACGCGGGGAGGCGCCCGCGGCCCGCGACCGCCGTAGGTTCGCGCCCGTGTCCCACCGGCGCGCCCCGGCGGTGGTCAGCGCCAGTGGCCTCCAGCGGTTTCCATCGGTCTACCAGCTCCAGGTGGCCCCGATGTCGGACGCTCGGCCGGCCGGCGGCATCACGCCGTCGGGGCGCCCTCGACGTTCAGCCGCTCCCCGAGCCGGCTCCGGTGCAGGGCGGCGACGGGCTCCAGGAGGTCGGGGTGGCGCAGCAGGACGGCGGCCTCGGTGTCGCGGATGCCGGGCTCGGTGAGGCGTCGCAGGGCTCCCGCCCCGGTGTGGTGCTCGGTCGTGGCGAGGGTCTGGTGGGCGTGCGAGGCGAGGGCGGGGTCGGCGAGGAAGCAGGCGGCCCAGCTGACCACGGTCTCGTCCACCCAGGTCCGCCACGCGGCGTCGTCCGGACGGGGATCGTGGCCGGCGAGCCGGTCGAGCCGGTCGGCGCCGCCGGGGCCGAGCAGGTCCAGGAGCTGGACGTCCATCGGGGTGGGGTAGCACAGGGCGGCTGCCAGGGCGGTCGCCTGCCGGGCCTGGCTCTCGGCGAGCGCGCGGCTGAAGGCGCCGGCCGGGGGAGGGTAGGCGTTCAGGAGCCAGCGGGTGCAGGAGGCTATGAGGGGTGACAGGTCGGGCACGGGGATCGGTCCCTCGGGGAGGTGCTCGCCTGGTCCGGTGCCGGTGGTGCGAGCCGTCCGGTGCGGAGCCGCGCTGCCCCGCTCGTGGCCGCCCAGTGTAGGCCGCTTCCTTGAGGGGGCGGCGTGACGGGCATCACGCCGGCCCGGTCCCGGCGTCGGGGCGGGGCGGGGCCGTGCGACGGCCCCGCCCCGACGCCAGGACCGTCGGCCGGTCGCGGGGGTGGATCAGGACTTGCCGCGGCCGGTGACGAAGTCGCGGGCCCGGTCGACCAGGCCGACACCGGGAGCGAGCAGCTTGCTGGCCGCGGGGCTGTCGGGTGCGGCGGGGTGGGGGCGGGTCGGCGCCATGGACTTGGCCCGGCGGATCTTGTCACCGAGGTCGTTCAGCTGCTCCGGCGTACACGCTTGGCGCAGCATGGGGAAGAGGTTGTGCTCCTCGTCCTGGACGTGTGCCGCGACCTCGTCCATGAGCCGCCGGAGCAGGGGGCTCATCTGCGGGTCGTCCGTCTTCGTGTTCTCCAGCTTCTTGAGGAGTTCCTCGACCCGGCCGTGGTCGGCGATCTCCTTGTCCGCGAGCCGGTCGCCGCCCTGGACGTGCTCGCGCACCGCCGGGTAGAGGTACTGCTCCTCGGCGACGGAGTGCCGCACCAGCTCGATGGTGACCTCGTCGACCACGTCCCGCAGCTGCTGGCCGCCGCCCGTCATCGCCTGGATCCGGGCGAACATCTCCTCCACCTCCCGGTGGTCGGCCATCAGTTCGTCGATCACGTTTCCGCCGTGTCCCATGAAACGCCTGCCTCTCGTTCGTTCCGTCCGAGCCGGGCTGGTCCCGGCCACCGGGCAGTCGTTCCCCGGCGGGCGCGTGCGGTGGGCGACGGCGACGTCACCTCACCCGAACGGAGGCCGACCGCGGCAGGTCCCCGGTCCCGGCCCGCGAGGCCGGAGACGGGCCCCGGCACGTGGCCGGGCCCGGCGCGGGGGCAGCGCGGCACGGCGCACCGCCGGGACGGGCACGGGCGGGCCCGCGAGTCGGCCCTTACGTTCGGGGTAGACGCCGCCGCGGACCACCGTCAGAAGGAGGAGTCATGCCTGCCGGATCGAGCAAGAAGCGTGAACGCCAGTACGAGCACATCAAGGACAGTGCCCTGGACCGCGGGGAGAGCAAGAAGCGGGCCGAGGAGATCGCGGCCCGGACCGTGAACAAGGAACGGGCCCGGCACGGCGAGTCGAAGACGGCCAGTCGCTCCTCCACCCACGACACCTCCTCCTCCCGGCGCGGCGGCCAACGTTCGCACTCCGGCTCCCAGGGGCCGACGAAGGAACAGCTGTACAACGAGGCCAAGCAGCGCAACATCCACGGCCGCTCGACGATGACCAAGAAGGAACTCGCCAGCGCTCTAGGCCACTGACCGACCGCCGCCCGCGCCCCCTGAGGGCCCCCGGCGCCACCGCGCAGAAGTTGCCTCCCGACCGCCGGGGTCGGCGATGGAAGGAGCACGACCGTGGACCGGACCGCCGATCCCTGGGGGCCCCGCACTCCGTACGCACCCGGCACGCCGTGGCCCGCCCGGGTCGACCTCCACCTGGCCCCCGGGCTCAGCGAGGCCGACGTGCAGCGCTGGGTGCCTTCCGCGTCGCTTCTGCACTCCAACGGCGACGCCATGGACATCGCGGTCCGTGACGGGAGGATCGTCGGTGTCCGCGGCGGTGTCCCTGCCCGACCTCGCCAGGATCCGCCGGATCCTCGCCCGGCCGGACCTGTTCGTCGTCGTGCAGGACATCTTCCCCACCGAGACCGGCGAGTTCGCCGACGTGGTCCTGCCGGCCGCGACCTGGGGCGAGGAGACCGGCACCTTCACCAACGCCGACCGCACCGTCCACCTCTCGGAGAAGGCCGTCGACCCACCTGGCCTCGCCAGGTCCGACCTCGACATCTTCCTCGGCTTCACCCACCGCATGGACCTGCGCACCCGCACCGGCCGTCCACTGATCACCTGGCCGGACGCCCCGTCGGCGTTCGCCGCATGGCAGCAGTGCAGCAAGGGCCGCCCCTGCGACTACACCGGGCTCAGCTACCAACTGCTGCGCGAACACGGCGGCACCCAGTGGCCCGCGACACCCGCTCTCCCCTTCGGCACGCCGAGGCTCTACGCCGAGGGCCGCTTCTGGGCCCATTCGGAGACCTGTGAGACCTACGGCCGCGACCTCGACACCGGCGAGCCTGCGACCGAGGCCGAGTACCAGGCCCTGAACCCGCACGGCAAAGCACTCCTCCGGGCTGCCGACTACGAGCCGCCCCCGGGACCGCTCGACGACGCCTACCCGCTGTGGCTGACCACCGGCCGCACCATCTACCACTTCCACACCCGCACCGAGACCGGCCGTGTTCCCGAACTCCAGCGCGCCGCACCCGAGGTATGGGTCGAATGCTCCCGGGCCGACGCCTGCCGACACGGCCTCACCGACGGGGACAGGGCCGTCCTGACCACCGCCCGTGGCTCCGTCACCGCCCGGGTCCGGATCACCGGGATCCGCGAGGGGCTGCTCTTCCTGCCGTTCCACTACGGCTACTGGGACCACGGCCCCGACCACGCCGACAGTCCGCCGCGCCGCGACCGCGCCGCGAACGAGCTCATCGCCACCCGCCTCGACCCCTCGTCGAAGCAGCCGGTCTTCAAGACGGCCACCGCCCGCCTGGCCCGCTCCGAACACCACCGCTGACCATGCTCCCCGAACGCCCCCGGGATCCGGGAAGTCAGGGTGACGGGCGCCTACCGGAAGGCCGAGAGCCCGGCGCACCACCAGGACGAGGTCGACGGGAGGAAACGAGCGCCGGCCGCACAGCCCGCTACCCCCCGGGAGACCGCTGACCGGCGTGAGGAGGAGCGACAGAGGAGGCGGCGGGGTGGCCGTTCCTCGGGGGAGCGGGTGTGTCGTGCCGGGCGGGTCGCCGCCGATCGGGATAGTCGTTCGTACAGCACTCGTGGGCGTGGCGCCGGTCCGGCGATCGTGCCCGCGGGTGCCGGACCTGACCCGACCCGATGCCGGAGGACATGATGGACGACAAGCCGGGGCCCGTGAAGAGGATCGTCGACGCCGTAGCCGAGGCCGTGCGCGAGGACGGCCGGCCGCCGGGCGGTGTGCCCGGAGCGCCGGGCAGCACACCGCCTCAGCTGGCGGAGCCGCTCGAACCGAGGGCTCCGCTGCCCGCGAAGCGGGACCAGCAGGGACCCCTGCCGGTGTCGCCCACCGGCCGCGACACCGGCCTGCCGGCAGACGCCCTGTCGCAGAACGGCGGGTACCTGACGACCGCCCAGGGGGTGCGACTGCCGGACGGCGACCATTCGCTGAAGGCCGGGCCGCGCGGCCCGGTGCTGCTGCAGGACCATCACCTGCGCGAGAAGATCATGCACTTCGACCACGAGCGGATCCCCGAGCGGGTGGTGCACGCCCGCGGCGCCGCAGCCCACGGCACCTTCCGGGGCTACGGGACAGCGGCCGCGGTCACCAGGGCCGCGTTCCTGGCGGAAGGCGTGGAGACGCCGGTGTTCGTACGGTTCTCCACCGTGCTGGGCTCGCGCGGGTCGGCGGACACCGTGCGCGACACCCGCGGCTTCGCGACCAAGTTCTACACCGGCCAGGGTGTCTTCGACCTGGTCGGCAACAACATCCCCGTCTTCTTCATCCAGGACGCGATCAAGTTCCCGGACGTGGTGCACGCCGCCAAGCCGCACCCGGACCGGGAGATCCCGCAGGCACAGAGCGCCCACGACACGTTCTGGGACTTCGTCTCGCTGCACACCGAGGCCACCCACCACACCATCTGGAACATGTCCGACCGCGGCATCCCGCGCTCCTACCGGACGATGGAGGGCTTCGGAGTCCACACCTTCCGCCTCGTCAACGCCGAGGGCGCCAGCACCCTGGTGAAGTTCCACTGGAAGCCCATGGCCGGCGTGCACTCCCTGGTCTGGGAGGAGGCCCAGCTGATCGGCGGCATGGACCCGGACTTCCACCGCCGCGACCTCGCCGACGCCATCGAGTCCGGCAACCACCCGCAGTGGGAGCTCGGCATCCAGACCTTCCCCGACACCCCCGAGCAGACGTTCGCCGGCATCGACCTGCTCGACCCCACCAAGATCGTCCCGGAGGAACTCGCCCCGGTGCAGGCGATCGGGCTGCTCACCCTCAACGCGAACCCGACGAACTTCTTCGCCGAGACCGAGCAGGTCGCCTTCCACCCCGGGCACCTGGTGCCCGGCATCGACCTCACCGACGATGCGCTGCTCGCCGGCCGCCTCTTCTCCTACCTCGACACGCAGATCACCCGCCTCGGCGGACCGAACTTCGCGCAGATCCCGGTCAACCGCACCCACGCCCCGGTCAACGACATGCTGCGCGATGGCTTCCACCAGGACGCGGTGCACAGCGGCGTCGCACCGTACAAGCCGAACTCGCTCGACGGCGGCTGCCCGTTCTTCGCCGGCGCGGGCGAGCACGCGTTCGTCGAGTACCCGACCCCGATCGCCGCCGCGGCCAAGGTGCGTGAGGCGCCCGCGTCGTTCGCCGACCACTTCAGCCAGCCCCGGCTGTTCTGGCTCAGCCTGAGCCCGGTGGAGCGCGAGCACGTGATCGCGGCCTACACCTTCGAACTGTCGAAGGTGTACGAGCAGGCGATCAAGGAACGGGCCCTGACCGTCCTGGCACGGATCGACGAGCAGCTCTGCCGGGAGGTGGCCGCCGGCCTCGGCCTGCCCGTGCCGCCGACCGCCGGTACGGCCCACGACGAGATCGCCCCCAGCCCGGCCCTGTCCCAGCTGGGTCGGCGCTGGCCGGCGACCGGCCGCGTGCTCGGGATCGTCACCGGCGCCGGCAGTGACCCCGGCGTGGTGCGGCGGCTCAGGGACGACACGTTCGCCGCGGGACTGCTGCCGCTGGTCATCGCCCCGACCGGAGCGCCGCTGGCCGACGACCTCCCCGTGCAGCGGACCTTCGGCGCCGCCCGGTCCGTCGAGTTCGACGCGCTCCTGGTCGCGGACGCACCCCCGCCCGGCGCCGACGACCGCGGGGCACGTGACGCCAAGTCCGGCGCCGTGGCGGGCGGGCAGCCGGCGATCGACTCCCGCATCGTCCTGCTGGTCAACGAGGCCTACCGGCACGCCAAGCCGATCGCCGGCCTCGCGGACGCGCGCGCCCTGTGGGCGGCGGCGGGCATCGACCCGCAGGCGCCGGGCGTGTTCAGCGAGACCGACGCCGGGCAGGCGGTCTCGGCCCTGGCGGAGCAACTCGAAACGCACCGGGTCTGGGAACGCTTCCCGGCCTCCGCCCACTGAGCCAGCCCCGCACGTGGCCCCCGGCGCGGTCGGCCGGAGCGATCACTCCGGTCGACCGCGGCCTGTGGACTTCGGGGGCGCCGTTCCCGCGCCCCGCCACGAGGGGCGACCGCGTCCGTTCCGCGAACAGGGAGGCGGACGAGCGCCGAAGAGGTTGGCACCGGTGCGTCCCCCGAAACTCGACGTGATCTTCTGGCGAGAGGAGCGAGGACATGACGGATCCGACGACGGGGGCGGCCGGGCCGGCAACCGTGAAGGCCGGGATCTTCGACCTGCGCCTGATCCTCGCGCTGCTGTTCGGCGTCTACGGCACCGTCACCAGCTTCCCGGGCCTCGCCGTACCGCCCTGGGCCGGGAAACTCCGGCGCGGGCCTGCCCCTGGGTGAGGTTAGTGGCTTAGAGGCTGGGGCTGGAGGGAGCGCAAGGTTGAACTCCGGGACACGGTTCGACCCGATAGCAGATCGTGACACACCTGCCGCCCATCACACCAGGGCCGGATGCGAGGATTCCGTTCCTTCACGGATGCCGGTCGCACCACCTCACCCCACAGAGGAGCGCCACCTTGCGCCATCTCTCCTGCCTGCCTCCCTGCCGCCGGGCCCTGCCGGCCGCGGCCCTCACCACCGCCTCGGCCCTGCTGCTCACCGCCTGCGGCGGCTCGGACGCCCCGAAGAGCGCTGCAGACGCGATCAAGGCGGCCGTCCCCAAGGCGCAGCGCGCCGCCGGGGTGCTGCGGGTCGGCTCCGACCTGAACTACGCGCCGGTGGATTTCCGCGGCGCGGACGGCGACCCGGACGGCCTGGACCCGGATCTGGCCAACGCGCTGGGGAAGGTCCTCGGTCTGCGGATCGAGATCGTTGACACGACGTTCGACAAGCTGATAACGGGCCTCAACAGCGGGCAGTTCGACGTGGCGATGTCGGCGATCAGCGACACGGCCCAGCGCCGTGACGCGCTCGGCGAGGACGGCAGGCCCACCGGTCAGCCGGGCGTGGACTTCGTGGACTACTTCATCGCCGGAACCGCGATCATCGTGCAGAAGGGCAACCCGAAGGGGATCCGGACGCTGGACGACATCTGCGGCCGCACGGTCGCGGTGCAGCGTGGCAGCACCCAGGACGAGATCATCGGCCGTCAGGTCGCTGCCTGTGGACGGCAGGGCAAGCCGCTTGAGGTACACCGCTTCGACAATGACAGCCAGGCCCTCGCCGAGGTGGCGGCCGGCAGGGCGGTGGCCGATTTCAACGACTTCCCTGTGGCGGCGTACGCGGCCAGGACCACCGACGGCGGGAACCGCTTCGAGGTGACGGGCGCGCAGTCGCAGTCCAGCCCGTACGGGATCGCGGTGAACAAGAGCGCCACGGCCCTGCGCGACGCCGTGGCGAAGGGGCTGGACCAGCTGATCCGCAGCGGAGAGTACGACAAGATCCTCGCGAAGTGGAACGTGAGCGCGGGTGCCGCCCAGGCGGCGGCGATCAACGGCGGGCTGTGACCCGGGGGCATTGTCAGGTTGAGCATCAGACAACACGTGCCGTGGGCCGACGTGACGCAGGCGGATCCCGATGACCAGGGCCTCGTCGTGCGATGGCGCGACCGGGTTGTCCACGCCCACGAGATCGAGCCGGGAGTCGAGTCGTTCGTGGGTCATCACCGGCGCGGCAGTGGCCGCCGCCCTCGGCCTGTGGCTGGTCATCATAGCGCTCACCCCTGGCCGCCGACCCCTCCTGCCCATGGCCGCCACGGACCAGAGCGAGAGCGTCCCGTCGAAGTTAGTCACGACCCCAGACCCCCCGATACCCGCCCGCCCACCGGCACACCGGCACTACGGAGTTCCCGGCGCCTGCCCGTGTGCCGCCGCGGCCGAACGCCCGGCCGCTTCCTCCGGGAGACGCACGGTCCGATGCCGAGACGCTTCGGGCCGCGCCGCCGCGGCCGGCCTCGTACCCTGGGCGCTGTGAACGATCGGCATGAATGGCGCGTCGCGCTGGACCCGGGCCTTGTCGTCCAACCGCGCTGCGGCCACTTGGACGCGCTCCGGGAGGTGCCCGCGAATCCGACCCCAGGCTGCGAGGACTGCCTGCGGGGCGGCAGCACCTGGGTCCACCTGCGAGCCTGCCTGAGCTGCGGACACGTCGGCTGCTGCGACAGCTCGCCCAAACAGCACGCCTTCCGGCACGCCCGCGTCAACCCCGGACACCACATCGCCCGTTCGCTGGAGCCCGGCGAGGACTGGGCCTGGTGCTACACGGACGAAGTCTTCCTGCGCCCCGCCTGAGCGGGGGACAGAAGCGGCGGCCGGCGACGGGGCCGGGGATCGCCCGTTCGCCCGCCGTTCGCCGGCCATCACTGACCGTGCTGGTGGTGGGTGCCGTTCGCCCGGCCTGAGCCCGGGCGGTGGCCGTGGTCCTCCCAGGAGACCTCTCACCGCCCGGACGAGTCGTCATCGACGCACCGTCGGCGATGGCTCGTCCCCACCACCGTCGCGCCTTCGGCACGGCCGACGCACCTCGCAGCTACGGGCCCGCCTTCTGTGTCAGCGGGCCACGAGGCAGCCCCCGCACTGGGCGACGCCCGCCCTGCGCAGATGTAGCCCCATGGGCCGCCCGCTGTCTTCTGCCTCCGCCCTGGTCGTCTCCGTACGTTGTGGTCCGGCCTGGGAGAGCCGCGTGTGGCTCAGGTCGCCTCGGCCTCGGTGGCTCGGGAGGAGTGAACGCCCGGCTCTTGGTCGCTGATTACGGAGCTGACAGCGGGGTGTTCCTCGGGTCGGCGGATGCTCTGCCGGCTGAGGAGGACCGAAGTGAGCGAACGACGGGGCCAGGCGTGGGCCGGCATCGACGCTGGCAAGGGACACCACCGGGCGAACGGTGGCCGACGAGACCGGTGAGACGCTGGGGTCGAAGAAGATCGACAACGACGGTGAGTTCGACGTCGTCGAGGCTGCTCAGGAAGCCCGGCGTGGTAACCGGGATTTCCGCGGCGTAGCCCATCGTGGGGGTCGGGTAGTCGTCGTCGAGCTCGGCCTCGGCGCTCCTGTGGTCCGCCGTGTTCCGGTCGGTGGCGAGGGCGGCCTGTTCGACCAGCCATTTGCCTTCTCGGAAATGGGTTGAGGGCCCCGGCGCTGTGCGCGCCGGGGCCCAGGGACGTGTGGATTCACTGCTCCATCTACTGCACTACTGCTGCCGGCTGTCGGGCCGGCTTGCGGTGTCCGCGTTGCCCGGGGGAGGGGCAGTGCGCGGGGATCGCGTATGCGTGACCGAAGACCACCTCTTCCATGACGTTCCATGACGAGGGCTACTGCGGTGACCGCCTGGCGCCGAGCGTGCCGTGGCGGGCGATCCGACGGGGTGAACCCTTCCCTTCTCCTCTGGTGCACATCGTGCGTACTGCCGGTACTGCCGGTACTGCGAACTGCTGGATGTTGCGTCCTGCGCGTGCGCGACCGCCACCGCCGCGGGCCCCACGCACGACCGGGCCCGTGACGCCTGGCAGGTCACCCGCCTTCCGCCGCGAACCCCTTCTGTCATGACCGGGTCCCGCGTACTGACGACCTGCACGCCTCCTGCATCACCGCTTGTACTGCTGGTACTGCGAACTGCGGTACTGCCCGGGCAGTTCGTGTCTGCCCGTTCTGCTGTCCTGCTCTCCCAACGCCAGGAACACTACACAGGCTGCCGTGCAATGTCTACTCTCACCGGCACAGGTTTCCGTGTCTGGATGTCGGATCTTATTGCGGCCGCGTCCGGCCGGGGGCGGGGTCGTCGGAGCTCGGGTCGAGGGCGTCTCGCAGGGCGTAGAGGTCGGCGGCGGTCGCCTGCTCGGCCAGGCGCGCCAGCAGTCGGCGCAGGACCCGGTCGTCGCCGTCGCGGACCGCCTCCACGATTCCGCTCAGGACGGAACCGTCCACGGTCGGTGCGGGCTGCTGCATTTCCACCCTCCTTCGCGCCCCTCAGGGCGTAGGCCCTCTCGGGGGCCTGGGACATCTCGGACAGGGCGGGAGGCTACCGGCCGCACGGCGGCCCGGAGCTGCGGGGTACCGGGTTGAGCGGCTTGTTCAGCCGGCGGGCGCGAGTGCGGTGAGCGCGGCGGCCAGGGCGCCGTGAACGGCGGGCGCGGCCGAGCTGGAGGCGAGCAGGAGCCCGAAGGCGACGGCGACGCACGCCGCGGCCGGGGTCGCGCGGCGCTGACGGATCAGCACGGCGAGGACCGCGCCGAAGAACACGACGGCCGACAAGTTGAGGATCATGCTTCTCCCTCCGTAGTCCGGCGGAGGCGCCAGGCCGCCGATATCTGCCCTGGCTGCACCACATTTTTCCACGCTTCGATCACAGGCAGTGGAATCTCCCTGCACCCGGCGCGCCCGGTGGAGGTGCCGGCGGACGACGGGCCGGGGGTGCCCGCGCGGCCGCGCTGCGGCGGGCACTATCCTCTGGTGGCATGTCGAACCCTGATGGGCTGCTCGTCGACATCGCCGCGATGGTGGAGTCCGAGCACAGCAACCAAATGCCCCTGACCGTCGTCGTGCCCGGGGCGGTCATCACCGGCCGGCTCGCGCCGCAGAGCCTGTGGAACGAGCGAGTGGCGGAAGTCCTCGCCGGCTCGGAGCACCTCAAGCCATTCGCCGCACTCTTCGCGGCGCCCGTGGCCGGCGCTGGTGACGCGGCCGGCGAAGGCGCGGCGGTGCCGGCGGTGCGGCCGACGCATCTGCACCTGCACGTCGCCCGCATCCTGCAGGGCAGCTACGGGCTGCCGCACACCGGCGGCATGTACCGCATCGCCATCGCCGACATCAGCAGTTGGACGGTGGGAGACCTCAGCTACTCCGACCAGTGACACCAGGGTCGGCCATGGCCGTGCCCCGGGCCGGCGAGCCCGGGGCACGGCCATGGCCGGTGCTGGATGGTCGGCGCGGCGCGGCGCGGTGATGGTGCGGGGTGTCAGGCCGCGGTGGCCGGCTGCGCGTTGCCGAACAGGAGCGCTGACGACGACAAGGGCCACCAGCGGCCGGGGGAGGGGGAGCCCGCCGGTCGTCGCGGTGCAGGCCTCGACGGGGAGGGCGTCGGCGAGGTCGCACCGCTCCTCGCCGACGAGTCGTGCGCCGAGGACACCCTGGCCGTGGTCAGGGCGCGTTCGGCCCTTGGGCTGTTCTGGGGGCGGCCGAGGATGCGGTCGCGGTCGGGGCGGGTGTGCCGGGTCGTGGCCGGGGTGGCCCTGCTGCGGGGTCGGGGCGGCCGAAGAGGAGGTCGTAACCCGGGGGGAGTTGGAGCAGGAGGCGGTGGGTGAGGTCGTCGCCCGCGGCGTCGGCGACGACGCTGAGGACGGCGCTGACGTCCCAGGCGGCGGTCGCCTCGCTCGCGCCGGGGATCCAGGCGGCGGTGGCCCGTACGAACCGTTCCGCGTCCAGGGGCTGGGCGGCCTGCAGGGGGTTGAGGAGGACCAGGGCGAAGGTCTCCGGGAGCCGGGCCGCCAGCTCGGCCCGGTCGCGGCCGGCGACGTGGGCACCGAGCAGGGCCAGGACCACGCGGGCGGCCTGATCGGCCTCGCGGGGTGTGGGGTACTCGCCGCGTTCTCGGACCTGGGCCAGGAACGCCTCGGGTCGAAGAGTCATCGTGGTTGCCTCTCCGGATGCGTGGGTGGGCGGTTGGGCCTGGGCGCGGGTTGCTGCCGTTCGCGGCCCGGCGGCGGTGAGGTCGGGGTCCGCCGGTCAGGCGCCGTCCCAGGCCGGTGGGCCGCAGGATCCGGGTGACCGGGTACTGCGGCCGCGTAGCGCCGGTGGTGGCCGGTGGTGTCGGCACGGTTGCGGGCGGCGACGTGGGCGGCGAGCCCCGAGCAGTTCCTGAACGTCACTCGGGACACGTCGGCGACGACCCGGGGCCGGCCCTGCACGACGGTGAGGAGCCTGCGTCGAAGGGGTGCGGCGCTCGCGAGGTTCGACGTCACCGCTGGCCGTCACCACGAGGGGGTGCCCGCAGCGCCGGCGGCGGCGTTGCTTCCTCGGCACCGGTCGAGCCTTCCCCGCTGACGCCCCGGGCGGGCGCCGGAGGGGTGCCGCCCTGCGCGGCCCGGGGGTGCAGGGCGCAGGCTCAGGAGGTCAGGCGCGGATCTGCCTGGGGGCCGGACCCTGGGCGGTGACGGAGATCTTGCGGGGCTTGGCCTTCTCCGCGACCGGGATGCGCAGGGTCAGCACGCCCGCGTCGTAGTCGGCGCTGATGCCCTCCGGGTCGAGGGTGTCGGAGAGCATCACCTGGCGGGAGAACACGCCCAGCGGCCGCTCCGAGAGCTCCATGCGCGCGCCCTCGACCTCCGGGCGGGGGCGCCGCTCCGCCTTGACGGTCAGCATGTTCCGCTCCACGTCGATGTCGATCGCCGCCGGGTCCACCCCGGGAAGGTCGAACGCGATCACGTACTCGTCGTCGGCCCGGTAGGCGTCCAGCGGCATCGGGGCGGGCCTGCTCCAGGTCCCGCTCTGGGTGACGAGCTGCTGGGTCAGACGGTCCAGCTCGCGGAAGGGGTCGGTGCGCATCAACATCGCGAAACACCTCCAGTGGTCCAGGCAACCAAGTGCCAATGCGCTTCACCTGACACCGTTGTAGCATGTCATCCATCCGATGACAATGGCTGATGTCTCCGAAAGAGTGACGCCAGGAGAGAGCGGTCGCGCCCGGTGCGGGCCGCTGATGGCGCTGGTTGAATCTCCCCAGGTGGTACTGGGCGGTGGGCCAAACCTGCTGGGCTTGGTTCCCCACCTTTTGGGTGGTGTCGGTCGGCGT
>NZ_JBVHHE010000086.1:0-13033 GCF_055561235.1 Kitasatospora sp. NPDC022856 | reverse complement strand
GGGGTCTTCGGCTCGGCCGGTCAGGGCAACTACGCGGCGGCCAACGCCTATCTGGACGCGGTCGCCCACCGGCGCCGCGCCGACGGCCTGCCCGCGATGTCCCTGGCCTGGGGCCTCTGGGAGCAGGCCACCGCGATGACCGCCCACCTCGACACCGCCGAGGAGGCCCGGACCGGCCGGAGCCGGAGCCGTTCGCTGGCCTCGGACGAAGGCCTGGACCTCTTCGACGCGGCGCTGCGCACCGGCGACGCGCTGCTCGTCCCGATCAAGCTCGACCTGCGGTCCATGCGGGCCGACGCGGCAGCGGGCCGCGAGGTGCCGCCGCTGCTGCGCGGGCTGATCCGGGCGAGCCGGCAGACCGCGCGGTCGGCGGCGGCCGACGGTACGGCCGGCCTGGCCGGCCGGCTGACCGGGCTGACGGCGGCCGAGCAGGAGGCACTGCTGCTGGAGCTGGTCCGCGGCCACGCGGCGACCGTGCTCGGGCACGCGGGACCGGAGGGCGTGAAGACCGACACGGCGTTCCGCGACTCCGGCTTCGACTCGCTGACCTCCGTCGAGCTGCGCAACCGGCTGCGCGAGGCGACCGGTCTGAAGCTGCCCGCGACGGTGGTCTTCGACCACCCGACCCCGCTCGCCCTCGCCCGGCACCTGCACGAGGAGTTCGGCCACGTGGCCGCCGAGACCGGCGCGGCGGCGCCGGCGGTCGTGCTCGCCGACCCGTCCGAGCCGATCGCGATCGTCGGCATGGCCTGCCGCCTGCCCGGCGGTGTGGCGAGCCCCGAGGACCTCTGGCGGCTGGTCAGCGAGGGCCGGGACGCGATGTCCGGCTTCCCGTCCGACCGCGGCTGGGACCTGGACGGCCTCTTCGACGCGGACCCGGACAAGGCCGGGACCTCCTACGTGGACCAGGGCGGCTTCCTGCACGAGGCGGCGCTGTTCGACGGGGGCTTCTTCGGGATCTCGCCGCGCGAGGCGCTCGCGATGGACCCGCAGCAGCGCCTGCTGCTGGAGACCTCGTGGGAGGCGCTGGAGCGGGCCGGCATCGACCCGGCCACGCTCAAGGGCACCGACGTCGGCGTCTTCTCCGGTCTGATGGGCGCGGGCTACGGCTCGGGCAGCGACGTACCCGCCGAGCTGGAGGGTTTCGTCACGACCGGCGCCGGCAGCAGCGTGGCCTCGGGCCGGGTGTCCTACGTGTTCGGGTTCGAGGGCCCGGCGGTCACCGTGGACACGGCCTGCTCGTCGTCCCTGGTGGCGATGCACCTGGCCGCGCAGGCGCTGCGGACCGGTGAGTGCTCGCTGGCCCTCGCCAGCGGCGCGGCCGTGATGACCGGCCCCGGCGCGTTCGTGCAGTTCTCCCGCCAGCGCGGTCTGGCTTCGGACGGCCGGTGCAAGTCCTACGCGGACGCGGCGGACGGCACGGGCTGGGCCGAGGGCGCGGGTGTGGTGGTGCTGGAGCGCCTCTCCGAGGCGCGGCGCAAGGGGCACCGGGTGCTCGCGGTGGTCCGCGGCAGCGCGGTGAACCAGGACGGCGCGTCCAACGGTCTGACCGCGCCCAACGGGCCCTCGCAGCAGCGGGTGATCCGCAAGGCGCTGGCCAACGCGGGCCTGTCCACCGCCGACATCGACGCGGTGGAGGGCCACGGCACGGGCACCGTGCTGGGTGACCCGATCGAGGCCCAGGCGCTGCTGGCCACCTACGGCCGCGGCCGCGACCCGGAGCGGCCGCTCTGGCTGGGCTCGCTGAAGTCCAACATCGGCCACACCCAGGCGGCTTCCGGCGTGGCCGGTGTGATCAAGATGGTCCAGGCGCTGCGGCACGGCGTGCTGCCGCCCACCCTGCACGTGGACGCGCCGTCCTCGCAGGTGGACTGGACGGCGGGCGCCGTCGAGCTGCTGACCGAGGCGCGGGAGTGGCCGGAGACCGGCCGCCCGCGGCGGGTGGGCGTCTCCTCGTTCGGGCTGAGCGGGACCAACGCGCACCTGATCCTGGAGCAGGTGCCGGAGGAGAACGCGGTGGAGCGGCCCGCCGTCGAGCCGACGGGTGTGGTCCCGCTGGTGCTGTCGGCGAAGAGCGCGGGCTCGCTGGCCGGGCAGGCCGACCGGCTGGCGCCCTTCGTCGAGACGTCCGGGGCGGGGACGGCGGAGATCGCCGCCGCGCTGCTGGCGCAGCGGGCGCTGCTGTCGGAGCGCGCGGTGGTGCTGGCGGGTTCGCCGGAGGAGGCGCTGGCCGGGCTGAGCGCCCTGGCGCGCGGGGAGTCCGCCGCCGGTGTCGTGACCGGGGGTGGCCAGGCCCGGACGGTGCTGGTGTTCCCGGGGCAGGGGTCGCAGCGGGTCGGGATGGGCCGTGAGCTGGCGGAGCGGTACCCGGTGTTCGCCGAGGCCTTCGACGCTGCGTGTGCGGCGTTGGACGAGCGGTTGGCGGGGTGGACCGACCACCCGGTCAAGGACGTGGTGTTCGGCACGGCCGGATCGCTGGACCAGACCGTCTACACCCAGGCCGGGTTGTTCGCCGTGGAGACGGCGTTGTTCCGGCTGATCGAGTCCTGGGGCGTCCGGCCGGACGCGGTGATGGGCCACTCGATCGGGGAGATCACGGCCGCCCATGTGGCCGGGGTGCTCTCGCTGGCGGACGCGGCGGCGGTGGTCGCCGCGCGCGGCCGGCTGATGCAGGCGCTGCCCTCGGGCGGCGCGATGGTCGCGGTCGCCGCGACCGAAGACGAGGTCGCCGAACTCCTCGGTGACGGTGTGGACCTGGCGGCGGTGAACGGCCCGTCGTCGGTGGTCCTCTCCGGCGAGGAGGCGGCCGTGCTGAAGGCCGCGGAGCAACTGCGCGAGCAGGGCCGCAAGGTCAAGCAGCTGACCGTCTCGCACGCCTTCCACTCGGCGCTGATGGAGCCGATGCTGGCGGAGTTCGCCACCGCCCTGGCCGAGGTCTCGTGGGGTGAGCCCAAGCTCGCGGTGATCTCCAACGTCACCGGCCGTCCGGCCGATCCCGGTCAACTGGCCGATCCCGCCTACTGGGTGGACCATGTGCGCCGCCCGGTCCGGTTCGCCGACGGCATCGCCACGGCGGCCGGTCCCGGTAACGCGGTCTTCGTCGAGCTGGGCCCCGGCGCCGCGCTGAGCGGCGTGGTCGCGGAGTCCGCCGGTGAGCGCGCGGTCACGGTGGCCGCGCTGCGCGACGGCCGCCCCGAGGCGCACACCGTGCTGGCCTCGGTCGCCGAACTCTTCGTCCGGGGCGTCGAGGTGGACTGGGCGAAGGCCCTGCCCGCCGGCCTTCCGGTCACCCATCTGGAGCTGCCCACCTACGCCTTCGACCACGAGCACTACTGGCTCCGGAGCGCTGCCGCCACCGACGCGGCCTCGCTCGGCCAGGGACGGGCCGACCACCCGCTGCTCGGCGCCGTCGTCCAACTGCCGCAGTCGGACGGCCTGGTGTTCACCTCCCGACTGTCGCTGCGCACCCACGGCTGGCTCGCCGACCACACCGTCGGGGGAGTGGTCCTCGTCCCCGGTGCCGCCCTGGTGGAGCTGGCCGTCCGGGCCGGGGACGAGGTCGGCTGCGGCACCCTCGACGACCTGGTCGTCGAGGTACCGCTCCTCCTGCCCGAGCACGGCGGGGTCCGGGTCCAGGTCGCCGTCGGCGGCCCGGACGAGCAGGGCGCCCGCAAGGTCGAGGTGTACTCCGCCCACGAGGACGCGACGGAGACCTGGACCCGCCACGTCACCGGCACCCTCGCGGTGGCGCCCACGGCGGGGGCCGAGCCGTTCGACACCGGGGCGTGGCCGCCGGCCGGTGCGGAGCCGGTCGACGTCGACGGCCTCTACACCGAACTCATCGCTCACGGCCACGAGTACGGACCGCTGTTCCGCGCCCTCCGGGCGGTGTGGCGGCGCGGCGACGAGGTGTTCGCCGAGCTCGCCCTGCCCGACGGGCAGCGGGACACCGCCGCCCGGTTCGGCCTGCACCCCGCGCTGCTGGACGCCGCCCTGCACCCCGCCCTGCGGGACGCGGCCGCGGCGGACCGGGACCGGACGTGGCAGCCGCTGGAGTGGCACGGGCTGGCCCTGCACGCCGTCGGCGCCTCCGCGCTGCGGGTGCGGATCACCGCGGCCGGGCCCGACACGCTGGCACTGGCGGCGGTCGACGAGGCCGGCGGCCCGGTCCTGACGGCAGCCGCGGTGACGCTGCGGCCGCTCTCCGCCGAGCAGTTGGCGGCCGCGGCGGGCACGGCCGACGACGACGGCCTGTACCGGGTCGACTGGGCGGCGCTGCCCCCGGCGCCGCTGCAGGGCACCGGCACGGCGCCGCGGCGCGCGGCCGTCGCGACCGAGGCGGACCTCGCGGCCCTGACGGCCGGTGGGGACGTTCCCCCGGTCGTGGTCCTGACGGCCGTCACCGACGGCGAGAGGGAGGACGCCGTCCTCCCGCTCACCACCCGGGTGCTGGCCGTGGTGCAGTCCTGGCTGGCCGACGAAACCCTGGAGGACTCCCGCCTGGTGGTGCGGACCCGGGGCGCGGTGCCCGCCGGCGGCGACGCCGCGCTCACCGACCCGGCCGGCGCCGCCGTCTGGGGCCTGGTCCGAGCGGCCCAGGCCGAGAGCCCGGACCGGATCGTCCTGCTCGACCTCGACCCGGCCGCGCCGGACGACCTGGACACCGCGCTCGCCGCGGCGCTGCCGCTCGGCGAGCCGCAGGTCGCGGTGCGCGGGACGGCGCTGCACGTACCGCGCCTGGCCCGGACCGCCGGCGAGGTGCCCGGCGGCGAACCGGCCTTCCGCCCGGACGGCACGGTCCTGATCACCGGCGGCACCGGCTCGCTCGGCGCCCTGACCGCCCGTCACCTGGTCGCGCGGCACGGCGTCCGCCACCTGGTCCTCGCGGGCCGGCGCGGCCCGGACGCCGACGGCGCGGCGGAGCTCGCCGCCGAGCTGGAGGCCGCCGGGGCCACGGTGTCGGTGGTGGCCTGCGACGTCACCGACCGGGAGGCGGTCGCGGCGCTCCTGGCCGCCGTGCCGGCCGGGCACCCGCTGACCGGCATCGTCCACGCCGCCCGGGTCTTCGACGCCGGGGTGATCGGCGAGGTCGACCCGGACCGGATGGCGCGGGTCTTCGCGCCGAAGGTGACCGCCGTCCGCCACTTGGACGAGCTGAGCCGCGAACTCGCCCCCGGGCTGGACGCGTTCGTCCTGATGTCCTCCGCCTCCTCGGTCTTCCTGGGCGCGGGCACCGGCGGCTACGCCGCGGCCAACGCCTATCTGGACGCGGTGGCGCACCGGCGCCGCGCGGCAGGCCTGCCCGGTACGTCCCTCGCCTGGGGTGTGTGGGCGCAGGCCGACGGCTCCGCCGACGGGCCCGGTCAGGACCGGAGCGGCCGCCGCGGCGGTGTCCGGCCCCTGACGGCCGAGGCGGGCACGGCGCTGTTCGACGCGGCGCTGCGCACCGGCGAGGCCCTGCTGGTGCCGGTCGAGCTCGACCTGCGGGCGCTGCGCGCCGACGCCGCGCTCGGCGGCGGTGTCCCGCCGCTGCTGCGCGGTCTGGTCCGCACCGGCCGGCAGGCCGTCCGGGCGGCCGCCGGTGACGGCGGCGGCGGGCTGGCCCGCCGGCTGGCCGGGCTGGCGCCCGCCGAGCAGCAGGCCCTGCTGCTGGACCTGGTCCGCGCCCGGGTGGCGACCGTCCTCGGTCACGCCGGGTCCGAGCAGGTCAGGCCGGAGACGGCGTTCAAGGACGCCGGCTTCGACTCGCTCACCTCCGTCGAACTGCGCAACCGGCTCCGGGAGGCGACGGGCCTGGGCCTGCCGGCCACGGTGGTCTTCGACTACCCGACGCCGCTGGCCCTCGCGCACTACCTGCACGACCGGCTGGACCCGTCCGGCGGGGCCACCGCCGCCTCGCACCCGCTGCTGGCCGAACTGAGCAGGCTGGAGGCGATGCTGGCCGAGACACCGGCCGGTGACACGGCCCGCGCCCAGGTCGCCACCCGGCTCCAGGGCCTGCTGGCCGCCTGGTCGACGGCGAACGGCGGCGGGGCGGCCGAGGAACAGATCGACTACGACACCGCCTCCGACGACGAGCTCTTCGACCTCATCGACACGGAGTTCGGCAGCTGACCGCCACCGGCACCCCCGCAGACCACCCGACGCCACAGCCTTCTAGGAGCCGAACTTCGATGGCGGATGAAAGCAAGCTTCGCGACTACCTCAAGCGCGTCCTCGCCGAAGCGCGCCGCTCCCAGCAACGCGTGCTGGAGCTGGAGGCCGAGAAGGCGGAGCCGATCGCGATCGTGGGCATGGCGTGCCGGCTGCCGGGCGGGGTGGCGGGCCCCGACGACCTGTGGCGGTTGGTCACCGAGCGCGGGGACGGCGTGTCGGGCTTCCCGACCGACCGCGGCTGGGACCTGGACGGGCTGTTCGACGAGGACCCGGAGAAGAGCGGCACCTCCTATGTGAGCCGGGGCGGCTTCCTGCACGAGGCGGGGCTGTTCGACGCGGGCTTCTTCGGGATCTCGCCGCGCGAGGCGGTGGCGATGGACCCGCAGCAGCGTCTGCTGCTGGAGACCTCGTGGGAGGCGCTGGAGCGGGCCGGCGTCGACGCGGCGGGGCTGAAGGGCTCGGACGTCGGCGTCTTCGTCGGAGTGATCAACGAGGGCTACGCGACCGGCGGCCCCGTCCCCCCGGAGCTGGAGGGCTTCACCGGGACGGGGACCACCGGCAGCGTGGCGTCGGGCCGGATCTCCTACGTGTTCGGCTTCGAGGGTCCGGCGGTCACCGTGGACACCGCCTGCTCGTCGTCGCTGGTGGCGATGCACCTGGCCGCGCAGGCGCTGCGGCGCGGGGAGTGCTCGCTGGCGCTGGCCGGCGGTGCCACCGTGATGGCCGGGCCGGGCATGTTCATGGAGTTCTCGCGGCAGCGGGCGCTGGCGGCCGACGGCCGGTGCAAGTCCTACGCGGACGCGGCCGACGGCACGGGCTGGGCCGAGGGCGCCGGCATGGTGCTGCTGGAGCGGCTCTCCGAGGCGCGGGCCAACGGGCACCACGTGCTGGCCGTGCTGCGCGGGTCGGCGGTGAACCAGGACGGCGCGTCCAACGGGCTGACCGCGCCCAACGGCCCCTCGCAGCAGCGGGTGATCCGCAAGGCGCTGGCGGCGGCCGGGCTCACCCCGGCCGACGTGGACGTGGTGGAGGGGCACGGCACCGGCACGGTGCTGGGCGACCCGATCGAGGCGCAGGCGCTGCTGGCCACCTACGGCCAGGAGCGCGAGCCCGGGCGTCCGCTCTGGCTGGGATCGCTGAAGTCCAACATCGGCCACACCCAGGCCGCCGCCGGGGTGGCGGGCGTGATCAAGATGGTGCAGGCCATGCGGCACGGCGTGCTGCCCGCGACCCTGCACGTCGACGCGCCCAGTACCGAGGTGGACTGGTCGGCCGGCGCGGTGGAGCTGCTCACCGAGGCGCGGGACTGGCCGGAGACCGGGCGGCCGCGCCGGGCCGGGGTCTCCTCCTTCGGCGTCAGCGGTACCAACGCGCACGTCGTCCTGGAGGAACCGCCCGCCGAGGCACCCGCCGAGCCGGACGCGGGGCGGTCCGCCCCGGGCGGTGTGCTGCCGCTGGTCGTCTCGGCGTCCTCGGCCGGCTCGCTGGCCGGGCAGGCCGAGCGGCTGGCGGCCTTCCTCGGGACCGCCGAGGGGCCGGAACCGGCGGACGTCGCCGCCGCGTTGGCCACCGGGCGGACGGCGCTCGCCGAGCGCGCGGTGCTGGTGGCCGGTTCGACGGAGGAGGCGCTGGCCGGGCTGGGCGCCCTGGCCCGGGGCGAGTCCGCTCCCGGGCTGGTGACGGGCAGCGCGGCCGGGGCGGGCAAGCTCGTCCTGGTCTTCCCGGGGCAGGGTTCGCAGTGGGTCGGGATGGGGCGTGAACTGCTCGACGCCTCACCGGTGTTCGCGGAGCGCGTCGCGGAGTGCGCCCGGGCTCTGGACCCGTTCGTCGACTGGTCGCTGGAGGAGGTGCTGCGCGGTGAGGCCCCGGCCGAGCTGCTGGACCGGGTGGACGTGCTCCAGCCGGCGAGCTTCGCGGTGATGGTCGGTCTGGCCGCCGTCTGGGCCTCGGTGGGCGTGCTGCCGGACGCCGTGCTGGGCCACTCGCAGGGGGAGATCGCGGCGGCCTGCGTGGCGGGTGCGCTGTCGTTGGAGGACGCGGCGCGGATCGTGGCGGTCCGCAGCCAGGTGATCGCCGGGAGCCTCGCCGGTCGCGGTGGCATGGCGTCGGTGGCGCTCTCCGAGAGCGAGGCCGTCGAGCGGCTGGTGCGCTGGGCGGACCGGGTGGAGGTCGCGGCCGTCAACGGCCCGGCCTCGGTCGTGGTCGCCGGTGACGCCGAGGCGCTGGACGAGGCCCTGGAGGTGCTGGCGGCCGACGGTGTCCGGGTGCGCCGGGTGGCGGTGGACTACGCCTCGCACACCCGTCATGTCGAGGCGATCGAGGAGACCCTCGGCGAGGCCTTCGCGGACATCCGCAGCCAGGCCCCGCTGGTGCCGTTCCACTCCACCGTCACGGGCGCTTGGGTCACCGAGGCCGGCGTGCTGGACGGCGGCTACTGGTACCGCAACCTGCGCGGCCAGGTCCGCTTCGGCCCCGCCGCCGCCGCCCTGCTCGAAGCGGGCCACACGGTGTTCGTCGAGGCGAGCGCGCACCCGGTGCTGGTCCAGCCGGTCAGCGAGATCGTGGACGAGGCCGGGGCCGAGGCCCTGGTCACCGGGACGCTGCGGCGGGACGAGGGCGGCCCGCGCCGCCTGCTGGCCTCGATGGCCGAACTCTTCGTCCGGGGCGTGGCCGTGGACTGGACGGGCGTGCTACCGACCGGCACCGCCCGCGTCGAGCTGCCGACCTACGCCTTCGACCACCGGCACTACTGGCTCCAGCTCGGCCCGGCCGCCGACGCGGCCTCGCTCGGCCAGTCGGCCGCCGACCACCCCCTGATGGGCGCCGTGACGGAGGTGCCGGAGACCGGCGGCCTGCTCGGCACCTCGCGGCTGTCGCTGCGCACCCACCCCTGGCTGGCCGACCACGTCGTCGGCGGTGCCGTGCTGCTCCCGGCCGGCGCCCTGGTGGAGCTGGCCGTGCGGGCCGGTGACGAACTGGGCTGCGGCACCCTCGACGACCTGGTGGTCAAGGCCCCGCTGCTGCTGCCCGAACAGGGCGGCGTCCGGGTCCAGGTGACCGTCGGCGGCCCCGACGAGAGCGGTGCCCGCAGCGTCGCCGTCTACTCGACCCGGGAGGACGCCTCGGGCGACACCGGCGGCGACACCTGGACCCGCCACGCCACCGGCACCCTCACCGCGACGACCAAGACCGCTGCCCCGCAGGCCGACTTCACCGTCTGGCCGCCCGCCGGGGCCCGGCCGGTCGACGTCGACGCCCTCTACGCCGACCTCGGCGGGCACGGCTACCAGCACGGCCCGGCCTTCCGGGGCCTGCGCGGGCTCTGGCAGCGCGGCGCGGAGACCTTCGCCGAGGTCGCGGTGGACGAGGAGAGCCGGGAGGAGGCCGGGCGGTTCGGCCTGCACCCCGCCCTGCTCGACGCCGCCCTGCACCCGGCCCTGCGGGACACCGCGGTGGCCGACGGCGCCGCGACCGGCGCCCGGGTCTGGCAGCCGCTGGCCTGGCAGGGGCTCGCCCTGCACGCCGTCGGCGCCTCCGTGCTGCGGGTGCGGATCGCGCCGCGGGGCGGCGACGCCCTGACGGTGGAGGCGGTCGACCCGGCCGGCGGCGTGGTCCTGACGGCGGACTCGGTGGAGCTGCGGCCGCTGACCGCCGAGCAGTTGACGGCCGGCCCGGGCACGGCGGGCGCCGACTCGCTGTTCCGCGTCGAGTGGAGCGACCTGCCACCGTCCACGGTGGCGGCGGCCGACCGGCCGGTTTGGGTCGCGGTGTCCGACGCGGCCGGGATCACCGCGCTGGCCGACGGCGCGGGCCCGGAGGCGGCGCTCCCCGCCGTGGCGGTCCTGGACGCCGTGGCGGACGGCGCCGACGGCGTCGACGCCGCGCTCGTCCTGACCAACCGGGTGCTGGCGGCCGTCCAGGCCTGGCTGGCCGCGCCCGGACTGGAGGAGGCCCGGCTGGTCGTCGCCACCCGGGGCGCGGTCGGCGCCGGCGCCGACC
Organism: Kitasatospora sp. NPDC022856; assembly: GCF_055561235.1. Lineage (NCBI taxonomy): Bacteria > Bacillati > Actinomycetota > Actinomycetes > Kitasatosporales > Streptomycetaceae > Kitasatospora > Kitasatospora sp. NPDC022856. The sequence continues at coordinate 2,878 of NZ_JBVHHE010000086.1, read as the reverse complement.
GCGCGGTCACCGACCCGGCCGGTGGCGCGGTGTGGGGCCTGATCCGCGCCGCCCAGACCGAGAACCCGGACCGGATCGTCCTGCTCGACCTCGACCCCGCCGCGGACCTCGACCTCGACCTCGCCCCGGTGCTGGGTACGGCGCTCGCCACCGGGGAGCCCGAACTGGCCCTGCGCGGCACGGCGCTGTCCGTCCCGCGGCTCGTCCGCGCCGCACCGGCCGCCGGGGCCGACGGCGGGACGGGGACCGGCCTCGACCCCGAGGGCATCGTCCTGATCACCGGTGGCACCGGCTCGCTGGGCGGGATCCTCGCCCGGCACCTGGTCGCCGACCACGGCATCCGGCACCTGGCGCTGGTCAGCCGGCGCGGCCCGGCGGCCGAGGGCGCGGCCGAGCTGGTCGCCGAACTGAAGGGGCTCGGCGCGACGACGGTCGCGGTGGAGTCCTGCGACGTGACCGACCGGACGGCCGTGGCGGACCTGCTGGCCGACGTGCGCCGCGCCGGGCGCCGGCTGACCGCCGTCGTGCACACCGCGGGCATCGCCGACGCCGGTGTCATCGGCTCGCTGGACCCCGAGCGGGTCGCCCAGGTCTTCGCCCCGAAGGTCACCGCGGCCCAGCACCTGGACGCCCTGACCCGCGAACTCGCCCCCGACCTGGACGCGTTCGTGGTCTTCTCCTCGGTCTCCTCGGTGTTCCTCGGCGCGGGCACCGGCAGCTACGCGGCCGCCAACGCCTTCCTGGACGCCCTCGCCCACCAGCGCCGGGCGGCCGGTCTGGCCGCGACCTCGCTGGCCTGGGGCCTGTGGAACCAGACCGCCGGCGGTATGGCAGCCGGCATGGACGACCTCACCCGCAGCCGGATGAACCGACGCGGCGGTGTGCTGGCGATGACGGCCGAGGAGGGCATGGACCTCTTCGACGCGGCCCTGCGCACCGGCGAGGCGCTGCTCATCCCGGCCAAGCTGGACCTGCGGGCGCTGCGCGCCGGCGCCGCGGCCGGCCGGGACGTCCCGACCCTGCTGCGCGGCCTGGTGCGGACCGGGCGGCAGCTGGTGCGGGCGGCCTCGGGGGACGGCGGCGGCGGGCTGGCCGGTCGGCTGGCCGGGCTGGCGGCGGCCGAGCAGGAGGCGCTGCTGCTGGAGCTGGTCCGCGGTCACGCGGCGACCGTGCTCGGGCACGCGGGGCCCGACGCGATCAGGAGCGGGACGGCCTTCCGGGACTCCGGCTTCGACTCGCTGACCTCCGTCGAGATGCGCAACCGGCTGCGCGAGGCGACCGGTCTGAAGCTGGCCGCGACGGTGGTCTTCGACCACCCGACCCCGCTCGCGTTCGCCCGCTACCTGCACGCCGAGTTCGGTCTCGTCGCCGACGGGACCGCCGCGGCGGCGCCGGCGGTCGCGCCCGCCGACCCGGACGAGCCGATCGCGATCGTCGGCATGGCCTGCCGGCTGCCCGGCGGCGTCGGCAGCCCGGCGGACCTCTGGCGGCTGGTCAGCGAGGGCCGGGACGCGATGTCCGGCTTCCCCGAGGACCGCGGCTGGGACGTGGCGGACCTCTTCGACGCCGACCCCGGAAAGGCCGGCACCTCCTATGTGAGCCAGGGCGGATTCCTCTACGAGGCGGGGCGGTTCGACGCCGGGTTCTTCGGCATCAGCCCGCGGGAGGCGCTGGCGATGGACCCGCAGCAGCGGCTGCTGCTGGAGACCTCGTGGGAGGCGCTGGAGCGGGCCGGCATCGACCCGCTCTCGCTGAAGGGCACGGACGCCGGGGTGTTCTCCGGTGTCATGGGCCAGGGCTACGGCGCCGGCGGCGCGGTGCCCGCGGAGCTGGAGGGCTTCACCGGCACCGGCGGCATGGGCAGCGTGGCCTCCGGCCGAGTGGCCTACGTCTTCGGCTTCGAGGGCCCGGCGGTCACGGTGGACACGGCCTGCTCGTCGTCGCTGGTCGCGATGCACCTGGCCGCGCAGGCGCTGCGCCAGGGCGAGTGCTCGATGGCGCTGGCCGGCGGTGCGACCGTGATGGCCACCCCCGGCACCTTCGTGGAGTTCTCCCGCCAGCGCGGCCTGGCGACGGACGGCCGCTGCAAGTCCTACGCGGACGCGGCGGACGGCACAGGCTGGGCCGAGGGCGCTGGTGTGGTGGTCCTGGAGCGGCTGTCGGAGGCGCGGCGCAAGGGGCACCGGGTGCTCGCGCTGGTGCGCGGGTCGGCGGTCAACCAGGACGGCGCGTCCAACGGGCTGACCGCGCCCAGCGGGGTCTCCCAGCAGCGGGTGATCCGCAAGGCGCTGGCCAACGCGGGCCTGACCGGCGCCGAGGTGGACGTGGTGGAGGGCCACGGCACGGGCACGGTGCTGGGTGACCCGATCGAGGCGCAGGCGCTGCTGGCCACCTACGGCCAGGACCGGGAGCCGGGGCGTCCGCTCTGGCTGGGCTCGCTGAAGTCCAACATCGGCCACACCCAGATGGCCGCCGGGGTGGCCGGTGTGATCAAGATGGTGGAGGCGCTGCGGCACGGCGTCATGCCGCCCACGCTGCACGTGGACGCGCCGTCCTCGCAGGTGGACTGGACGGCGGGCGCCGTCGAGCTGCTGACCGAGGCGCGGGAGTGGCCGGAGACCGGCCGCCCCCGCCGGGTGGGCGTCTCCGGCTTCGGGGTCAGCGGGACGAACGCGCACCTGATCCTGGAGCAGGCCCCGGTCGAGGCCGAGGCGCAGGCCGTCGCGGTCGAGGCCGCTCCGACGGGTGTGGTCCCGCTGGTGCTGTCGGCGAAGAGCGCGCGGTCGCTGGCCGGGCAGGCCGACCGGCTGGCGCCCTTCGTCGAGACGTCCGGGGCGGGGACGGCGGAGATCGCCGCCGCGCTGCTGGCGCAGCGGGC
>NZ_JBVHHE010000085.1:0-13215 GCF_055561235.1 Kitasatospora sp. NPDC022856 | reverse complement strand
GGGCGCTCGTCGCTCCCCAGACTCCCCACTCCGTTCAAAGCCGGACGAAGTGAGGTGAACAGCAGCGTTGGCCAAAATCGACCAGCCTCATCACCAGCCGACCGGAAACCCGGCCGACCAGGCACCCGTACCCCTCTACACGCAGGAGTTCGCCGCCGACCCACACGCCGCCTACACCTGGATGCGGCAGCGCTTCGGTTCCCTGGTCCCCGTCGAACTGCACCCGGGCGTCCCGGCGACCCTGGTGATCGGCTACTACACCGCGTTGCGGATCCTCCACGACCCGGTCCGGTTCCCGGCCGACCCGCGCGCCTGGCAGGCCACCGTCCCCGCCGACTGCCCGATCCTGCCGATGACCGGATGGCGCCCCAACGCGCTGCGCAACAGCGGAGCGGCCCACGAGCGCTATCGCTCAGCGAACCTCGCGGCCCTGGACGCCGTCGACCTCCACCAGCTGCGCGCCACGGTCCAGCGGGCGGCCGCTGGCCTGACCCCCGGCCTCGCGCGGCACGGCCAGGCCGACCTGGTATCCCAGTACGCCCTGCCTCTCGCGTTCCAGGTCCTCAACACCCTGCTGGGATGCCCGCCGCAGATCAGCGCCCAGGTCGCGGACGGCATGGCCCGGGTGTTCGACAGGGTCGACGGAGCCGAACACGGCGAGGCGATGATCTCCCAGGCCCTCGCCGCGCTGGTCGCCCTCAAGCGCGCCTCCCCGGGCGACGACATCACCTCCCGCCTGATCGCCCACCACACCCGCCTGAGCGACGAGGAACTGGTCCACCAGCTCGTCACCCTCTACGGCGCCGGCATCGAGCCGCAGACCCACCTCATCACCAATGCCCTGCGTCTGATCCTGACCGACGAGCGATTCGCGGGAAGCGTGATCGGCGGCACCCTCACCGTGCGCGACGCCCTCGAGGAGGTCTTGCACCGTAACCCGCCGCTCGCCCAGTACTGCCTCTCCTACCCGCCGCTGCCGGTCGTGATCGACGGGGTACTGCTGCCGGCGCACCAACCGGTGGTCATCGGCATGGCCGCGTGTAACAGCGACCCGGCCGTGGCCGGGGGACAGCCGGCCGGAAACCGCTCCCACCTCGCGTTCAGCGCCGGACCGCACGCCTGCCCCGCCCGGACCCCGGCCTACGTGATCGCGCAGAGCGCCGTCGAACTCCTCATCGACACCCTGCCCGAGATGCGACTCGCCGTCCCCGCCGACCAGCTCCGCTGGCGACCCGGCCCCTTCCACCGCGCCCTGGCCGCCCTGCCCGTGCACTTCCCCGCCACCACACCCGCCCCGGCCGCCTGACCGGACCGTCCGAAGGAGCCCGCACGTGAACGAGCCGTTCGTCCTCGACCCCACCGGCCGCGACCGCGACGCCGAGAGCACCCACCTCAACACCGCGACCGCCACCCGCGTCGACCTCCTCGGCGTCCAGGCCTGGGCCGTCTGCGACCCGGCCCTCCTGAAGGTTCTACTCACCGACCCGCGCGTCTCCAAGGACGCCCGCCGGCACTGGCCCGAGTTCCCCGACGTGGCCGAGGCGTGGCCGCTCACGCTGTGGGTAGCGGTCGAGAACATGTTCACTGCCCACGGCGCCGACCACCGGCGCCTGCGCCGCCTGATCAGCGCCGCGTTCACCGCCCGCCACATCCACGCCCTCCGACCGCGCATCGAGGAGCTGACCTCCGCCCTCCTCGACGACCTCGCCACCACACCCGCCGGGGAGCCGGCCGACCTGCGCGAACGCCTCGCCTACCCGCTGCCCATCCAGGTGATCAGCCACCTCCTCGGACTGTCCGCCAAGACGACCGGCGACCGCGACTTCCGCCGCCTGGTCGACGCCGTCTTCGACACCACCCTCACCGCCGAGAAGGCCCGCACCAACACCACCGCGTTGTACGCGGTCCTCGACGAGCTCATCGCCGCCAAACGGACCACCCCCGGCGACGACCTGACATCCCTGCTCATCGACGCCCGCGACACCGACGGCGACGGCAGCGCCCTGACTGAACAGGAGCTGCGCGACACCCTCCTGCTCGTCATATCCGCCGGCTACGAGACCACCGTCAACCTCATCGACAACGCCCTCACCGCCCTGCTCACCGACCCCCTCCAGCTCGGCCACGTCCGCGCCAGCCGTGCCACATGGGGCGACGTCGTCGAGGAGAGCCTGCGCCACAGCGCGCCCATCGCCCACCTGCCACTGCGCTACGCCATCGAGGACATCGACCTTCCCGACGGCACGACGATCCTCACGGGTGAGGCGATCCTCGCCTCCTACGCCGCCGCCGGCCGCCACCCGAGCCTGCACGGCGACGACGCGGACACCTTCGACGCCCTACGGGCCGTTAAGGAGCACCTGGCGTTCGGCCACGGCGTCCACTTCTGCCTCGGCGCGCCGCTGGCCCGCCTGGAGGCCGAGAGTGTCCTGCGCCTGTTCTTCTACCGATTCCCCGACGCCGTCCTCGCTCCCGGTGTCCGGCTGCAGCCGGTGGAGTCCCTGATCTCCAACGGCCACCAGGCGCTGCCCGTCCTCCTCGCCCCCGCCACGTAGGCACCACCGTCCGGAGATCCGCCATGTCCCCTGCGTCACCCCAGTCGCCGCGGCGCCATCCACTCACCGGGGCCAGCGGATGCGTTCTCGCACTCACCGCAGCGGCCGGTGGTTCGGCCGCGATGGCGCTGCTCGTACCGCGGCTGCGCCACATGGCCGGCTCACCGGACTGGCAGGCCGTCCTCCTCGTCGTCTTCGTCGCGGCGGCTGCCGCCGGAGCGGCGGCGAGCGACTGGGCGCGGCAGCGCATCCGCACCGAGCTGCCGCAGTGGCGCTCCCCTTCCCCGGGCGGGCTGCCCGGGGCCCACGGCGGCCGTTCGGGTCAGGGCCGCACCATTCCATCCCACGAGCGGACCCGGCAGCCGAGTGGCCGCCGAGCCGGCCTTCCCCACCCCACCGCCCGGCGCCCTGATCCAGCGGGCACTGCGGTGTCACTCGTGTCCGCGCCACCTTCCCTCGGAGGTCCGATGCCGCACCTCACCGATCCGAACCCCGCCACAGTCCCGGTCATCGCCCTGCTCGCCAAGCGCACCGGCACCGCGCAGACCACCACTCAGGTCCTCACCCAGGGCTTGACGGTGTCCACGACCACCTACCCGGACGGAACCTGGGCCGCCGTCCACGGCCCCGGACAGCCCGGCCCGGCCGTCTTGGCCTCCAGCTCCCTGCCGAAGGGGCTGCACCTGACCAGCTTCGTCCACGTCGATGGGCGGCCCCTCCCATCCGAAGACAGCGCGGGTGACGAGTGGACAGTGCGGGCCTGCGTGGTGGGAGAGCGGGCGGTCGTCACGCGCACGCCCTCAGCCGAACGCTTCCTGCCCCGCGTCCTGCTCACCATCCCCACCCTGCCGTCCGGCGGCACCACCCTCCAGGAGCAGTCATGAACTGCCAGCACAAGGGCGGCTGCCCCGACGGCTGCGCGAGCGACGCCCTGGCCGCCGAAGCGCTGGCATCCCATCCCGAGCAAGGCTGGACCCTGCTGTGCAATGGCGCCCTGCTGTTCGAGGACACCGGCGCGGTTCTGCCCGACGGCCGGATGGTTCAGCCGGTCTACGTCGCCGGATCGGGGCGTGCCGCGTGAACGGGCGGACCGGGCAGGGCCCCGGTTCCACGCGGCGCCCGGCCGGGCACGCCGCCGCGCCCCGCTCGCACGCGGTCCTCCTCGTCGAGCCGCCCTTCCACCAGAGCGGCCGCACAGGCAACGGCGTGGCCACTCCCTGGGGGTCCTGGCCCGACACTGCGGCCACCACCCCGCTGGCCACGGATACCGCGACCTCGGCCCGGGTGGCCGCCCTCCTGCTCGGCGGCAAGGACCACTTCCGCGCCGACCGCGACGCCGCCGGACGCCTGCTGGACGCGGATCCCGGTTGGGCCCAGGCCGGCCTAGCGGCCCGCCGGAGCGTGCTGGCCACGGCGGGCGCGCTCGCCACGCACGGCTACGACCAACTCGTGGACCTCGGCTGCGGCCTGACCACCGGGCCGGGCGGCACTGCGCTCGCCCCGCTGCACACCGCCATCGCGGCGGCCCGTGCGGACACACGCACCGTCTACGTCGACCGCGACCCGATGGTCCTGACCCACGCCCGGGCGCTCCTTCAGGCCCCGGCACCCACCACCGCACGACACCTACACGCCGACCTCTCCACTCCCGCCACGCTCTTGGCGGCGCTGCGCGCGGCGCTGGACTGGTCCCGGCCCGTCGTCGCCGTGCTCTCCGATGTCCTGCACGAGCTGACGACGCGTGAGGCCACCCGGCTGCTGGAGGCGCTGCGCGTCGGCCTGCCCTCTGACAGTGTGCTGGTGCTCACCCACCGGACGCCCGGCCCCGGTGACAAGGCCCGGGAGATGGCGGCCGCGCACGCCGGGACGGGCCTGGCGTGGCATCCGCGCGGCCCCGGGCAGGTCGCGGCGCTGACCGCCAGGTGGCGGCCCGTCCCCGACGCAGTGCTTCCGCTGCGGAAGCTCGACGGCTTTGCCGCGGCTACCGTCACGAACGGGAGCCCGATCCGGTGACCGGTATGCCCCACGGAGCGCCGGCGGTGACCCTGTGGTCCGAGGAGACCCGCACGGGCGACCTCGTCCTGCGGCACGTGCCCGGCGACACGTTCCGGGCCAGCCGGGTCCTCGGGGTCGGCTACACCGATGAAACACCGGCCGACCGGGACGCCATGGGCGTGCTCGTCCAGCGGCGCGTCTCGGCGCCCGGCGTGGGCACCGCGCGCCTCAAACTAGTCCACCCCGCGCGCCAGCACCGCTCCATGGCGAACGAGCTGTGCCAGGGATGCGACCAGCCGGCGGACCGCACCGCGGACGGGACGCTGTGGCTGATGCCCCGCCCGCCGGGTCAAGCGCCGACTGCCTGGCCCGAGGGCGCCGTCGTCGAGCACCCGCCGATCTGCCTGCCGTGCGCGCTGCGCTCCCGCGGTGCCTGCCCGGAGGGCCGGCGCCGCGGATGGGTGGCGGTGCGTGTCGCTGACAGCGAGCTGTGGGGCGTCGCCGGTCCCATCTACGAAGCCCGCGACGGCCGGCCCATCGAAGTCGGCATTCAGAGACTCAGCTACGACGACCCGCGTCTGGGCTGGGTCGCAGCGACCCGATGGCTCCGGACGCTATGGGACTGCATACCCATGGACCTGGACGCGCAGGCCCCGGGGGCGCCGGCCCACGACCACCCCACCCCACGACGATCGGACCCCTGATGCCCCGCCCTTCCGTACCCCGGCCCGCCCGACTCCCTCAACACTCGCCCCTGGATCCCGCCGTCGAGCGTTTCGAGGCGCTCTCCGACGCCCTGGCCGCCACCCTCATGCCATGGCCGGCCGGCGACGACCCGGCCCGGGTAGCGGCGGCCCTCGATCCGGGGGTCGGCCGCTCGGCCGCGCCGGTGCCGCTCTCGGAGCGGGTCGAGGCGGTGGCGCGTGCCACCGGGCTGCCTGTGGCACTGGCGAGCGACCGCGGCGACCCGGTGCGGATCAGTGCGGACACGGTGACGGGCACCGACGGCACCCGACGCTACAGCCTCACCGAGACCCTCTACGACCGCGGTCTGCGGGTCGTCGTCTCCGTACCGGCCGACCTGCCGGCGCCCGGCCCCGAGGCGGTGGAGGCCGCGCGGGAGGCGCTGAGCGACTGCCGCTCGCCGTTCAGCGCCCGCGCCATGGATGTCGACGGGGCACGCGTCCCGGCCGCCGAGTACCGAGAACGGCACGACGGTCCGTACGCCGCACGCAGTGCGACCGTCCGCGGATGGATCGTCAGCTTGATCGGCGACCTGTCTACCGGACCCGTGCCCGCCATCACCCTCCATCCCCCCGGAACCGCCTGTACTGCGCTCGGTGGCCTGCCCGCCCACGGCGATGCCCGCTGAGCGACCCACCGCGCACCCGACCCACACCGCCCCGAACCGCACAAGGACCGCAATGCCCACCGTGCCGACCCCGCCCGCAGCCCCGTCCACCCCCCTCCCCCCGGCGACGGTGACGCTCGCCCTGTTCGACGACAAGACCCGCCCCCGCCGCACCGACCTCCTGCTCACCCCGGCCGGGGACACCGTCGGCACCCGGACCACCTACAACGACGGCTCGCGGCTGTGGATGCTGTCCGGCGTGAGCGTGCAGGACGCCGCCCGCACCGCTCTCGGCCCCGGCCCGACCACCGCCGGCCCGATCACGTTCATCCGCGTCGACGGCCACCACCACACCGCGGAGCAGCTTCGCAGCACCACCGCGACCGCCCGCGCGCAGCAGGTGCGCGACGCGGTGCTGGTGCTGGTGACCGACGGCCGGCCGAGCGGCGCGACACCGCGGCTGCGTCTGGAGCGCACCAGCGTGGCCGCCCCCGACGGCAAGGTCGTCATCGAGTGGGGGCAGGTGTGAACGACAACCGCGGCAAAACCTCGGCACCCAGCCGGCACGCGCTGCTCACGGATCCCGAATCGCTGTGGTGGGCCAGGATCCTGGCCGGGCCGGGCTCCGTGGACGCGATCGCGGCCCGGCTGGCCCGGCCGAAGGAAACCGTCGGTGCGGCGTTGGAGACTCTGACAGGTGCGGCGGGCGCGCGTGACCGCGGTGAACTGATCGCCCGCTACGCCCTGGCCGGGCACCTGACCGAGCGTGACCTCGGCGCGGCCGACGGATCGACTGGTACGGAGTGGGACGCGGGGGAGCAGCTGCTGCTGCGCCTGGTTGCCGCTGGAGCCTCGCGGCATGACATCGCGGCCGAGGTCGGCGTCGCCACCGCCACCGTGACGAGGTACGTCCGTGCCCTGATGGCCCGGTGCGGCGTCGAGGAACCGCACCAGGTGGTCGGGCTGGGCTGCCTGGCGGGCGTGGTGCGTGCGGCTGACGTGCGGCCCGATCAGGGGGGCGGCGCGGCGGTGGCCGTCCCGGAGCACCTGTTCGGTCTGCTGGCGCCGCTGCAAAGGGGGCTGGCCACCGGGCGGGCCCTGGCGGTGCTGCCGCGAGTCGAACAGCCGGCGCTGGGCGCCGCGGTGGCAGGGGCCGAAGTCCATTCGGCGGGAAGGGTGCTCGTCGTCGCGCCGTACGGGCCGGCGTGGCAACGGACCGTGGCCCGCTTCGCCGCCCAGCGCCGCCACGGCGGGCAAGCGGTGGCCGTCCTGGACCGGGACGAGTTGGCCCGGCCCGGGATCCGCACACCGTTCGACATCCCTGTGGCAACGTACGCGGCAGCACTGCGCCGATACGCGGGATCGACGATGCCGGCCACCGTCGTCACCTCTCCCAGAGGCCTGGAGATCGTCGCCGCCGCCTCCCGCAACGCCCCTCGGGAGACGCCCTACGACCTGATCGTGGCACTGGACGCGCACCTGCCCGAGGTCGCCGAGCGGGTGGGCCGACACGAGTGGTGCCCGCCCGGGCGCGGCGTGCTGTGGCTGACGTCGACGCCCCGGCTGACCGCCGCCGGGCGCGACCGACGCGAGGGCGCAGACCCCTACGCCACGGGACCGGTGGTGGCGGCTCTCAAGCCCAGCCAGGCGGCCGAGAGCGGGGTACTACGCGGTTACCGGCTCGCCGCGGCCGCGCTACCAGACGGCACGTCACGGGCTCCGCGCCTGGCACGGCTCGTCCTGGACCTCGCCGCCGCCCACGACCTGACCCGCCTGGTCGTCCACTGCGCGAGCGTCCTCGACGCCCGGCGAATCGCCCGCGCGATCACCGACACCCGACCCGGCGCCAGCGTGTGGGCCGAGGTCCTGCCCAGGCCGGGAGAGGAACGCGACACCGTGGTGGAGCACTTCACCCACGGCGGTGAGCAGGTGCGCGTGCTGGTGGGTGACGGCCCGCCGCCGCCACGCCTGGACGCCGACGCTCTCGTCCAGACCACCGGCGACCGTTCGACCGCACACACCGCCGCCGTCCTCGAAGCGGCCCTCACCCCAGCCGAACGTAGAGCGACGCCGCTGCTCGCCGTCGCCGCCGACGACGCCCGGGACGGCACATGGCCGGCACTGGCGGCGCTGGCCGCGGCGGCCGCCGCCTTCGACCCGAACCTGCGCGCGGTCCTTCGGCGCGCTCGCGAGAACCGGCCCGAAGAGGGCTGGGAGGGCCTGGAGTTCGCGCTGCCCATGGCGTCCGAGGCGGACAGGCGCCGGGCCCGGGCGGTGTCCGCCTGGGCGGACACGACCTGGAACGAGGAGATGCGGCAGACCGCCACCCGCTCCGCGGCCACCCATCCTCGCCCACGTCCCGACACGCTCTCGCCCAGCGGCCGGCGCCTCGGAACGTGGCTGGACCGGCGCCGCCACACGGCACGTGCCGCCCCCCAGCCGTAGGCCTTCTTCCCCCGAACGCGGCCCGCCCGACAGCCGCCCCCTTCGCACCTCAGGAAACCACCCCGCATGACTGTCTCGTTCCCCGACCTCCGGCCGACCGCCCCGACCGAACGCGCACTGGCCGGCACACTCGCCAGCGACGAGGACTCGCTGTCCTGGGCGCGGCTCCTGTGCCGCCCCGGTACCGAGGCGGACATCGCCCGCACCCAGAAGCTGCCGGCCGAGAACGTCCGCCGAGCGGTGGCCGGGCTGATGCAGCGCTCCAACTGCGCCACTCGGGCCCACCTCGCTGCCACTTACCTCCTGTCGGGACTCCTCGGCCACCTCACCCCTTCAACCGTATGGACTAACCCGCGCGAGCTCGAGTGGACCGACAAGGTCCTGCTGCGCCTGGCTGCCCGCCTCAGCACAGCGGAGATCGCGGTCGAGCTGAACGTCACCACGGACACCGCGCGCCGCCGCCTCGCCCGCCTGCTCGCCGAGCTGCTGACCGACTCCGCGCACGCGGCAGCCATCGCGGGCGCGTCCATGGGCGTGGTCCGCCCCTGGGACGTGCGCCCCGACGTCGACCTGGCCCTTCCCACACCTCCCACCGACGAGGCACTGCGCCCGGCCGCCGCGGCTCTCGCCGCCGTCCTGGCCCGGGCGCCGCACCGGGCGACCGGACGCATTCCCCGCAGTGAGCAGTCCCAGGTGTCGGTGGCCGCCGCTCTCGCCCATTGCGGTCTGACGACCCGCATCCTGGTGGTCGCACCGCACGGACCCGCGTGGGACACAGCCATGGAGGTGTGGGGCGCCGCCCGCGCCCACGTAGGCGGCGTCGCCGGGGTCCTCACACCCGCACAGCTGCCGCATTACGTCGAGCTGCCCGACGCCTGGCCGGTGGCGACATCGACTCGGGTCCTGCTCGACCTCGCCGGAATCCGCCGGCCGGTCACCGTCGTGTCCACCCTCCAAGCGCTGCCCCTCCTGTCCTGCCTGGAGAACTTCGCCGGCTGGGACCTGATCGTGACCCTCGACACCCACCGCGGCGACAGCCGCCCCAGCGGTCCGGGCCAAGGCGCCGGCGACCGCCCGCGGCTGCCCGAGGCCGCCGCCCATCTGACCCTGACCTCCACCCCGCCGACCGCGCCAACGGCCGACCGCGGACCACTCGCCGCACACCGGACCGTCGCCGAAGCCGCCGCCCAAGGCCGCGCGCGCGAACACCGGCTGCTGGCCGCAGCCCCGCCACCGGTCACCGCCAAACGCGGCGCGATGACCGACCAGGCGCTCCTGCTCCTCGACACCGCCCGCCGCCACGGGCTGCGCCGCGTCCAGGTCACCTGTGCGACAGGCCAGAAGGCCCGTCAACTCACCGCCGCCCTCGGGCGGGCCGCCGTCATGCTGCCCACCTGGACACGCCCGCGGTCGACGTGGACGGCAACCCTGACCCCGTTCACCGCGGCCCCCCAACGGTTCGAGGCCCTGCGCCACCTCGCGAACGGGAAGGAGAGCGTGCGGATCCTGATCACCCGCGGCCCAGTGCGCGCCACCGGGGCGGACGCCCTGATCCTCCTTGACCCGCCCGACGCCGAGGCGGCGGCCGAGACGATCGAGTGGGCACTCGACCCCCGTGACCGCGACACCGGACACCCCCTCCTGGTCGTCGCCGCACTCCTGCCCGACCAACCGGACCACACCCCTTTGGCCGCTATCGCCCGGGCAGCCACGGCCCTGGACCCCGCACACGCCGACCGTGCCGCCCTGCACCCGCCCGGCACGACGTGGGCGTGGCTGGAGACCGGTCCGCACCTGAGCGCCCGCCACCACGAACAGATCGCCGCAGTGACACAGGACCTCGCTCGCGCCGGAGGGACGGCGTGACCCGCATGCTGGAGGAGAGCGCCACTCAGGTACCGGGCCGGGTCCTGGCAGCCGGACCGGCCGTCACCCGCCTGCGCCTGACCGGCCTGCGCACCATGATGGGCATCGACCTGCCGGCCCTGGCCGCAGCGTCCCGCCTGGGCCGGCATCGGATCGAGGACATCGAGCACGGCCGCGCCATGCCGACCCGCCACCAGCTCGACACCCTGCTCGCCGCACTGGACGCGTCCGGCGAACTCGACGCACTCACCGAGCTGTCCACCAGCGTCCACGAGAGCGTCACCGACCGGTCGCACGGCTGGGCCACCCGCCTCGCCAGCGTCCTGACCAGTGCCACGGCCTGGCGAAGCGCGTGCGGGGATGTGATCCCGCTCGGGCTGCGCACCCCCGGGTACCACGCCGCCTGCCCGCAACCGGCGTCGACCCACCACGCCGCCCAGGACCTGGCGGTGCTGGCCGCGCTCGCCACCACCGTGCCGGCCCGCTGGACACACCCGCTCGCGGTGGTCGACGAGTCGGTTCTGGAACGCCCGACGGGAACTCCCGCGAGGGTGGCAGCCCAGCTCGACCACCTCGCAGAGCTGGTCGAGCAACGGCGCGTGAGTCTCGCGATCGTCGCACCGGAGGCCGCCCATCCCGGGCCCGCGCTCATCGAGGTATCGGCCCGCCACGTCGGCCCGCTGGTCCTCGAACTCACCCCCGACGGGGTGCGGTACCGCACCGGGCGTGCGGCGGCCGACGGCCGAGCGGTGATCGAATCTCTGCGGCACCGCGCCGGTCCCGTCACCCGGACACCGGACCGTCTGCGCTGGGCGGCACGGGCCATGAGGGCCCGCACCAGTCGCCGCGGCAAGGCCGCCTCCGCGACCCGGCCGGGAGTCGCGCCATGACCGGCTGGACAACCAATTCGAGCGGGGCCGTCGGGACACGCGACGACGGCTCGCGCGGCCACCGGAGCGCAGACGCCGACACCGCGCCCAAGAGGGCGGTGAGCGACGATGAGGCGAGCCTGGTCGCTCTCCTGGCGTCCGGCCTCGAGGTCTCGGTGATAGCCGCGATGCACGGGGTCGCGGAGGCGGAGGTCGAACGGGCGATCACCGACCTGTGCGCACACCTGGGCGCACCCTCCCGGCCGGCGCTCGTGGCCCGGTGCCTCCTGGACGTCACCGTGGACCGAACGACGGTCAAGAGCGTGTGGAGCACACGGTCCAGGGATGTCACCGGCGCCCAACTCGCCGTGCTGCGGCTGGTAGCCGCCGGACACACACTCGCACGCGCCGCCGACCTCGCGGGAATCGGCCGGACCCGGGCCCGTACGAGCGTGGCGCGGCTGCTCAGCACCTGGGGCACCACCCTGGAGGGCGCGGTAGCGATCCTGGTCACCGACGAACGCATCGACGAGCGATGCCTCGACATCCCCACCCCCGAGGGACCCTGGGGCGACGACATCGACGAGCCCGCCCCGCGCCCCCTGCCCGAGCCCGCCCCTGCACGGGCCCCCGCACGGGTCCTGATGACCGGCGACCGCACAGCCCTCGACCACCACGCCCGCACAGCCCTGCGCGCGGCGCACCGCGCCGCCCTCATCCTCCAGGACGGCGACCTGGCCTACGCGCTGACCCGATGGCGCGCCGAGACCGATCCCGCCACCACAGTGGTCGGCGTCCTCGGGCCCGGCGAGCGCGCCCCCGCACACCGCCGGCCGGCCGGGTGCCCGATCGTCCCCGCCAGCGGTGACCTGCTGGCCCACCTGCGAACTCCCGGCCAGCTACTGCTCGTCGCGACCCGCGACGGCGCCCAAGCCCTCGCATCCGAACACCGCCACCACCGGCTCCCCACCTGGGACCTGATCGTCGTCGAGGACATCATGGCCCTGGACGCCGCCGGCCACGACGCGGGCGATCTGCTCTGCGATCCCGCGACGCCGGCCACACACCGACTGCTGCAGAGCACCGCGACACGCTTCGTCGACGGCTCAGGCCGCCAGTGGACCGCGCAGGCGGGACCACGCCTGGGCCAGACACGCCACCTGGGCCCATCCATCAACCGGGCCTACCGGCTGGACGTGGCGCTGACCGCGGTCACCAGGCCCAGTGACGGCCGGGCCCTGCTCGCGGCCGCGGTCCGCCAACTACTGGACGCGGCCGCGCGGCCAGACCTTCGGCACGTCACCGTGCTGTGCCCGGACGAACGCACCGCACACAAGCTCATCCGCCAACTGCAGGAGCATCCCAACCCGAGGCCGGCCCGAGGGCGGACCTGGCTGACCGCGTGCCTGACCCCCGACCAGAACACCGCCACCCGCAACAGGACACTGGAGCAACTCGCACGCGGAGCACACGGCGTGGTGGCCGTGACCGAGCCGTCGGCGATCCCGCCCGGATCCGGCGCCCTCCTGCTCCTGGCCGCCGACCGGTGGCCATGGCGCACGCTCGCCGCCCTCGAACGCGTCCTCGCCTCGCCGGCACCGCCACTGCACCTGATGACCGGACCGGCAGAGCTGACCACGGGCCGCCGCCCGCGAACGGTGGCCACCGCCCTCGCCGCACCCATCGCCACCCTCCGGGCCCTGTCCGCGCTCGACCCCCACCTGCACCACCGCCTCAAGACCATCCACGACGAAGGAGGCGATCCCTTCGAGCCGGGAGCCGTACTCGACTGGATCAGCCTGCCTTCGCAACTGCCCCCCGCCACACGACGCGAGATCGCCATGACGCTCCTCAACGCCAACACGGCCACACAACCGACCCCCCGGCCCCCTGCGCCGGCCTTCCACCGCCCCGACCAGCGACCCACCCCCCGAACCGCGCGCCCCGCCGACGAGCCGGACGCCCACCCGACGCCCGCCTAACCAATCCGCACAACCCCACCCACCGGGCCCACCCGCCCACAGGAAGGAACCCCCTCATGGCCGGCCGTATCGAGGACTACGCACTCATCGGGGACATGCAGACCGCTGCCCTGGTCAGCAGGGACGGAGCGGTCGACTGGCTGTGCCTGCCC
>NZ_JBVHHE010000084.1:0-13428 GCF_055561235.1 Kitasatospora sp. NPDC022856 | reverse complement strand
CACCGACCGCGTCGCCGCCAACGACCACGCCACACCCCCCGGATCCACCGACGACCGCGCCGACACCCACTCCCGCAACCGGCCCGCCTGAGCCGTCAGCCCCTGCGCCGACCGACCCGACACCACCCACGCGGTGGACCCGTCGAGCTCCAGCAGGGCCGGTGCGACCGGTGCCGCCGCCACCTCCGCAGCCGGCTCGTCCAGGGCGTCCGCCTCGTCCGCGTCCCCGGCCGGCGTCTCCGCCGTCTCGGCGTCCCCGGTCGGGGCCTCCTCCAGGATGATGTGGACGTTGGTGCCGCTCATCCCGAAGGCCGACACACCGGCCCGGCGCACCCGCTCCCCGACCGGCCACGGGACCGGCTCGGCCAGCAGCTCCACCTCACCGGCCGACCAGTCGACCTCCGGCGTCGGCTCCGCCACATGGAGCGTCGCCGGCAGCCGCTCGTGCTGGAGCGCCAGCACCATCTTGATGATCCCGGCCATACCGGCGGCCTGCTGGGTGTGCCCGATGTTGGACTTCACCGACCCCAGCCACAGCGGCCGCTCCTCCGGCCGGTTCTGGCCGTAGGTGGCGAGCAGCGCCTGGGCCTCGATCGGGTCCCCGAGCGGGGTGCCCGTGCCGTGCGCCTCCACCACGTCGACGTCGGCCGTCGACAGCTTGGCGCTGGCCAGCGCCGCGCGGATCACCCGCTGCTGCGAAGGGCCGTTGGGAGCCGTCAGACCGTTGGACGCACCGTCCTGGTTGATCGCCGAACCGCGTACCACCGCGAGCACCCGGTGCCCGTTGCGGCGCGCGTCGGAGAGCTTCTCCACCACCACGACCCCGGCGCCCTCGGCGACGCCCATGCCGTCCGCCCCGGCCCCGAAGGTCTTGCAGCGCCCGTCGGGAGACAGTCCCAGCGAGCGGCTGAAGTCGGTGAACAGCACCGGGGTGGCCGCCACGAACGCGCCGCCGACCAGGGCCATCGAGCACTCGCCGGAGCGCAGCGCCTGCGCGGCCAGGTGCAGCGAGACCAGCGACGACGAGCACGCGGTGTCGATCGTCACCGCCGGGCCCTCCAGGCCCAGCGTGTAGGACACCCGGCCGGACAGGATGCTGGTGGCGTTGCCGGTCATCACGTGGCCGTCGAGCTCGCCCTGCTTGCCCGTGATCCAGCCGTAGCCGGAGGCGGAGGCGCCCGCGAACACGCCGGTCGCCGAACCGCGCAGCGACGCGGGGTCGATCCCGGCCCGCTCCAGGGCCTCCCAGGCCACTTCGAGCAGCAGCCGCTGCTGCGGGTCCATCGACAGCGCCTCGCGCGGGCTGATCCCGAAGAACCCGGCGTCGAACTGGGTGGCGTCGTAGACGAAGTTGCCCGCCTGCACCTCCGCGGCGCCGGATCCGGGGTCGTCGGCGTCGCCGAAGGCCCACCCCCGGTCCTGGGGCAGTCCGGCCACCGATTCCCGCTGGGCGTCCAGCAGTTCCCACAGGGCTTCGGGGTCGCGTACCCCGCCGGGGAAGCGGCAGCTCATGCCGACGATGGCGATGGGCTCACCACCGGCCGTTTCCAGTTCCTGCAAACGTTGCCGGGTCTCGTGCAGATTAGCGGTCACCCGCTTGAGGAAGTAGCGGAGCTTCTCTTCGCTCACTTACGTCACCTCGTCGAAGAAGTCGCGGCGTTGGCCGAGTCAGTGGATTCCGAGTTCTTTGCCGATGAAATCGAAGACTTCGTCGTCGGTTGACGATTCGAGCTTCTCCGCAACTCCGGTCTCGGCGGTCTGTGCCCGAGCCTCCTTCCACTTGGAAAGGACGACTTCGAGGCGGTTCGTGATCAGCGTGGATTCGTCGTCGCCGGCGAGTGCGGCGAGCATGCCCTCCAGCTTGTCCAGTTCGGCCAGCACGGGCTGGGCCGGACTGGTCTCCTCGGTCAGACCGGCCCGCAGGTGGTCGGCGAGCGCGGCCGAGGTGGGGTAGTCGAACAGCAGGGTGCTGGGCAGGCGCAGGCCGGTGGCCGCGCCCAGCCGGTCGCGCAGTTCGACGGCGGTCAGCGAGTCGGCTCCGAGGTCGTTGAAGGCCCGGTCGGCCTCGACGGACTCGATGCTCGGGTGTCCCAGGACGGCGGCGGCCTCGGTCCGGACCAGGTCGGTCAGCAACCGGTCCTGTTCCACCCGGGGCAGTTCCGCCAGTTGCTGTGCCAGCGCGTTCCCGGCCGGCGACTCGGCCGGACCGGTGTCGCCACCCTTCCCGGCCAGCACCTCGACGACCTCGGGCAGGCTCTCGATCAGCGGGCTGGGCCGGCGCAGCGTGAACGGCGGCGCGAAGCGCGCCCAGTCCACGTCCACGACGGTCATCATCGGGTCGCGGCCGTCGAGCACCTGGGCCAGCGCCCGGATCGCCTGGTCGGGGTCGATCAGGCGCAGACCGCGGCGGGTCATCTGGGCCGCGCCCTCCGCGTCGGTCATTCCGCCGCCGCCCCACGGGCCCCAGGCCACCGAGGTGGCGGCCAGGCCCCGGGCCAGCCGGTTCTCCGCCAGCGCGTCCAGGTAGGAGTTGGCGGCGGCGTAGCCGGCCTGGAGACCACTGCCCCAGGTGGCGGCGATGGAGGAGAACAGGACGAACGCGTCCAGCTCCAGACCGGCCGTCAGCCGGTCCAGGCTGGCGGCGCCCGCGGCCTTGGCGGCCAGGACCGTCGCCAGTTCCTCCACCGAGACGTCGTCCAGCGCGGTCGCCTGCGCCAGACCGGCGGCGTGCATGACCGCGGTCAGCGGCGGGCCGCCCGCACCGATCCTGGCGATCACCCCGGCCAGCGCGGCGTCCTCGGCCGCGTCGCAGGCGAAGACGTCGACCTGGGCACCGATCGTCGCCAACTCGGCGGCCAGCGCGGCCGTCCCCGCCGCTCCGGCGCCGGACCGGCTGGTCAGGACGAGCCGCTTGGCGCCCCGGCCGGCCAGCCAGCGCCCGACGTGGCCGCCGATCGCGCCGGTCCCGCCGGTGATCAGGACGGTGCCGCGCGGCACGAACTGCGCCGCGCCGTCGCGGGGTCGCGGGGCCCGGGTGAGCCGGCGGCCGAAGATCCCGGCCGGCCGGATCGCGACCTGGTCCTCGCCGCACTCGGCGAGCACCGCGCAGAGCCGCGCCGCGGCCTGCTCGTCGAACTCGGCCGGGAGGTCGATCAACCCGCCGCCGTGGTCCGGGTGTTCCAGGGTGGCGACCCGGCCGAGGCCCCAGCTCTGGGCCTGCACCGGGCTGGTCGGCGCCTCGTCCGGCGTGGCACCGACCGCACCGCGGGTGAGCGCCCACATCGGGGCGTGGACGCCCTGGAGGATGAGGGCCTGGATCAGGGTCTGGGTCCCGGCGAGGCCGTTCGCCAGCACCGGGTGACCGGGCAGCGGCGTCTCGTCCAGGGCCAGCAGGGACACGACGCCGGCGACTCCGGCCTCGGGCAGGGTCGCGGCGATCCGCTCGGCCATCCGCTGCTGGTCGGTGGTCTCCGTGGTCACCATGGTGACCACCTCCGCGCCCCGGGCGGCGAGCGCCCGCGCACAGTCCCGCGTCAGCTCCTCCTCGGCCTGGTCGGGCGTGACCACCAGCAGCCAGTGCCCGGCCAGCTCCGCCGGGGCGGGGTCGGCCACCGGCGCCCAGCCGACCCGGTACCGCCAGTTCGCGGTCACCGAGCGGTCCTGCGCCCGGCGGCGCCAGGACGCCAGGGCGGGCAGCACCTCGGCGAGCTGCCGCTGGTCCTCGATCGCCAGGGTGTCCGCGAGCCGGCCCAGGTCCCCGCCGTCGACGGCGGACCAGAACTGCGCCTCGGCGGCCGTGCCGGTACCGTCCCCGCCGGCGTTCGGCGGGGTCTGCACGCCCTTGGGCCAGTACCGCTGGTGGCGGAACGCGTAGGTGGGCAGCTCGACCGGCGTACCGGTCGGCAGCACCGAACTCCACTCCACCCCGGCGCCGTTGACGTACGCGCGGGCGAGCCCCGCCAGCAGGCTCGTGACGCTCTCGTCGGTCCGCCGCTGGAGCGGGACGAAGACCGCCCCCTCGCTCCCGCTACCGGCCACGATGTCCGGGCCCAGCGAGGAGAGCGACCCGTCCGGACCGACCTCGACGAACACCGAGACACCCTGGCGGGCCAGCGTCGCCACCGCGTCCGCGAAGCGCACCGCTCCCCGCGTCTGCGCCGGCCAGTAGCCCGCCTCGGGCTCGGTGACCAGCTCACCCGAAAGCGCGCCCGCCCACGTCAGGTTCGGCCGGTGGTACTCCAACCCGGACGCGACGGCGGTGAGTTCGTCGATCACCGGGTCCATCGCCGGGGAGTGGAAGGCGTGCGACACCCGCAGCCGCCGCACCCGGCGACCCCGCTCCCGCCACAGCTCCACCACGTGGTCCACCGCGTCGGCCTCACCCGAAACCACCACGGACTCCGGGCCGTTCACCGCCGCGATCACCACACCGGGCACCAGCTCCGCCAGCACCTCGGCCTCCGGCGCGTTCACCGCCGCCATCGCCCCGCCCGCCGGCAGCGCCTGCATCAACCGCGCCCGCGCCGCCACCAGCCGCACCGCGTCCGGCAGCGCCAGCACCCCGGCCACATACGCGGCCGCGACCTCACCCACCGAATGACCCACCACCGCGTCCGGCGTCACACCCGCGGCCTCCAGCACCGCCGCGACGCCCACCTCGAAGGCGAACAGCCCGGCCTGCGCGTACAGCGTCTGCTGCGCCAGCGCCTCGTCCACACCCTCGGCGCCCAGGACCACGTCCCGGACCGAGACACCCAACTCCAACTCCAGCAGCCCGCACACCCGGTCGAAGACCTCGGCGAAGACCGCGCTGCCCTCGTACAGCCCCCGGCCCATCCCGACCCACTGCGAACCCTGACCGGCGAAGACCAGACCCACCCGGGCACCCGGCCGCGCCACACCCGACACCACCGCGGCCGACGACGCCCCGGCGGCCAGGCTCCGCAGGCCACCCAGCAGTTCGGCCGGCCCGGCACCCAGCACGACCGCCCGGTGCTCGAACGCCGACCGCGTCGCCGCCAGCGACCACGCGACATCCGCCAGGTCCACCGACGGCCGCGCCGCCACCCAGTCGTGCAGCCGCTCCGCCTGGGCCGTGAGCCCCTCGGCCGTCCGGCCGGAGACGAGCCACGCACCGGCGCCCGACACCACCGGCGCCGCGTCGAGGTCCTCGGGTGCCTCCTCCGCCTCGACGGCCGCCGGCGCCTCCTCCACGATGACGTGCGCGTTGGTGCCGCTGATCCCGAAGGCCGACACACCGGCCCGGCGCGGGCGGTCCCCGGCGGGCCACGGCACCGGCTCGGCCAGCAGCCGCACCTCACCCGCCGACCAGTCCACGTGCGGCGAGGGCTCGTCCACGTGCAGCGTTCGCGGCAGCTCCTCGTGCTGGAGCGCCAGCACCATCTTGATCACCCCGGCCATACCGGCGGCCGCCTGGGTGTGCCCGATGTTGGACTTCACCGACCCCAGCCACAGCGGCTGCTCCCCGGCGCGTTCCTGGCCGTAGGTGGCCAGCAGCGCCTGCGCCTCGATCGGGTCACCCAGCGGGGTGCCCGTGCCGTGCGCCTCCACCACGTCCACGTCGGCGGCGGTCAGCCCGCCACTGGCCAGCGCCGCCCGGATCACCCGCTGCTGCGAGGGACCGTTCGGTGCCGTCAGACCGTTGGAGGCGCCGTCCTGGTTGATCGCCGAACCGCGCACCACCGCGAGCACCCGGTGCCCGTTGCGGCGGGCGTCGGAGAGCCGCTCCAGCACCACCATGCCGGCGCCCTCGCCCATGCCCATGCCGTCGGCCGCGGCCGAGAACGCCTTGGAGCGGCCGTCCGCCGCCAGTCCGCGCTGCCGGGCGAAGCCCACCATCTCCCACGGCGTCGCCATCACGGCGACCCCGCCGACCAGCGCCAGCGAGCACTCGCCCGACCGCACCGACCGGGCGGCCGTGTGCAGCGCCACCAGCGAGGACGAGCAGGCCGTGTCCACCGTGAGCGCCGGGCCCTCCAGGCCCAGGACGTAGGAGACCCGGCCGGAGATGATGCTGGTCGCGTTGCCGGTCACCAGGTGGCCCTCGACCTGCGCGGCGCCGTCCTGGCCGCCGAGCTGCATGCTGGCCAGCGCGTAGTTCGACGAGTAGCCGCCGATGAACACACCGGTGCGCGAGCCGCTTAGCGAGGCCGGGTCGAGTCCGGCGGACTCCAGGGCCTCCCAGGACAGTTCGAGCATCAGCCGCTGCTGCGGGTCCATCGCCAGCGCCTCGCGCGGGCTGATCCCGAAGAAGCCCGCGTCGAACCGGCTCGCCTGGTGCAGGAAGCCGCCCTCCCGCGCGTAGCTGGTCCCGGCGTGCGACGGATCGGGGTCGAAGAGCGCCTCCGCGTCCCAGCCGCGGTCCTGCGGGAGGCCGGAGATGCCCTCGCCGCCGACCGCCAGCAGGTCCCAGAGCTGCTCCGGGGTGTCGAGCCCGCCGGGGAACCGGCAGCTCATCGCCACGATGGCGACCGGCTCGTCGTCGGAGACGGCGGCCGTCGGCACGGCCAGCGCCGACGCGTGCCCGGCCAGGGCACCGAGCAGCTCCGTCCGCAGGTGCTCGGCGAGCACCGTCGGGGTGGGGTAGTCGAACATCAGCGTCGTCGGCAACCGCAGCCCGGTCGCGGTGGCGATCCGGTTGCGCAGCTCGACCGAGGTCAGCGAGTCGAAGCCCAGCTCGCTGAAGGCGCGCCCGGCCTCGACGTCGTCGGAGCTCGCGTGCCCGAGCACGGCGGCCGCCTCGTCGCGGATCGTGTCCACCAGGATCCGGTCCTGCTCGGCCCGCGACAGGCCGCTCAGGCTCCGGGCCAGCTCGCCCTCGGCCTGCGGTCCGCCGGCGCTCTCGGTGCGCTGCGCCGCCTTCAGCCGCTGGGCGTCCGGCAGGGCGCGCAGGAACGGCACGTCCAGGATCTGGGCCTGGCCGGGCGCGGCCGCGAAGGCGGGCCAGTCCAGGTCCATGACGGTCAGCACGGTGTCCGGGCCGGCCAGCACGCCGCCCAGGGCCTTGACCGCGAGCTCGGGGTCCATCAGGACCTCCCAGCGGTTGCGGCGCAGCCGCTGCCGGGCCGCCTCGCTGCCGCCGGACACGCCCTCGCCGGCCCAGGGGCCCCAGGCCACCGAGCGGGCGGGCAGGCCGCGGGAGCGCCGGTGCTCCGCCAGCGCGTCCAGGAAGGCGTTGGCGGCCGAGTAGTTGGCCTGGCCCGCGCCGCCGAAGGTGGCGGCGGCCGAGGAGAACAGCACGAACGCGTCGAGGTCGAGGTCCGCGGTGAGCTCGTCGAGGTGGACGGCGCCGGCGGCCTTGGGCGCGAGGGCACTGGCCAGCCGGTCGTTGTCGAGGCCGTCGAGGACGCCGTCGTCGAGCACACCGGCGGTGTGCAGGACGGCGGTCAGCGGCGGGCCGCCCGCGGCGATCCGGTCGATCACCCCGGCGAGGTCGGCGCGCTCCGCGCTGTCGCAGCAGCTGATCTCGACGTCCGTCCCGGCGGCCGCCAGACCCGCGGCCAGGGCCACGGCGCCCCGGGCGGCGGCTCCGGAGCGGCTGGCCAGCACGATCCGCTCGGCGCGGCCGGCCAGCCAGCGGGCCACGTGCCCGCCGACCGCTCCGGTCCCGCCGGTGATCAGCACGGTGCCGCGCGGCGTCCAGTCCGGGCCGGGCGCGGGCTGCGGGGCCCGGGTCAGGCGGCGGCCGAGGATCCCGGCGGGGCGGATCGCCACCTCGTCCTCACCGCAGCCGGCGAGGACGGTGCACAGGCGGCTCGCCGCCCGGTCGTCGAGCACGGCGGGCAGGTCGATCAGACCGCCCCAGCGGTCCGGCTGTTCCAGGAAGACGACCCGGCCGAGGCCCCAGACCTGCGCCTGCACGGGGTTGGTCAGCGGGTCGCCCGGGCCGGTGGCGACCGCCCCGGAGGTGAGCGTCCACAGCGGGGCGGTGATCGCGGCGTCGGCCAGTGCCTGCAGCAGGGCCAGGCCGGCTGCCAGGCCGGCCGGCACCACGGGCCGCTCCGCGAGCGGTGTCTCGTCCAGGCCGAGCAGCGACACCACGCCGGTCACGCGCGGCGCGGCCTCGACGGCGGGGTCGCGCAGTGCCCGGGCGAGGTCGGCGGCCAGCGGCTCGCGCCGTGCCGTCCCGGTCTCGACCTCGACGACCTCGACCCGGGCACCCCGCGCGGCCAGCGCGCGGACGCACGCCTCGACGAGGTCCGCGGTGCGGCCGGTGCGGTGCGCCGGGACGGCCACCAGCCAGGTGCCGGCCGGCTTGGCCGGGGCCGGGTCGGTGACGGGGGCCCAGGCGACCCGGTAGCGCCAGGCGCCGGTGACGTCCCGGTCCCGTTCGCGGCGCCGCCAGGACGCCAGCGACGGGAGCACCTCGCCGAAGGAGCGCTGTCCGTCCACGGCGAGCGTGTCGGCGAGCTGCTGGAGGTCGCCACCCTCGACGGCGGCCCAGAACCGGGCCTCGGCCTCCGACGACGTGCCGTCCCCGCCGACCGCGACCGGCGCGGCCGCGCGGGAGCCGGTGAGCCAGTACCGCTGGTGCTGGAAGGCGTAGGTGGGCAGGTCGGTGCGCCGCCCGGCGGGCAGGACCCGGCGCCAGTCGACGGGCGTGCCGCCGACGTGCACCTGCGCGAACGCCGCGAGCAGTCGGCGCGGGCCGCTGTTCTCGCGGTCCAGCGTCCCGGTGATCACCGGGACGCCGGCCGTGCCCAGGTCCTCGATCGTGTCGGCGATCCCGGTGGTCAGCACCGGCTGCGGGGAGACCTCGACGAAGGTCCGGTTCGCGGCCGCGGCCAGCTCCCGGACCGCCTCGTCGAAGCGCACCGTGCGGCGGACGTTGGCGAACCAGTAGCCGGCGTCCAGCTCCGGGCCGTTCATCCAGCGGCACTCGACCGTGGAGAACAGCGGGACCCGCCCGGCCCCCGGCCGGATCCCCGCCAGCCGCTCGGTCAGCACGCCTTCCAGTTCCTCGACCCCGGCCGAGTGCGCCACGAAGTCGGTCACCGGGATCGGCCAGCGCATCACCCGCCGGGCCGCCAGCTCGGCGCCGAACTCCGCCAGTGCCTCGGTCTCGCCGGAGACCACGGTGGCGGCGGGCCCGTTCACCGCGGCGACCGCCAGCCGGTCGCCCCACGGGGCCAGTACCTCGCGCACGGCCGCGACGGGCATGACGACCGACAGCATCCCGCCGCCGGTGCCGAGCCCGGACAGCGCCCGGCTGCGGACCGTCACGACCTCGGCCGCGTCCTCGAGCGTCAGGATCCCGGCCACCGTCGCGGCCGCGATCTCGCCCTGCGAGTGGCCGACCACCGCACCCGGGGTGACGCCCGCGGCCTCCCAGACGGCGGCCAGCGACACCATCACCGCCCACAGGGCCGGCTGGACGACATCGGCGCGGTCCAGCGCGGGCGCGCCGTCCGCACCGGCCAGCACCTCGGTCAACGACCAGTCGACGTGCGGGGCCAGGGCCCGCTCGCACTCGGCGAGCCGGGCCGCGAACACCGGCGAGACCGCCAGCAGCTCCCGGCCCATGCCCTCCCACTGGGCGCCCTGCCCGGGGAAGACGAAGACCGCCTCGCTCGCCTCGGTGGCCGCGGTCGTGCCGGTGACCACCCCGGGGGCGCGCTCCCCGGCGGCCACCGCGGCCAGGCCCTCGGCCAGCTCGGCGCGGTCGCTGCCGGTCACCACGGCCCGGTACTCGTACACCGAGCGGGTCGCCGCCAGCGACCAGGCCACGTCCGCCGGGTCGAGCCCGGGCCGGGCCGCCAGGTACTCGCCCAGCCGGGCCGCCTGCCTGCGCAGACCGTCCGCCGTCCGCCCGGACACCACCCAGGCGCCGGCGCCGGGGGCGTCGAAGAGGGCCGGGGCCGGGTCGTCCCCGGCGGGCGCCTCGACGGCCGCCGGCTCGGGGGCCTCCTCCAGGATCAGGTGGGCGTTGGTGCCGCTGACCCCGAAGGAGGACACCCCGGCCCGGCGCGGCCGTCCGTCCGTCTCCCACGGCCGCGACTCCGTGAGCAGCCGGACGTCCCCGGCCGACCAGTCCACGTACGGCGAGGGCTCGTCCGCGTGCAGCGTGGCCGGCAGGTTCCTGTGCTGCAGCGCCAGCACCATCTTGATCAGACCGCTGACACCGGCCGCGCCCTGGGTGTGACCGATGTTGGACTTCACCGACCCCAGCCACATCGGCCGGCCCTCCGGCCGGTCCTGGCCGTAGGTGGCGATCACCGCCTGGGCCTCGATCGGGTCGCCGAGCACCGTGCCGGACCCGTGCGCCTCGACCACGTCCACGTCGGCGGTGGTCAGCCCGGCGTCGGCCAGGGCCGCCCGGATCACCCGCTGCTGCGAGGGGCCGTTCGGCGCGGTCAGACCGTTCGACGCGCCGTCCTGGTTCACCGCGGAGCCGCGCACCACGGCCAGCACCGGGTGCCCGTTGCGGCGGGCGTCGGAGAGGCGCTCCAGCACCACCATGCCCGCGCCCTCGGCGATGCCCATGCCGTCCGCCCCGGCCGAGAACGACTTCGACCGGCCGTCGGGGGACAGCCCCCGCTGCTTGCTCACCCAGACGAAGAGGTCCGGCGTGGAGGCGATGAACGCGCCACCGGCGAGCGCCAGCGAGCACTCGCCCGAACGCAGCGCCTGACTGGCCAGGTTGACCGCGACCAGGGCCGACGAGCAGGCCGTGTCGACGGTGACCGCGGGGCCCTCCAGGCCGAAGGTGTAGGCCACCCGGCCGGAGAGCACGCTGGTCGTGGTGCCCGTCAGCAGGTGCGCCTCCAGGCCCTCCGAGGCGTCCGGCCCGACCAGGCCGTACCCCGCGTAGCTCGCACCGGCGAACACGCCGGTGCGGCTGCCGCGCAGCGCCGCCTGGGAGATGCCGGCCCGCTCCAGGGCCTCCCAGGAGGTCTCCAGCAGGAGCCGCTGCTGCGGGTCCATGGCCAGCGCCTCGCGGGGGCTGATGCCGAAGAAGCCGGCGTCGAACTCGGCCGCGTTGTAGACGAATCCGCCCTGACGCACGTACGCCGTGCCGGGGTTCTCCGGATCCGGGTCGTAGAGGCCGTCCAGGTCCCAGCCGCGGTCCTGCGGGAAGGCACCGATCGCGTCCGTGCCCGAGTCGAGGATCTCCCAGAGCTCCTCCGGGCTCCGCACCCCGCCGGGGAAGCGGCAGCCCATGCCGACGATGACCACCGGGTCGTCGTCCACCGCCGCCCGGCCGGTGACGGCGACCGCACCGGCGTGCGCGGTCCGGTCGCCCAGCAGCTCGGTCCGCAGGTAGCCGGCCAGCACCACCGGGCTCGGGTAGTCGAAGAGCAGCGTGGCGGGCAGCTTGAGGCCGGTGGCGGCGCCCAGCCGGTTGCGGAGCTCGACGGCGGTCAGCGAGTCGAAGCCCAGCTCGCTGAAGGCCCGGCCGCTGCCGATGGCCTCCGGCGAGGAGTACTCCAGCACCGCGGCGGCCTCGGCCCGGACCAGGGTGACCAGCGTGCGGTCCTGCTCGGCGGCCGGCAGGTCGGCCAGTTGCCGGCGCAGGGGCGTGCCGGCCTCCCGGTCGACGGCCGGGTCGGGCCCGTCGCCGGCCAGCGCCCCGGCGACCTCGGGCAGGTGCTCGATCAGCGGGCTGCGCCGGCGCAGCGTGAACGGCGGGGCGAACCGCGCCCAGTCCACGTCGACGACCGTCGTCAGTGCCTCGCCGCCGTCCAGGATCCGGGACAGCGCGCGGGTGGCCGGGTCGGGGCCCAGCAGCCGCAGACCGCGCCGCTCCAGCTGGGCCGCGTCGTCCCCGGAGCCCATCGCGCCGACGCTCCACGGGCCCCAGGCCACCGAGGTGGCGGCCAGGCCCCGGGCCAGCCGGCGCTCCGCCAGGGCGTCCAGGGAGGCGTTGGCGGCGGAGAAGCCGGGCTGCTGGCCACCGCCCCAGACGGCGGCGACCGAGGAGAACAGGACGAAGGCGTCGAGGTCCAGGTCGGCGGTCAGCTCGTCCAGCCACCGCGCGGCCTCCGCCTTGACCGCGAGCACGGCGGCGAGGTCCGCGAGGCCGAGGTTCTCGACCGGCTGGTTGTCGATGGCCTCCGCGAGGTGCAGGACGGAGGACAGCGCGGGGCCGGTCCTGGCGATCCGGTCGAGCAGGCCGGCCAGCTCGGACCGGTCGGCCGCGTCGCAGGCCAGCACGTCCACCCGGGCGCCCCGGGCGGCCAGTTCGGCCGCCAGCGCGGCGACACCGGGAGCGGCGGGACCCGCGGCGCTGCTCAGCACCAGCCGGGACGCACCGCGGTCGGCCAGCCAGCGGGCGACGTGCCCACCGATGGCGTCGGTGCCGCCGGTGACCAGGGCGGCGCCACCCGGCGTCCAGTCCCGGCCCGCCTTGGGCTGCGGCGCGCGGGTCAGGCGACGGCCCAGCACACCGGTCTGCCGGATGGCGACCTGGTCCTCGCCGCAGCCGGCCAGCACGGCGGCCAGCTGGGTGCCCGCCCGGTCGTCCAGCACCTCGGGCAGGTCGATCAGCCCGCCCCAGCGGTCGGGGTGTTCAAGTGCGACGACCCGGCCGAGGCCCCAGACCTGGGCCTGCGCCGGACCGGCCGGCACCTCGCCCGGCGTGGCCGCGACGGCGCCGCGGGTGGCGACCCAGAGCGGCGCGGCCACCCCGGCGTCGCCGAGGGCCTGGACGAGCGCGAGCGTCGTGCCGAGGCCGGTGGACACCGCCGGGTGGGCCGGCAGGGGGGTCTCGTCGGTCGCCAGCAGTGACAGCACGCCGGCCAGCTCCCCGCCGTCCGGCAGCGCCTCGGCGAGCAGTGCGGCGAGGTCCGCCCGGTCGACCGTCCCGGCCGGGACGTCGAGGGGCACCGCCTCGGCGCCGCGGGCGGTCAGGGCCGCCGTGCACTGCCGGGCCAAGGCCTCGTCGGCGGTGCCGCTCGGGGTGACGACCAGCCAGCGACCGGCGGGCGCAGCGGCGGACTGCTCCGTCGCCGGGGACCAGGTCACCCGGTAGCGCCAGGCCTCCGTGACCGAGCGGTCCTGCTCGCGGCGGCGCCAGGACGCCAGTGCGGGCAGCACCTCGGCGAGGCGCTGCTGGTCCTCGATCGCCAGGGTGTCCGCGAGCCGGGCCAGGTCGCCGCCCTCGACGGCGGCCCAGAACTCCGCTTCCGCCGCCGTGCCGGAGCCGTCCCCGCCGACGGTGACGGTCCGGGCCGGGGCCTGGAGCCAGTACCGCTGGCGCTGGAAGGCGTAGGTCGGCAGCTCCAGCGCCTCGGCGGCGGGCAGCACGACCTTCCAGTCCACCGCGAGACCGCCGACGTAGGCCTGCGCGAGCGAGGTGAGCAGGCGTGTGGCCCCCGCGTTGTCGCGCTCCAGCGTGCCCACCGTCAGGACGTCGGCGACACCGGCGTCCTCGGCCGTCTCCGCCACCGCCGCCGTCAGCACCGGATG
>NZ_JBVHHE010000083.1:0-13474 GCF_055561235.1 Kitasatospora sp. NPDC022856 | reverse complement strand
CGGCGATCGTGGCCACCGTCGTGCCCGACAGCAGCACGGCCAGCGCACGTCCCTTCTTGTCGGGGGCGACCAGCGTGGCGGCGGTCGTCAGAGCTACGGCAAGGAACCCTGCGTTCGCGAGCGCGGCGACGACCCGGGTCGTGAGCAGAACCGGGAAGCTCGTGGTGGTGGCACCCGCGGCGTGAGCGGCCGAGAACACGAGGACGAACCCCAGGAGGCCGGTTCGTCCGGGCCGGTTGCGAGCGAGCCCGGCCACGAGTGGGGCGCCGACGATCATTCCGATCGCGAAGCCCGCGGTGAGCATGCCTGCTGTCCCGACTGTGATGTCGAGGTCGGAGGCGATGTCTGGCAGGAGTCCGGCGAGCATGAATTCGGAGGTGCCCATAGCGAAGATCGCCATGGCAAGCAGGTACAGCGGGAGAGGCATTGATGCTCCGAGGTGAGGAGAGGTGGGAAGACGTCTCGTCACCGCGGTCAGCACCCAGGGGCGCAGTCGTCCGGCCGCAGGACACGGCGGGACCACAGGACTACGAACTCAGCGGTTCAGGGAGCTGACGGCGTGACCGAAAGCCCCCACCTTGGCTGCCTCAGGGCTCGACATGGTCCGCACGCTACCTGACCGACGCCCTTCGAGGCACCTTGGTTTCACAGACGCGGGCCGATGTCACCGTGTCATGTCCCGCAGCACGTCGGTGGTCGTCGACGAGGCGGACGCGGCCGGACGCCACGGAGTCGCGGTGGTCGGCACCAACGGCACCATGCGCGTGTCCCTGATCTTCGACAAGGACACCGGCGCCTTCCTCGGCGTGCGCGAGGTGCTGCTCTCCGACCTCTCTCCCGCCGGCCCCGACGGCCTCCCGCCCGCGGGCAACCCGCCCCCGGGCGTCGGCAACGGCAAGGGCTACGACTATGCCACGGCCGTCCCCGCCTCGGCCGTCGTCGACCACACCGAGGCCGAACCGGGGAGCTGACCTCCACAGCCCGGGCGGATGCCCCACGAGGGGAGGGCGTCCGCCCCTTCCCTGGGCGGGCCTGCGGGCACGCAGCCGCCTCACGCACCGCCCGGCAAGGCCGGTGAGTTCGGTGCGCGAGCGCTGGTGAGTTCCACAGTCCAAACTCCCCATCGCAGGTCAGGGCCGGTGCGGGGCACTACGCCGTGGGAGGCCGCACACCTCCTGGACCTCCTGCCCGCCGGCCGCCGCGCCACGGTCCGCGACGCGCGGGAGGCCCGCACCATGTGGCACGACCCCGACGCCACTGGCCCGCGCGCCCGCCCCGTCCATGTCCTGGTCCTCCACGGCCGGCCGCTCGGCTGGGTCGGGGGCGGCATCCACGACGTCCCGCAGTGGGCCGCTGTCCTGCACGGCGGCCCTGGCGAGCCGGACCGCTTCGTCCGCGAGCCGCGCCACGACCAGGTCGCACTCCACCCCTCCGGCCTGCCCGCCGTCGCCGCCCTCCGAGCCCGCGACCAGGGCCCTGCCCGCCGGCGCCTGGCACCAGCCCCGGGACCGCGCTGACCGGCGCTCAGGCGCTGGTGTGCCTCGCAGCGGTGGTTGTCACCGCCGATGGCGGCCGACCTGAAGGTTCGCAATGGATTCTCAGCGCGATCCTTCACCAGCTGCGCGAGCCTGTTGTCGCCAGGGGCTGCGATCGCGGCCGAGTTGGCGTCAGCCAGGCGTCGCCGCCGGGCGGGTGTCCTGTCCGCGCATCTGGCAGGCAGTGGTCCACCCGCGTGCGGTGCGGCCGGCACCCAGGGGCCGCCGGCAGGTCAGTACCAGCCCAGGACGTCAACGGTCATGCCCTTGTTCGCCAACGGCTTCTCATCGTGGTCGAGAAGGTGTTCGAAGAGGAACTTCGGCTCGGCGGTACTGGCTGCTTCCTTGAGGAACCAGCCCGACCCGTTCTTGACGACGGTCCTCTTGCCGTCCGGGGCGGTCGCCTCGCTCTTGGGCCCGGGAGATGCGGCCTGTCGCTTCTCGACCTGGCCGGACGCGGCGATGTCCCAGGCCAACCCGTGGTCCTGGGAGAATGTGCCCGTCTCAAGGGTCGCCTCTTCCTTCAAATCATCCGGGCTCTTCGGGTCGGCGGAGTACACCTTGTCATTGTTGGCCAGGAAGTACACCCGCTTCCCGTCCGGGCCGAAGCGGGGTTGCGCGTAGCCGAGCTTGCCGCCCGAGTACGTCGGCTTGCCGCCGATGCTCACTGGCGTGTCCCCGTAGTTCCCGTTCGGGCCCGCGCCGCTCGTGTACTCCCCGAAGAACAGGTCGCCGCCCCTCGTCGTCCACACGACGGAGTGCCAGTCCGGCGAGAAGGCATGCCTCCTCCACACGCTCGGTACCGCGTACTGGGGCAGGAAGGCTCCCGCCTTGGTCCTGCCGGTCGTCTCGTCAAAGACCACGAGCTCGGTGAGGTCTCCGGACACCAACGCGACCAGGCCCTTCATCTCCAGACTCCTCTGATCCGACTTCGCCGACGGAGCCTGACCGGATGCCGTCGGCCCTCCCGTGTCAGCCGGCGCCTGCCTGCCCCCACCGCCCCCACCGCCCCCACCGTCCCCGCCGTCCCCGCCGCACGCGACCGTACCCGCGAGGAGGACGGCGGCAACGGGCGCCGCCCACACAGGCCAACGGCGCCGCCGACGGCCCCTGCTCGCGGTGGAGACATATGTGGTCACCGGGACTTCCGACATGCGCAGCATCCCCTTCATGGCACGGCCGACCATCAAGTCGACCATGCGCGGGCCGCGTTGGGGAGACACCCGGCCGCTTCCGTCCGGGGATGCATTCATTTCGGCCAGCGTGATCCCAAATCGTCACCGGCCTGCGCTATTCGCCGGGCCCTCCTCGACCACGTGGGCTGGTGAGTCCTCAATCGCCTGATGAAGCATGATCGAGTTGCTGTGCCGCGCTCGGGCTCCGCGAGCTCGCCGCTCCGCCACCGCTACGCGCTGCTGCTGCCCCTGCACACCCGGTACGCGCCCCGGCTGGCCCGGTCGATCGGCTGGTTCACCGCGGTCGCCCCGCTGACGCTCGACCTCGGCGGCGCCCTCACCCTTCCCACCGCACTTCCCGCCGCTCGCGCGGCGTTCCGCCGGGCCCGGGAGACCGCCGGACTGCCCCTGGCATCCGCGGCCGCCGCCTCGCCGACCGGCGGGGACGTCTTCATGCTCTCCTACCTCGACTACCGCACGCTCGGTACCTGCGGCGAGCCCCCGAGAGCCCGCAGCCCGCACCACCTCAGCCCCGCCACCGCCGACCACACCATGACGCCTTCCTGCACCGCATCCACCAGCACCTCACTCACCAACTGGACCGCTGAGCAGCCGGGCCGAGAACTCGCGGAGCGCCCCGCCCGACCAGGATCTGGCCGCCGCCGACGGGCCGACCTCCGCATCCTCACCGAACTGGCCCCTGACGAGACCCAGGTGGCCGCGCCCATAGGCCTTGGCCGCCGCCGCGCCCGCGCTCCCGTCAGGTAGGCTCTCCGTAGGTGAGCCGGGAAGTCTGGTCGGCGAGTAGCTGCCGCCTGCCCCGAGGAGAGCCGTGACCACCGCCGCGCCCAGCCCCGCCCCTGCCGCGAGCCCCGCCGCCCTCGGCCCGCTGACCCGGGTCGAGGGGCACTGGTACATCGGAGACCCGGAACGTGAGTTCCACCTCGCCTTCCTCCCCCAGGGGTTGGAGCACCGCGTCGCCGGCCGCGAGCCGTTCCTGGTGCCGTGGGAGCGCCTGATGAGCCTGGGCATCGGGGTCACCGCCGGCCGCTTCCTGAGCAGTAGGGCGGGCGGCCTGCTGACGAAGTACGACGACATCACCGTCCACGGTTCGTGCCTGAATGCGATGGTGCGCCACCCGTACGACATGTGGAAGCCCCGCTTCGTCCACCACCGTCGGCGCTACCCGAGATTGGAGATCCTGATGCTACGTCAGCTGCTGGAAGGGGCGGTCGATCTCGGCCAGGGCCACCGCCTCGGCGACGACGACTGGCTGACCTCAACGGTGCAGGAGCTGGCACGTCAGCCGTACCCCTTCTCCCGGAGGGCGCAGCGCGCCCACCAGGAGTGGCTGACCGGGATCGTCACCGCCGGGAGCTGAGCCACCCCACTCGAGGCCAGCCGTCTGGGCAGCCGTTTGGCCTGCAGCTCCTTCGGGCGGCCGGGCCCGTCACGCCTGGTCAGACGGCATTCGGGTGGAACTCACCGGGCCGACTGACCTCTTGGAGCCCCGGCCTGGTACATGAGTGGGTGAGCGGGTGGGTGGGGGCGTGGTCGGTCTCGGCCGGGGCGCTTCGCTGGGCCATCTCCTCGCGTCCGCCTGGTGGCGGACGCGCTGGGATGTCCGGCCCTGGTGGCAGCGGTGTGCGTGGCTTCCTGGAAGTGGCTCCGATGGGAAGAAGTACAGGTGAGTCTGTGTCATCCGGCCGGAACGCCGACAGTCCCGTGTATCCACTGGCGTGGAGCCCTATCGGCCGGTGTCTTCTACTCGTACCTCGCAGCACCCCCACGGCTCGGGCCCGTGCGGCGAGCCGGCCCCGGGGCGGCCGGACGTACACACCGGCCGCCCCGCCCTACCTGGCCGACCAGACCGCACACCCGACGGCGGCCGCCGGGAGGAACACGTCGGTGGCCGGCAAACCATGCGACGCGGAAGGACGGACGATCGGTAGCCGGTCAGATGTGCGGTCGAACGACAGGATCCCGTACGACACCACCGCGCCCCGTCCGGTGGCGGCCCCCGGATCACGGCGAAGAAGGGTCCTGGCCCAGGCGGGCGAGGTGGCAGGCCCGGCCCGCTTCCAGCAGGGCGGTGGTTTCCCCCGTCGCGGCGGGGCCGGTGAGGACCAGGCTGGGGGCGCACCCGCGGTCGGACGCCGTCCTGCGGCGCGCTCCCGCCCACACCGTCCGCCTGGACACCGTCCACGGCGACGGGTGGATCGCCGCCGGCGACGACGCCACCGCCATCGACCCGCTGTCGTCCCAGGGCATCCACGCCGCCCTGTACACCGGCAGGCGGGCCGACCAGGCCGTCCATGACCACCTGAGCGGAGACCCCGCCGCCCTCACCCACTACGCCGCCGAGGTCGACATGATCACCGCCACCCACCTGCGCGACCGGCGCGCCTACTACGCCCTCGAACAGTGATGGCCCCGGCACGCCTTCTGGCACCGCCGCCACCCCGCCGGCGGATTCCGCTGGCGGCCGCACCGACAACCGACCTGACCCGGTCTCGACCCTAGGAGTGCTCGCATGACCATGACCGACATCGTCTCCAGGTCCGACACGGAGCCCTCCCGTTCAGGTGGCCGGGGTTGACGGTTCGCCACTACTGCGCCGAACCGTCAGGGGACTCCTGCCGACGTGTAGAGGCTCGCGAGCGCCCACTCGCTCGCGGGCGGCTCCGAACGTCTGAAGCCCATGGACACACCGGCTGCCGTCCGGATGGCGAGTTGGTCACCGAACGTCAGGGCCTCGTCGTGACACCACGTTCAGCCGAGCTGTTCGAGTTCTTCGATCAGCTCTCCCCACCTCGCGGCCTCGATGGTCTCCTGCGCGGACGCATCGACGCAGGAGGGGCTCCGGAAGCCGGCCCGCGGGGTCCACCGCGTCGAATCCGACCAGCCACACCGTCCCGTCGGAACCGGCACTATCTCCAGACTGCCGTCCTTGAACCGAGCCAACGAAGGCCCCGTCAGAAGCACGGTCGATGGCCACCCGCGCCCCGGTGCCCTCGTCCGCCGTCTTCCGGCACATCGCGATGAAGTGCTCGGCGCGGGCCTGTTCGGCGCGGCGCCGCGCTGTCGTCCGCCGCGGCAGCCGCCGCCCGTGTCCTTCGACTTCGGGTCGACCGGGAGCGTGACCACCAGCGGAACCGGCAGGAGGTACGGACGCTGGCCGCTGCGGGCGTGCCGCTGGCCGGGATCGGGCCCCATGTCCGACGCGGACGGCGCCCGGTCCGGCGCCGCGCCCGCCGACGTCGGGCAGCAGCTCGCCGAACGAATCGACGAGTTGGTCGCCCGCTATGGAACGCGCCCGCGCGCCGAGCTGGTCCGAGGCTGACCCGACGGGCTGGATCGTCCGTCACGCATCGATGCCGGTGAGACCGCGGGCGGTGTGCCACCGGGATCGTCACCGGCCGTGGATCGTCGTAGCCGGGATCCCGCCGGAGACAGCTGCTGGATGACTCGCCCTCGTCATGCATCAACCACCCGCTTGGCGCGGTTCGGCGCCAGGCGGGTCGGCTGGTCCGTTCACGCTGCCGGGGCGCTCAGGACGGCCTTGGCGGCCAGCCGGAGGTTCCTGATCATCGGATTCGGGTCGCCCTTGCGGCTGACCAGGACGACCTGGCTGGGTGGAGCGTCCTCGATCGGGACGGTGACGAGGTCGGTCCGCAGTGAGCTGCGCCGGTCGCCGACCGGTAGCACGGCGATCGCCCTGCCACTCGCGACGAGTTCGAGCTTGTCCTCGTAGCTCTCGATCGCCGGCACGCCAGCGCCGAGGATCCGGTAGGAAGTCCAGTCCGCGGTCTCGAACGCGCACGGCGCCACCTCCTCGCCGGCCAGTTCTTCCGCGGTCACCGACGTGAGGCCGGCCAGGGGATGACCGCGCGGGACCGCGAGCATCCGGGCCTCCTCGTACAGCGGGGTGGTGAAGACGTCGTCGGCGGCGAACGGCAGCGGGGCCCGCGCGATCAGGGCGTCGACGCGCTTGTCGGTCAGCGCCCCGACGTCGCGGCAGCTCAGGTACCGGGTGGCGATCTCGGCGTCCGGACGACGACGGCGCAGTTCCCGTACGGCGGCGGTGATCACCAGGTCTTCGACGTAGCCGATGGCGATTCTTTCGGTCTCGGCTTGTTCACGCGCGGCCAGCTCGGCCTGGTGGGCGGCCTGCAGCAGGGCGTGGGCCCGGGGCAGGAAGCTCTGGCCGGCCGGAGTGAGCCGGGTGCCCCGGGGGGTGCGGTCGAGCAGCCGTACGCCGAGATGCTTTTCGAGCCGTTGGATCTGGCGGCTGAGCGCCGGTTGGGCCACGTGCAAGTCGGCGGCGGCCCGGCCGAAGTGCTGGTGCGCCGCCACCACAGTGAAGTAGCGCACCAGCCGCAGGTCCAGGTCCTGTCCGAGATCGTTCACCCTCCCAGCGTACGCATCATGCTGTTTCGGGATGAGCAGGTTGCCGAACCGGTCTTGGACGGCCGTGCCGTCCTGGGCCTTGACTGATGGAGCAACGTTCACCAGGAAAGCGACAGGTGCGATGAAGGCGATCCAGTTCCACGAAGCGGGCGGGCCGGAAGTTCTGCGGTATGACGAGGTGCCGGTTCCCGAGATCGGCCCGGGCGAGGTGCTCGTGCGGGTGCACGCGGCGGGCATCAACCCGCCGGACTGGTACTTGCGGGAGGGGATGAAGATCATGCCGGCCGACATGAGGCCGGCGCTGGAGTTCCCCCTGATCCCCGGAACGGACATGTCGGGCGTGGTCCAGGCGGTCGCCCCGGACGTGCTGGGGTTCGCCGTCGGTGACGAGGTCTTCGGCATGCTGCGGTTCCCCGGATTCGACGGCCGGACATACGCCGAGTGCGTGGCCGCGCCGGCTTCGGACCTGGCTCACAAACCGGCCGGGATCGACCACGTGCAGGCGGCCGGGGCACCGATGGCCGTGCTGACGGCCTGGCAGTACCTGGTCGACCTCGGCCACGACGTGCCGTCTCCTTTCACCGGCCAGGTGCACCGGCCGGTGCCGATCACGCCGGGGATGACCGTGCTGGTCAACGGGGCCGCCGGGGGAGTGGGCCACTTCGCGGTGCAGTTGGCGAAATGGAAGGGGGCAGAGGTCATCGCGGTGGCCTCGGGCCGGCACGAGCGGTTCCTGCGCGAGCTCGGCGCCGATGAGTTCATCGACTACACCAGGACGCAGGCCGCGGACGTGGTCAGCGGTGTCGACCTGGTGATCGACACCGTCGGTGGCCCGGACAGCTCACGCCTCCTGACCGTGCTCAAGCGCGGAGGCACCATGCTTCCGGTGTTCTTCGCCGAGTACGACCCGGAGGAGACGGCGAGTCTGGGCATCACCGTCTCGAACATTCAGGTGCGTTCCAACGGCCTCCAGCTCGCGGAGATCGGGCGGCTGTTCGACGAGGGCACGCTCCAGGTCGGGGTGGACAGCACCTACCCGCTGTCCGAAGCGGGCAACGCACACAGGCGGGCCGCCCAGGGCCACCTCCAAGGCAAGATCGTGCTGACGGCGCTCTCGTGACCGCCGAACTCCAGCAGGTGGTGGCGGAGTACACCCATGCGCACGACGGTCCCCGGGCAGCTGCGGGGCGGGGATGTCCGCCAGCTCGGGGAGCGCCGCCGCGATGCCAGCCTGCTGCGGGGGCGAGGAGCTGGAAGCCGCCGAGAAGGCCGTCACCGCCACGGAGGAGGCGTTGAAGTCCGGGGGGGGAGGCCGTCGCGAGAAGGCGGTCGCTGCGCGGCGCGACGCGGACGAGGAGACGCGTCGCGCCGTCGGCCGGATGGAGGCCTACCGTGCGGCCGAGGTCAAGCCGGGATAGCGCAGGTCGCCGGCGATCCACACGCTGCCGTGCCAGGGCTGATGCGTTCTCAGCAGGTGATCTTGAGGAGCGCGGTGGCGTGGTCGGGGCGTGACCGGTAGTGGTCGGCTGCGGCCGCGATGTTGGTCCAGCCGGCCTGGCGCATCAGGCCGATGGCGAGGTTGCGCAGGGTGGCCATGGCACGGGGTGCGCTGCCGGTGCGGACCCTGGAGGCATCCTCGGCATAGGTCACGTCTCTGATGTGGTGCAGGGCTTCGACGGACCAGTGGCCTCGGACGAGTTCGGCCAGGCGGGCGGGGTCGGCCTGGGCGGGGGTGAGGCTGGTGACGGCGTAGATCGTCGTCGTCTGGACCTTGCCGGTCTTGGTGTTGACGCGGCGTCGCTTGATCTCGATGGCCTGGAAGGCGTGCGGGAACAGCAGCCCGGCTTCGACGGTGCAAACCTTCAGGCGGCGGACCTCTCGGCGTCCTGCTCCGCTCCTGCGCCGCATAGCAGTTGGCTGGCGAATGCTGACGATGCCTGCCGGGATCTCGCCGCCGGTGTCCGCGCGGGGGCTTCAGGTGCAGTCGAGCATGACCGTCTCGGCGCCACGAGCCACCGCACGCCGCAGGTCAACCGGTTGTGGGCTGGAGGTTGTCCATGAGCAGGCCGAGGGCGAACTCGAAGCGGTCGTGTCCGGTGCCGGAGATCAGCTCGGCGGCATGGCGTCGGGTGTGCGGGAATTCCTCGGCCGGCAGTGCGGTGAAGCGCTCCAGCAACTCCTCGTGGCTGAGTACCCATTCCTGATCCTGGTGCTGGCGCCGTTGCCGGACCAGCGACTGCTCCAGTGCGTAGGCGCTGACGTAGAGGGACAGCGCGTCGCGGGCCCATCCGGCCGTCCTTGGTTCGATGCCGCCCGCGAGCAGGATCGCCAGGATCCCTTCGCCGACCCGCAGTGTTTCCAGGTTGGTCGACACCACGGCCAGCGCGGCGCGCGAGATTCCGGGGTATTTCAGGTACAGGTCGCGGATCTGCGTGTACACCCCGAGCAGCTGCTCGCGCCAGGTGGCCTGGTCCGGTTCGGGGAGCACGACGTCGGCGTAGAGCCTGCCGATCAGCAGATCGTCGATGTCGTCCTTGTTGACGATGTGCGCGTACAGCGACGACGGACCGGTGCCGAGCACGGCGGCGACCCGGCGGATGGTCAGGGCGTCGTACCCCTCGGTGGCGACGACTTCCAGGGCGGCGTCGGCGATCCGTTCGACGGTGATCGGCTTCTTGCGCGGTGCCGACGCGGCGGGTTCCGCGGCGAAGGGGGCTTGGCGGGCTGTGCGGCGCTGGTGGGGATCGGCGGACATGCCGACCACCATACCTTGACACGATCTAAGTTCGTTGAGTAGAACTTAGATCGTCAGAACGAACTAAGTTCGTGCAAGTGGCCCGGAGGTGTGTGATGCGAGTTTCCGTTGTCGGAGCCGGTCTGGGAGGTCTGGCCCTCGCGCAGGGTCTGCGCGGCGCGGGGATCGAGGCCGAGGTGTTCGAGCGCGACCCGGGGATCGTGGCACGGTTCCAGGGCTACCGGCTCGTGCTGGACCCGAACGGGTTCCAGGCGGTGCGCGACTGCCTGCCCACGCGCTGGCACCCGCTGCTGGACGAGGTCGTCATGGACGCTGCCGTCGAGCAGATGGTCCTAGACCCGCAGCTGAACGAGATCGGCAGGCTCGGCGGGGGCCGCAGCGGCATCGTGGTCGATCGGCAGGTGCTGCGGCACCTGCTGCTGACCGGCCTGACCGTGCACACCGATGCCGCGCTGACCGGCTACGACGTGCTGCCTGACGGCAGGGTCCAGGCCCGGTTCGCCCGCCGCGCCCCGGCCACCGCCGACCTGCTCGTCGGCGCGGACGGTGTCACCTCCGCGGTCCGCGGGGTGCTCTCGCCGCAGACCACCCCGCTCGATACCGGCGTCCGGTTCGTGATCGGCCGCACCCCGCTGACCGACGAGTTCGCCAGCCTGTCCAAGGCGTACGGCTCGAAGATCGCGGGCGACGGCGTCAGCCTGCTGCTCGGCGCGATGCGCTTCCGCACCCCGCCGAAGCAGGCCGCCGAGCAACTGGCCACCGAAGTCACCCTGCCCGACATCGGCGACTACGTGCGCTGGGCCATGATCCTGCCGCCGAACGGCTCACTGCAGGACCTGACCGCGCAGGACGCCGTACTGTCCAGGATGGAGGGCTGGCACCCGCAGCTGCGCGCGCTGATCGAGCAGGCCGACCCGGACAACAGCACCCTGCTGTCCATCCGGGCGGTCAAGCCCCGCCAGCGCTGGGCGCCCGGCCCGGTCACGCTGCTCGGCGACGCTATCCACGCCACCTCCCCGACCGGCGGCAACGGCGCGAACACCGCACTGCGCGACGCCGACCTGCTGCGCCGCTGCCTGATCGAGGCAGACGAAGGATGCCAGGATCTGCTCAGCGCGGTCGACGACTACGAGCGGCAGATGTTCGAGTACGGCGCGGAGGCCGTGCGCAGCAGTCTCGAGAAGCTGCCCGCCTTCGCCCCCGAAGCGAAACTGTCCTGAGGCCGAAGTGCACCGTGCGCGATCACCGTACCCGCCCGGTCGCGGACATACAGATCCGCGGATCCGGCGGCGCGGGCGGGCCAGGGGCGCCGACGTCGGGCAGCGTGACCTCCGGGGCCAGTTGCCCGGCAGCCTGCTTCCGGAGGTGAACCGTGGACGACACCCTGCCCGCCGAACGAGGAGGCCGGGCGAGAGGTCTTCGCGGAACCAGCGGTGGGGTGCGTCCGGCGTCGTGCCTGGGTGCCAGGCCATGCCGATCCCGATGATCCGCGCTTCCGCTGCAACCGGCTCGGTCCACGCCGGAGAGGCATGAGTGCCCGATGGCCCGCACGTCGTCGGGTGGCCGTGCCGGAATACGGGATGCCGTGGGCCTCGCGGAGGTTCGCGGCGTTGATCGTGCCAAGGTCCCGGGTGGTGGTGAGAATGCCCGCGTCCACGAGCCGCGAGATCTGGTTGAGGAGGTGGTCCTGCATCGCCCAGGTGGTGGCGGGTGCGACGTCGGCTGCGGAAGCGGGTGGCGGCCGAGCGGAGCGGTGCCGGCAAGGCCGAGTGTCCGGTGTGCAAGGCCACCTGGGTGGTCGGGGTGGACAGGCGCTCGGACGCGGTGTATTGCTCGCGGCGGTGCGTGGTGAGGGCCTCGCGGGCGCGAACGAAAACGTTCGCCGATCAGGCACAGTAACCGCTCCGCGAACGGCTTCTTCGGTCACTTTTGCCCCAACTTCGGTCATTTCGAACGGACCTGTTGTGATCAGTGGGTGTGCGCACTGACTCCCGGTGACGAGAGCGGCCGTGTCCCGACACGGTCAACGGCCGTGTCCGGTTCGCGGGTTGGTGGTGACGTCCCATGCCCCAGGAGATCGAGAAGACCGAAGACAAGATCGGCTGTGTCAGCTTCGAGCGGTACGCGGAGATCGTGGTCGAGCTGCGGAAGCACGTGGAGTCGACCAGCCGAGCGCAGTTCACGATCGGCGACTGCGCGCTGGAGGTCGAGCCGATGCGCGAGCCCGGCGGCTCGGCGCCGGCCCAGGAGCTGTTCACCGTCAAGGACTCGCTGTTCCGCCTGGCCGAGGACATCGGGCGGGCTTACCAGCGACCATTTGGCTCCTAGGGTCCTGTGTATCCAATCCAATCGGGGTTGGTGCTGGGAGGGGAATCCGATGTTGACGAAGGCTGTCGCCGGCGCGTTCGCTGGCGCTGTCCTGGCCGGGGTCCTGGGGGCGGCTCCGACGTATGCGGCGGACGTGAAGCCGGCGCCGACCAGCGACTTCTGCGAGCAGGTGACGAACCGCTACTACGAGCAGATCAGCTGGGACTGGGCTTCCTACGACAGCGGCACCATCTCCAACAGCTCCGGCGCGTCGATCAGCCGGGCGATCTCACGGACCAAGAGCGCTAGCCTCAGCGCGACCGCCAGCGCCGAGATCCAGGCCAGCGCCGACGTGTTCGTCGCCGAGATCCAGGCCAAGCTCGGTCTGTCCGTCACCGCATCGGCCACGGTCTCGGCAACCGAGACCTTCACGGTGAACGTTGCGGCCTGGACAACCGTCAGCTACCGCGACGGCATCATCGACCGCCGCTTCAGCCTCCGCGTCGTCCACACCTACAGCAACTGCCAGACCAGCACGACCTGGGCCACCGCCACCGCACCCGAGCGCTGCTCCGAGGTCCACAACGCCTGACCGCCCGCCGCTGGCCCGGCCGGCACACGGCCGGGCCCCGCGCCACCACCGCGCCCATCCGCTACGGGGGAGACCGATGAACCACCGCACCGCACCGGCCCTGCTCGCCGCCCTGACCTCCCTGGCGGCCCTGGCGGCCTGCACCACCGACAAACCGACCCACCAGGCGGCGCCCGCCCCGCAGCCCGTCGCCTGTACCTCCGAGTACCACGCCCCCGACGGCGAACTCCTGCGCCCGGAGAGCGTCTGGCCCACCGCCCCCTACAGCCGCTCCGAGGCCTCCGTGACCCTGTCCGCGAGCTGCCCCGCGGCGCCCGCGGCCCCCTCCACCTCGTGCGACCCGGCGGAATTCCCCTGGAGCGCCACCGACGAGCTCCACGCCGCCCGGCTGCGCGCGGCCGGCGTCGACACCTGGATCAGGTCGGCCATCACGGGAGGCGGCTCCGGCCAAGGCCTCACCGAGCAGGTGCTCAAGCTCCGCCCGACCGAGGCGGCCGCCACCCTCGACCGCTATCGCGACCACCTGTCGCAGTGCGGCGCGACCAGCATCGTTCAGACCGACGGGCACCCGCAGGTCCTCCTGATCGAGGACCAGCAAGCCCGACCTAAGCTTCTCGTCGACCTCTCCAACGACCGGATCACCGGCCTCACCCCCACCGGTGAGGGATGGACCAAGCAGCAGCTCCTGCAGGCCACGCAG
>NZ_JBVHHE010000082.1:0-14100 GCF_055561235.1 Kitasatospora sp. NPDC022856 | reverse complement strand
ACCCGCCGCCCCGTACGGGTTCGGCAGGAACCTCTCCGCCGTGAGGTCCGCCCGCCCGTGGTAACCCCGGGCCACCCCGTCACCGTCGATGAACAGCTGGCCGGTCACTCCGGGGGGCAGCTGCCGCAGTCGCTCGTCCAGCACGTACAGGCCGGTGTTGGCCAGCGGGTGGCCGACGGCGATGGTCTCCGGCTCCTCGGGGACGTCCCAGAAGCTCGACCAGATGGTGGTCTCGGTCGGACCGTAGACGTTGACCACCCGCTGCGTGGTCTCGATCAGCCGGGTCGCGAGGTGCGCCGGGAGGGGCTCGCCGCCGGTCAGGGCGGTGACCGTCCAGTCGTCGAAGCCGGCCTCCAGCAGCAGTCGCCACGCCGACGGCGTCGCCTGCACATGGGTCACCCGGTGGGCCCCGATCAGGGCGATCAGTGCCGCCGGGTCCTTCGCCTCGTGGTCCCGTGCCAGCACCACCCGGCCACCCGTGACCAGCGGCAGGTGCAGCTCCAGACCCGAGATGTCGAACGACACCGACGTCGAGGCCAGCCACACCGTACGGCCCTGGGCCCCCAGG
The DNA here is from genome assembly GCF_055561235.1 of Kitasatospora sp. NPDC022856. Taxonomy (NCBI): domain Bacteria; kingdom Bacillati; phylum Actinomycetota; class Actinomycetes; order Kitasatosporales; family Streptomycetaceae; genus Kitasatospora; species Kitasatospora sp. NPDC022856. The sequence goes on along the minus strand of NZ_JBVHHE010000082.1, from coordinate 13,532 downwards.
TCGTCCCGGATCGAGGCGAGCAGGTTGTGCAGCGCACCGTGCCCGATCATCACGCCCTTCGGACGCCCCGTCGAACCGCTCGTGTACAGCACGTACGCCAACTGCTCCGGATCCGTCACCGCGCCCGAAGCGGGTACCGGCGGGACCTCGTCGAGCACGACCGTGTCCAGGTCGATCCTGGTCCCGGCGAACTCCACCGCCTGACCGCTCACGGTGACCAGCACCGCCGCGCCCGAGTCCGCCAGCATGTAGTCGATCCGCTCACCCGGCAGCGCCGGATCGATCGGCAGATACGCCCCACCCGCCAGCCAGACGCCGTGCAGCAGCGGCACCAGATCCGCCTCACGCGGCAGGCACACACCCACCACGCTCTCCGGACCGACACCCGCCGCCCGCAGCAGGGCACCGAACCGCGCCGCCCGCTCCGCCACCTGCCCGTACGTCAGCTCGACATCACCGACCACCACCGCGACCGCGGTCGGAGTGGCCGCCGCCCGGGCTGCGAACAGCTCGCCGGTCAGTACGGGGTTGCTCGCATCGATCCGCGATCCTGACACTTCGACTTGCTCCACTTCGGGCGGGTAGCTGGCGGTGACATCACCGTCCGGGGCGGCCGGCGTCGCCCCCAGCGGGCGTGCGGCCTCCCCGGACGAGTCGGTGGTGGGTCAGTTGGCGGCGGCCTGGGCGGCCATCCGGGTGCGCAGGCTCAGCGGGCGCATGTCGGTCCACACCTCGCCGATGCGGGTGAGGCACTCCTGCTTGGTGCCGCCGGTGCCCTCGGCCCGCCAGCCGTCCGGCAGGGCGCGGTCCGCCCACCAGATCGAGTACTGCTCCTCGTCGTTGAGCACCACCAGGTAGGTCTGCTCGTCGACAATCTGCTCAGCCATGACGCTCCCGAGTTCACGGTGGGATGGGATTCCCGGCCAGTCTGCGCAGCCTCGCTATAACGCCCCTATACGCCGCCGGGCCGGCCGCTCCGGCACCGCCTCCGGAAACCGAAAGTGCCGGGAACTCCCTTGGAGTTCCCGGCACTTGGAGCCGCTGGCGGGGTGGTCAGGCCGAACCGGCGGCCCCGCGCAGGATGCCCTGGCCGTCCCGGTCGCGCAGCGCGAGCGCGGCCGGCAGCACCGCCGAGACGAGCGCGATGGCCGCGCAGCAGGCGGCGAGCACGCCCATCGTGCCCCAGGGCACCACCGCGGGCGTCGGGCCGACCAGGTTGGTCAGGGCCGCCCAGGAGCCGCCGATGCTGATCGCGGTACCGAGCAGGCCGAGGAACGTCCCGGCCGCCACGCACAGCATCGTCTCGACGGCGACGGTGCGCAGCACCTGGGCCTTGGTGGCGCCGGCCAGGCGCAGCAGCGACAGCTCCTTCCTGCGGTCGGCGACGGTCATCACCAGCGAGTTGGCCAGCGCGATGGCCGCGTAGCAGATCGCCAGGCCGAGGATCATCAGCAGGGCGTTCCAGGAGGCCTCCTCGTTGCTGTCGGTGGCCGCCGACCAGGTCTCCTCCGAGGTCGCGAGCTTGGCGCCCAGCCCCTGCACGGCCGTCCGCAGGGCGTCGGCGGCCTGCTGCCGGTCGGTGCCGGGCAGCACCCGCAGGTGGATCTGGCTCGCCAGGGCCTGGCCGCCGACCCCGCCGGTGACGGCGTTGTGCCCGGTCACCCAGGCCTGGACCGTCTCGGCGCCGGTGCCGAGGACGGCGGCGACCCGCAGGGTCCGGGGGGTGCCGTCGGCCAGCCAGACCGGGACCTGCTGCCCGGTCCGCGGCGAGCCGGGCCAGGTGCGGCTGAGCACGATCGAGTCGGGGCCGAGGTCGGCCAGCGAGCCCTCGACGACCGGGAGCCGGTCGACCTCGGCCAGCGCGGCGGCGTCCGCCGTCGCGGCGGGGAAGGCGACCAGGGCCTGGCCGTCCTGGTCGGCCATCACCAGGGTCGGGGTGATGACCAGGCTCCGCACGCCGGGGACGGCGCGGACGCGGTCCACCACGGTCCGGCTCAGCCCGGGCGTGCCGGCCGGTGCGACGACGAAGTCGGTGGCGGCCAGCTGGCCGCGGACCTCGGTGACCTTCGAGCGGTTGATGGTGTCGACGCTGCCGAGCAGGCAGCCGGCGAAGGCGACGACCAACACCACCGGGGTGGTGGTGGCGGCGGTGCGCCGGAAGGCCGTCAGCGCGCTCTGCCGGGCGGTGGCCCAGACGATGCCGCCGCCGTCCTCGGCGGGGCGGCCGCGCAGCCGGGCCGAGAGCGTGGGCAGCACCGTCAGCAGCCGGATCACCGGGGTGGCCAGCACGCCCGCGAGCAGGACGCAGCCGCCGACGACGGCCAGCAGCAGTCCGAGCGAGTCGGCGGCGCTGGCCGCGGCGTCGGGCCAGGTCCGGGCCACCACCACGAGCGCCGCGATGCCGCCGCCGAGCACGAGCAGGCCGCTGATCCAGCGGACCGCCAGGGCGACCCGCGAGCGCCGCTCCACGTCGGCCTCCATCAGCGCCTCGCCGGGGCTGACCAGTCCGGCCTTGAACGAGGAGAGCACCACGCCGGCCATCGCGGTCAGCAGTCCGATCAGGGCCGCGACGAGCAGCCCCCACCAGCTGATCGGGACGGTGAAGTCGGCCGGCACCATGTCGTGGTCGATCAGCCAGCGGCCGGCCAGCGGCGCCCCGACCGCACCGAGCACGCAGCCCGTGACGGAGGCCAGCAGGCCGACCAGCAGGGCCTCCCGGTTGACCAGGGTGCGCAGTTGCTTGCGGGTGGCGCCGATCAGGCGGAGCAGGGCGAGCTCACGGCGGCGCTGGGCGATCGACAGCGCGAAGGTGCCCGCGACCACGAACACGGCGGTGCCGCCGGAGACCGCGGCGGAGAGCCCGAGCGGGGTCTGCACGTTGTCGAGCTGCCCGGCGACGTCGATGTGGTGCGGGTCCAGCTGGCTGCGCTCGGCACCGGTCAGCACCCGGGCGGTGGTCGCGCCGCCGGCGCCGGCCACCGCCTGGCGGACCGCGTCGACGGGGCCGAAGGCGGCCAGCACGCCGACGGCGGGGCAGAAGCGGGCGGCCTGCGCGTCGGTGAAGAAGACGGCGTGCTCGAACGGCTCCGCCTCGGTGACGCCGGAGACCGTCGCGCTGTGCAGGCCGTCGGCGGTGACGTACTGGACGCGCCGGCCGACCAGGTCGGGGCTGCCGCCGCCGATGACGATCTGCTCGTCGGTGCTCGGCGCCGAGCCGGCGGTCAGCCGGTAGCCGCCGAGCTCCGCACTGGACCAGGCGCGTCCGACCTGGTCGTGCGGGCCGTCCGCGAGCTGGGCGTAGAAGGTGCGGTCCTCGACCGTCCGGCCGGTGGCGGCCACCGCGGCGATCAGCTCGGCCGGCAGGCCCTGCTGCTTGGCCACCGGGGTCGGGGAGACGTCGCCGTCGTCCCGCCTGAAGTCCAGGGTGTGGAAGGCGGACACCAGGACGGGGGCCTGCGAGAAGCGCTGGCGTTCCTGGTCGGGGATGTCCGAGGTGGCGGCCATGACCAGGATCGAGGTCGCCATCAGGGCGACACCGCAGGCCAGGGCGACGAAGCTGCCGACGAACGAGGCCCAGCGCAGCTTGATGGTGGCGAGGGCGAGGCTCAGCATGCCGCGGCCTCCAGCGCGGTCATCCGGGCGGCGACCTGCTCGGCGGTGGGCCGCTCCAGCGAGCCGGCCAGCCGGCCGTCGCGGAGGAAGACCACGCGGTCGGCGTAGGAGGCGGCGACCGGGTCGTGGGTGACCATGACCACGGCGCGGCTGGGCTCGTCGGCCATGGAGCGCAGCAGGGCCAGGACCTCGCGGCCGCTCTTGGTGTCCAGGGCGCCGGTCGGCTCGTCGGCCAGCAGCACCGCGGGGCGGGTGATCAGCGCGCGGGCGATGGCCACCCGCTGCTGCTGGCCGCCGGAGAGCTCGCCCGGCCGGTGTCCGGCCCGCTCGGCGAGGCCGACGACGGCCAGCGCGGCGGTCACCTCGGAGGGCGCGGGGTGCCGGCCGGCCAGCTTGGCCGGGAGCGCCACGTTCTGCGCCGCGGTCAGGGCGGGCAGCAGGTTGAAGGACTGGAAGACGAAGCCGATCTTCTCCCGGCGCAGCACGGTCAGGTCGTTGTCGCGCAGGCCGCCCAGGGCGGTGCCGTCGACCCGTACCTCCCCCTGGTCGATCGGCTCCAGGCCCGCGGCGGACCGCAGCAGGGTCGACTTGCCGGAGCCGGAGGGGCCCATGACGGCGGTGAAGGTCCCGAAGGGGAATCCGACATTCACGTCGTCCAGGCCGACGACCGGCTCGGGTCCGCGTCGGTAGGTCCGGCAGACCGATCGGAGTTCAACGGCAAAGTCCGTGGCGTTCATAGTCTCAGCCCATCAGTCGGGGTGGGTGCGGCTCAATGGCCTGGGATTCAGTCCCGGGGTATGGCTGGCTACACCCCCGGTGGCACGGGGCGGCCGGCCCGGCCCGCGAGGACGGGGATGCGGCGGGTGGGTCCAGCCGGGCGCGGCACCGGCGTTCCCGGCCCGGCCGGCCGCCGACGCTCCCGACCGGGCCGAGCGCCGCCGGCCCCGGGTCCGGGTCCGGCGGCGGCCGGTGTCAGGAGAGCAGGGCGGGATCGACCCAGCCGTGCTGGAGCGCCATCATCCCGGCCTGGAACTTCGTCTTGGCGCCCAGCTGGGCGGCCAGCTCGGCGGTGCCGCGCCGTACGGTGCGGACCGAGACGCCGAGCCTGCGGGCGATCATCTCGTCGGTGGCGCCCTTGGCCAGCAGGACCAGGATGGCCTGCGATCGCGGGGACAGTTCGGGCTGTTCCCGGCCGACCGGAGCCTCCGGCTCGGAGGCGACCGGCAGGGAGCTCTGCCAGACCCGCTCGAACAGTTCGCACAGCGCGCCGACCACTCCGTGGCCGCGCAGCACGAGGGCGCCCCTGCGGGTCTCCTCGGGGTCCACCGGAACAATAGCGGTGGACCGGTCGTAGATCACCATGCGCGGCGGAAGCGTCGGCGCGACGCGCACCTGGGCGCCCTGGTCCGTCAGCCAATGAGCATACGCAATGGTGTTGTTGTCGTTCTTGATGCTCTCCAGGTAGATCGAGCGCAGCCGGACCCCGCCGCGCAGCACCCGCAGGTCCAGCGGGCGGCTGGCCTCGATGTTCGCCTCGGACATCACCCCCGAGGTGACGAAGCCCAGCACCTCCTCGGTGCAGCCGGTCGCCAGCGACTCGATCCGCAGCCGGATCGAGTCGATCCCCTCCAGCACCTCGACGTCCGCGCTCTTGCGGGAGGACCGGGTCAGGTTGGCGTACTCGGCGACCACCTCGACGAGGTCACGACGGCCCTGCTCGATCTCCAGCAGGCGCCGCTGGAGCTCGGCCTCCCGGCGGTCGAGCAGATAGCGCAGCCCGACCTCCGGCTCCACCGGCTTCAGCACGCCCGGGTCCTGCCAGGACGGTCTCAGCAGCGCGAGGCGGGCGAGCTCGTCCAGGGACGACCGCACCCGGGCCTCGGTCCAGCCGAGCCGGCCGGCGATGTCGGCGGGTCCGCTCTGCGGATCCTTGAGCATTTCTTTGTAGACCGAACCGGCCTCGGCACCGAGGCCCAGCTTCTCCAGCATTGCCGTGAATCCAATTGTCCAGGGAGGGTGGTCTGATGGGCCGTCAAGAATCAGTCGACATTGGACAGTCGGAATGCGGAGAGGCTGGACACAGACGCGGTCTGATCACGCGAAGCAGGTCTGACATGGTGAAACGTCCCCCGAGGAATCTCTGAACTTCTTCACACGGGGGCCTTGAATATGGCTGCCCCCCGGCTGGGCCGAGCCACGGAAATGTCACTCCCTGCACGCCCCCGGTCGAGTTTCTGTCATCGAATGACATGAAGTCAAGTAATGGACACCCAGGGTGGCGGAAGGGCATTTTTCGGCCACCGCAAACCCCTCGATATAAGCAATCGTGATTTCCACCACGCCCCGGACCGCCCCGATCCGGGGCCCGCGCACCCCTCGTGACCTGCGCCGGAAGGCACGCCGACGGCCGGATCCGGCGGTATAGAGCGTCTATAGCGGGCCACCGCAGACTTCCCGGGCAGTCGGACGAGTGTGCGGGCAGCCGGCCCGCCCAACAGCTCGGCCGTCCCGTGCATCCAGCCGCCCATGGCGGCACCGGCCTCAACCGACCTGGGAGCGTCATGGCTGAGCAGATTGTCGACGAGCAGAGCTACCTCGTGGTGCTCAACGACGAGGAGCAGTACTCGATCTGGTGGGCGGACCGCGCCCTGCCGGACGGCTGGCGGGCCGAGGGCACCGGCGGCACCAAGCAGGAGTGCCTCACCCGCATCGGCGAGGTGTGGACCGACATGCGCCCGCTGAGCCTGCGCACCCGGATGGCCGCCCAGGCCGCCGCCAACTGAACGACCCCGCTCTCCCGCGGCGGCCCCCACCGGCCGCCGCGGGAGAGCGCGCGTCGTCGTACCGCCCACCCCACCGTGACACCGAGCGAGGAGCTCTCGTGACCCCGCGGCCTTCCCTGCACGACCTGATTGCGAGCTCGACCCGCCGGGCTCCCGACGCCATCGCCGTGTCCGACCACCAGGACCGCGCCGACTACCGCCGGCTCGACGAGCACGCCGGCCGGCTGGCGCACTTCCTCGCCGAGGCGGGCATCGCGCCCGGCGGCGTCGTCGGCGTGCGCCTCTCCCCCGGGGCGGCGTTCGCGCGGACCGCCCTCGGCATCTGGCGCGCCGGCGCGGCCGTCCTGCCCCTGCCCGCCGACCTCCCGCTCGGCTCCCTGCCCGCCCGGGTGGAGCTCGTCCTCACCCTGGACGAGGACGCGCCCGAGCGGCACGGCGCCGCCCGGGTCGTCGGCCCCCGCGCGCTGGCGCGGGACCTCGCCGACCGGCCCGCCGACCACCCCGGCCGGCCCGCCGGACCGACCGACGCCGCCTGGCTGCGCCACGACCCGGCCACCGGCCGCACCCTGGTCCTCGACCAGGCCGCCGTACTGCACCAGATCGACTGGCTGGTCGAGGAGTTCGGCCTGGAGCCGGGCGACCGGGTGCTCTGCGCCGGCGGCACCGACGGCTGGTTCGCCCCGCTGTTCGCCGCGCTGGCCGCCGGGGCCACCGCCGTCCCGGTGACCGACCCCGCCGGCCTCGCCGCCGTCGCCGCCGAGCAGCGGGCCACCGTACTGGCCGGCGCGCCCGCGCTGCTCGCCGCCGCCGACCTGCGGCCCGGCACCGCCCCCCGTCTGGTGCTCGCCGCCGGCGCCGGGCTGACCGCCGGCACCGCGCGCGCCCTGACCGCCGCCGGCGCCGAGGAAGTGTGCAGCGTCCACCTGCTCGACGGCGCCCTCGCGGTGACCGCCCACACCGTCGACCCGGACCGCACCGGCCCGAACACCCTGCTCGGCCGCCCGATCGACCGGATCCCGCTGCTCGTCCTCGACGAGTACGGCGACCTCGTCCCGCCGGGCGTCCCCGGCCGGCTGAACGCGGCCGGCCTCGGCGCCGGCGCCGGCTACCTCGACGACCCGCGCACCACCGCCGAGCGGCTGCGCCCCGCCGTCTACGGCACCACCGGCAGCCGCATGCACGCCACCGGCGACCTGGTCCGCTGGCAGGGCGACGGCGTCCTGGAGCTGCTCGACGAGGCCGACCGCCCGCAGGCCGCGCCCGCCGACACCGCGCCCGGCCGCCCCGCCCACGTCGCCCCCGTGACCGCCGTCGAGCGGACCGTGGCCCGGATCTGGTCCGAGCTGCTGGAGGTGGCGCAGGTCGGCCTGGACGACAACTTCTTCCAGCTCGGCGGCTACTCGCTGATCATGACCGAGCTGGCCAAGCGCCTCCACGCGGCCACCGGCACCCCGATCGTGCTCGCCGACCTGTTCGGCGCGGTCACCGTCCGCGAGCAGGTCGCCCTGCTCGCGGACGCCCGGCCGACCGCCGCCGGCATCACCCCGGTGCCGCGCGACCGGCCGCTGCCGCTCTCGTACGGCCAGCGCCGGATCTGGCTGCTCGACACCATGGAGCCCAGCCCGGAGTGGACCGCCCCGCTGTTCCTGCGGCTGCCCGGGGACGTCGAGGCCGACACCGTCCGCCTGGTGCTCGACACCCTCGCCGACCGCCACGAGGCGCTGCGCACCCGCTACACCGTCGTCGACGGCGAACCGCTCCAGGAGATCGGCGAAACCCTGCCGATCGAGCTGCGGTGCGCCGAAGGCAGCCGTGAGCGGATCGTCGAGCTCTTCCGCGAGCAGTTCGAGACCGGCTTCGACCTCGCCTCCGGCCGGCTCTGGCGCGCCACCCTGGCCCGCACCCCCGCCGACGGTGACGAGCAGCTGCTGCTCGTCACCATCCACCACATCGCCTGCGACGGCTGGTCGGCCGCCGTCCTGGAGGAGGAGTTCCACCAGCTGTGCGCCGCCCTGCGGGCCGGCGTCACCCCGCGGCTGCCCGCCGTCCCGGTGCAGTACGCCGACTACGCCGGCTGGCAGCAGGAGTGGCACTCCAAGGAGCGGCTGGCCGACGAGCTCGCCTACTGGCGCACCGCGCTCGACGGGCTCGTCCCGCTGGAGCTGCCCGCCGACCACCCGCGCCCCGCCAAGCGCGACCCGCACGGCGACGTCGTCACCTTCGACATCCCGCAGCGCCTGATGGCCGCGGTCACCGACCTCGGCCAGAGCCGCGAGGCCACGCCGTTCATGACGCTGCTGACCGCCTTCGGTACCGTGCTCGCCCGGCTCAGCGGCCAGTGGGACGTGGTGATCGGCACCCCGGTCGCCGGACGCACCCGGCCCGAGGTCGACCGCACCGTCGGCTTCTTCCTCAACTCGCTGGTGCTGCGCTGCCGGCTGGCGGAGGGCCTGACCTTCACCGAGGCCCTGGAGAAGGTCAGGGTGGTCTGCCGCGAGGCCTTCGCCCACCAGAACCTCTCCTTCGAGCACATCGTGGACGAGCTGCGCCCCGAGCGCGACCAGTCCCGCACCCCGCTCTACCAGGTCGCCTTCAACCTGCACGACGGCCAGCTGATCGGCGGCATGCCCGACCGCGCCGACATCGACTACCTCCACCCGGCCCGCCAGGTCGCCAAGACCGACCTCACCCTCTACGTCCGCAGCGAGGCCGACGGCACCTGGAGCGGCGCCTTCGAGTACACCGACGCGCTGTTCGAGCGGACCACCGTCGAGCGGCTGGCCGACCACTTCCTGCGCCTGCTGGAGTCCGTCACCGCCGAGCCCGCCGTCACCCTCGCGGCCGCCGGGATCATGGCCGAGCGGGACCGCGAGCAGCTCACCGGCTGGGGCACCGGCGAGCACGCCGACTGGCCGGCCGGCACCACCCTCGACCTGTTCGAGGAGCAGGCCCGGACCACCCCCGACGCCGTCGCCGTGATCGCCGGCGAGACCCGGCTGACCTACGCCGAGGTGGACGAGCGGGCCAACCGCATCGCCCACCACCTGATCGCCCTGGGCGCCGGCCCCGACACCGTCGTCGGCCTCTGCCTGGCCCGCGGACCGGAGCTCGTCCCCGCCCTGCTCGGCATATGGAAGGCCGACGCCGCCTACCTGCCGCTGGACCCGTCGCTGCCCGCCGAGCGGCTGCGCCACGTCCTCTCCGACTGCCGCTCGCCGCTGCTCGTCACCACCTCCGACCAGGCCTCCGCCACGGCGGGCCACCAGGGCGCCCTCGTCCTGCTGGACGCCGACCGCGCCGCCGTCGAGGCCCGCCCGGCCGAGCGGCCCGCCCGCTCCGGGGACCCGGAGCTGCTCGCCTACGCGATCTACACCTCCGGCTCCACCGGCCGCCCCAAGGGCGTCATGGTGCACCACCGCGGCCTGGCCAACCACCTGCGCTGGGCGGCCCGCGACCTGAACGGCGCCGAGGGCGGCGCCCCGTTGTTCAGCTCCATCGCCTTCGACCTGCCGGCCACCAACCTGTACGTGCCGCTGATCACCGGCCGCGCGGTGCACGTCCTGCCCGCCGACCTGGATCTCGCCACCCTCGGCGAGACGCTGCTGGCCGGTGCGCCGTACGCCTTCGTCAAGCTCACCCCCGGGCACCTCGAACTGCTCACCGACCAGCTGACCGACGACCGGATGTCGGCACTGGCCCGGCTGGTCCTGGTGGCCGGCGAGGAACTGCCCGCCCGCCTCGCCAACCGCTGGCTCACGGCCCTCGGCCCCGGCCGGCTGATCAACGAGTACGGACCGACCGAGGCCTCGATCGGCTCCACCGTGCACCCCGTGGACCGGCCGCAGGCCGCCGCCGTACCGCTGGGCGGCCCGCTGCCCAACACCACCACCCTGGTGCTGGACCGGGCCGGCCGGCCCGTCCCGGTCGGCGTCGCCGGCGAACTCCACGTCGGCGGCGAGGGCCTGGCCCGCGGCTACCACGGCCGGCCCGAGCTGACCGCCGAGAAGTTCGTCCCGAACCCCTACGGCCCGGCCGGCTCCCGCCTCTACCGCACCGGCGACCTGACCCGGGTGCTCTCCGACGGCAGCATCTCCTTCCTCGGCCGCATGGACACCCAGGTCAAGCTGCGCGGATACCGCATAGAACTCGGAGAGATCGAGGCCGTACTGTCGGAGCTGGCACCGGTCCGCGACGCCGTGGTGATCGTCCGGGAGAGCACCACCGGTGAGAAGTCGCTGGTCGGCTACCTGGTCACGGACGGCACCGGGCCCGTCGACCTCGAACCGGTCAGGGCCGCGCTCGCCGAGCGCCTCCCCGACTACATGGTCCCGTCGGCCCTCACGGTGATCGACCGGATCCCGCTCACCGCCAACGGGAAGGTCGACCGCCGGGCCCTGCCCGACATCGACGCCGGGGACGACGGCTTCCAGCCGCCCACCACCCCCACCGAGGAGCGGATCGCCCAGATCTGGGCCGAACTGCTCGGACTGCCCCGGGTCGGCGTGCAGGACAGCTTCTTCACGCTCGGCGGCCACTCGATCCTGGCCATCCGCATGACCTCCCAGCTCCAGGACGAGTTCGACATCGACCTCTCCATCGGCACCGTCTTCGCCCAGCCCACCGTCGGCCGTCTGGCCGCGGCGATCGAGGACCAGATCAGGGCCGAGATCGAGCAGCTGAGCGACTCCGAGATCGCGGAGTCGGACCTCTTCGCCCCCAGCACCGCCACGGCCGGCGCCGCCGCCACGAACTCCAAGGAGAACTAGGAATGAACACCGGCGACATGAAGTCGACCAAGCAGGACGTGGCAGCGCAGCGCGAGGAGCTGCTGCGGCGCCGGCTGGCCGGCAAGCGGGGCGGTCGCCGGTCCCTGATCACCACGGTTGATCGGGACCAGCCGCTGCCCGTCACGTTCGGTCAGCAGCAGATGTGGTTCCTCAACCGCCTGGAGCCCGACAGCGCCGAGTACCTGGTACCGCTGGCGCTGCGGCTCGACGGGACGCTGGATCGCGCCGCCCTGCGCGCGGCGTGGACGGAGATCGTCGCCCGCCACGAGATCCTGCGGACCCGCTACCTGCTGGCCGGCGAGGAGCCGGTCCAGATCGTCGACGCTCCCGCGGCCCCGCCGTTCCCCGTCGTGGACCTGGCGGACGTCCCCGTCCAGGACCGCGAGGCGCGGGCCCGGGAGCTCGCCGAGCAGGAGATCGTCACCCCGTTCGACCTGGAGCGCGACTGGCCGGTCCGCGCCCGGCTGCTCGCCCTCGCCGAGGACCGGCACATCCTGGTCGTCACCTTCCACCACATCGCGTGCGACGCCTGGTCGATGGGCGTCTTCGCGGAGGAACTCGGCGCCCTGTACACCGCGTTCACCACCGGCGCGCCCTCCCCGCTCGCCCCGCTGCCGGTCCAGTTCGCCGACTTCGCCGCCTGGCAGCGCAGGGAGCTGAGCGGTGACGTGCTCGACCGCCAGCTCGACTACTGGCGCGGCCGGCTGTCCGACGTCCCGATCATCGACCTGCCCACCGACCGCCCCCGCCCCGCCCGCCGCGAGTCCGCCGGCGACGCCGTCACCTTCACGATCCCGGCCGAACTCGCCGAGCGGGCCCAGCGGGTGGCTGCCGAGAACGACGTCACCCGGTTCGTCGTCCTGCTCACCGCCTTCCAGTCGCTGGTCTCCCGCTACACCCGCACCACCGACATCCCCGTCGGCGTCACCGTCTCCGGCCGCGCCCGCCCCGAGCTCCAGCGGCTGATCGGCTACGGCATCAACGTCGTGGTCAACCGCCTCGACTGGCAGGGCGACCCGACCTTCCGCGAGCTGCTCGCGACCGGCCGCCGCACCATGCTGGACGCCTACGAGCACCAGTCCGTGCCGTTCGCCCGCCTCGTCGACGAGCTGCAGCCGAACCGCGACCTCTCGCGCACGCCGCTGTACCAGGTCGACTTCATCCTCCGCGAGCACCAGGCGCCCGCCTTCGAGCTGCCCGGCCTGACCGTGCGCCCCGAGTCCGCCGACCGGATCGCCAAGGTCGACCTCACCCTGGACATCACCGACGGCGTGAACGGGCCGCTGGAGGCCCGGCTCTGCTTCGCCACCGGCCTCTTCGACCGGGGCACGATCGAGCGGATGGCCGCGCACTACCTGAACCTGCTGGCCGGCCTCACCGCGACGCCGGACGCCCGGCTCTCCGCGATCGACTTCCTGCCGGCCGCGGAGCGTGAGCTGCTGCTCGACACCTGGAACACCGCCGTCGAGCAGCCGGTGGACGACTGCGTCCACGAGCTGTTCGCCGCCCAGGCCGCCCGGACGCCGGACGCCATCGCCCTGACCAGCGGCTCGGCCCACCTGACCTACGCGGAGCTGGACGAGCGGGCGAACCGCATCGCCCACCACCTCACCGCCCTCGGCGCCGGCCCCGAGCGGATCGTCGGCCTCTCCCTGGAACGCGGACCCGACCTCATCCCGGCCCTGCTGGGCATCCTGAAGTCCGGCGCCGCCTACCTGCCGCTCGACCCGGCCAACCCCGCCGACCGCCTCGCCTACATGCTGGCCGACGCCAAGGCCGACCTGCTCGTCACCCACTCCGCCCTGGACGAGCTGGAGTTCACCGGGACCCGTGTGTTCGTCGACGTCGACGCGGCGGAGATCAACGCCCGCCCGGCGACCCCGCCGGTCACGGACGTGCGTCCGGACAACCTGATCTACGTCATCTACACCTCGGGCTCCACCGGCCGGCCCAAGGGCGTCAGCCTCACCCACGCCAACGTCGCCCGCCTGTTCACCGCGGCCTGCGAACGCATCGACTTCACCGCCGACGACGTGTGGGCCCTGTTCCACTCCTACGCCTTCGACGTCTCCGTCTTCGAGATGTGGGGCGCCCTCCTCCACGGCGGCCGCCTCGTCGTCGTCCCCACCATGGTCGCCCGCTCCCCCCAGGACATGGCCGACCTGCTCACCACCGAGCAGATCACCATGCTCTGCCAGACCCCCTCCGCGTTCCGCACCCTCGCCACCACCCTCACCACCAGCACCGACGCCGGAACCGGCACCGCCCTGCGCACCGTCGTGTTCGCCGGCGAACGCCTCGACGTCACCGAACTCACCGACTGGACCCGCACGTTCGGCTGGAACAACCC